>NZ_JBEOWY010000074.1:0-32169 GCF_040296285.1 Kitasatospora sp. NPDC002227
CAGCCTGACCATCCGACTCACCGGATGTCCGTTCCGCTCCGCGAAACGGACGCTGCCACCCTGCCCGGCTGAGGTCCGATTTTCCGTTCAGCATCCCGCTGTCAGCCAGACCTGCCCTCTTGCTGCACCGTTGAGAGTCTCCTCTCACAGTCAGGCCAGGGCATTTGTCGCACCGCCGGCGGCGGAACACCCCGCAGGGCCTTCGACTCTGAGCCCGCGCGAACGCCGCGTTTAGCAGATGCCTTCCGCGTACGCGATGGCGGCCAGGGCGTCCTCCGCAGGTGCGGACGGCCCGAACTGGGCACGCGAGTTGACGGGCGTGTTCTTCGCCTTGGTAGGAGCGGGGTCAACCCATAGTGCAAGCCCATACTCGATCATCAGGGCACCCCGCCGTTCGTCCGAGAGACCGGACCACACCTCGGCAAGAGATCGTCCGGTGCGGTGCTCCTCCCAGTGGGGTTCGACCTGAGGGACCGTCTGAAGAACCTTCCGGCGCTCTACCAGGCGGGCCATCCGTTCCCGATAGTCGTCCTCGTCGTCGTCGAAGAGGCCTACGTCCCGGTCGTCACGGAGGCGCCTGATCGCAGCCCGAACCTCCGACAGCTCGCGGGAGGCATCACTTCCGGGGACCCATCGCCGTTCCACCTCCGGCAAGATGCCGTAGACGACGGGGAACTGCTCTCGCACCCAGTCCGCCACCAGGTCGGCTGGAACGTAGACCGACGGGCTGTGCGAGGCAGTCTCCCGACCCCTGCAGGTGAACGCCCGCAAGCCCGTCCCCGAGACCCACTGCTTGAGATTGCCGCCGCATACCGAGCACTTCAGGCAACCGGACAGCCAGTGCGAGGCGGCCGGTGCTTTACGGGGGCCCTGCTCGAGTTCGGCCAGGCATGTCTGGAGAGCGTCCCACTCATCACGGCTGAAGACCGGGTCCCAGACAAGCACAGACAGCCCGTCATCATTCGTCTGCACTGTTCCGCCGGGAACCGGTCGATGGCCGAGCATCGTGGGTGAAGCGAGAATCCGCTTCAGCGAGACTCCTCGCCACTGCGCGGCCTCGGCCTTCGCCAACCCCTTGAGTACGGCGCCACGCTGTCGGCTCGTCGGTTCTTTACGGTCGTTCAGTCGCCGGGCACACTCCGCCATGGTCGCTCCTTCGAGAACCCAGAGCAGCACCTCCCGAAGTACCCCGACCGCGTGAGTGTCCCGCACCAGCACCCGACCCTTGCCGCTCGGGTGGTCGGCCACAGTGAGGCCGTAAGGGATACGCCCGCCGTGGAAGCGGTTCTCCTCCTTCGCCTTCCGCATCGAGTCTGCGACCCGCGCCTTGATCATCTCGCGTTCCAACTCAGCGAAGACTGCGATCATCTGAGCCATCGCTCGACCGGTCGGGCCCGTCATGTCGATGGGCTCGGTCGCCGACACCAAGGCGACTCCGTGCTTGTCCAACTCCTTGACGATCTCGGCGAAGCCCAGGAAGGACCGGGCGATCCGGTCGATCTTCCAGACCATCACCGCGTCCATCCCTGAGAGTTGCTGGAGCAGCTCCTTCATCGCGGGGCGGTCCATCGGCGGGAGTGCCCCGGAGACACCCTCGTCGACGAAGGCGCCAACCACTCGCCCGCCGCGGCGCTTCACTTCCGCCCGGGCGGCTTCGTCCTGACGCTCGATCGACGTGCTCGCCTCGGTGGCTCGCGAGAGCCGCTCGTACAACCCGTACCTGTCCAACGTTCGAACCCCCAGCCTCACATGACTGTCAATTAGAATTCTACGTCAGGTCGTACGCGGGCTTGAGGTCGTTCAGGAAGCGCATGAAAAGGGCTCTCTGGCTGGGAGAAAGGTACACCTCGGGCGCGGTTGCGGCGGTGCCGCGGGGCGCACTCGGGCGCCCCGCACCCAACCGTCAATCCTTACGGATACCCAGGTCGAAAGCCAGTTCACGCCCCAACCTTGAAGATCCGCACAAGGGTGGTCCACCCCCCGCCGACCAGCCCTGTAGGAACCTCCAAACCATGGCGTGGCGGAACCGGGCTCCCGGCGCCGGCGGGGCCACCATGGCTGCCATGGGCCTCATCCACCTCGAGCTGTTCACCACCCTCGACCTGGTCGGGCAGGCGCCCGGCGGTCCGGACGAGGACCCGGCGGGCTTCCCGTTCGGGGGCTGGCAGGCACCCCTGATCGAGGAGGTCACCGGGGCGCAGATCGCTGCCGCCTACGAGGGGACGGACGCCCTCCTGCTCGGCCGGCGGACGTACGACATCTTCGCCGGCTACTGGCCGCAGGCCGGGGACAGCCCCTTCGCCGAGCTCTTCAACCGGATCCCGAAGTACGTGGCCTCGCGCGGCACGCCCGACCTCGGCTGGGCGCGGTCCACCCGGCTCGGGCCGGATCTGCGCGCCGCGGTGGGCGAGCTGCGCGAGCGGCACGAGCACGTACGGGTCGTCGGGAGCCTCGACCTGGTGCAGACCCTCCTGAGCGAGAAGCTGTTCGACCGCCTCGACCTCTGGGTCCACCCCATCGTGCTCGGCATCGGCAAGAAGGTGTTCGACACCGGCGCCGTCCCCACCAACCTCACCCTGCTCGAACCGCCCGCCGCGAGCCCCGTCGGCACCGTCTTCCTGCGCTACGCACTGGCCGAGGGAACCCCCGCCACCGGAGACATGAGCGCGCCCGACCGGCGCTGACCGTGAGCCCCGCAGCTCGGCCTCGAAGGGCAGGTGACCGGGCTTGTAGGCTGCCGGGAAACAGTTCTGACTTCTTTGGGGATGGCCCGGGTGCGTGTCGGTCGGTTGATGGGTGTGGCCGCTGGAGTCGTCGCGCTGAGCAGCCCGGGCGTCGCGTACGCCCGTGGTGGGGGCGGCAGTCACGGGTTCAGCGGGGGCGGGGGCAGCCACGGTGGCGGGTCCCACGGGTCCACCGGCGGGGGCTCCGGTCACGGGTTCGGCGGGTTCGGCGGCGGCTACGGCGGCGGCGGGATCCTGGTGCTGGTGATCGTGGCGCTCGTGCTGCTGCTGATCCTGTGGCTCTGGTCCCGTCGGCGGAAGGCGGCCGGGGCGGACGGTCTGAACACGGCGTCGGACGGCGCCGCACACCGCGCGGACGAGCAGGCCCGCGAGCGCGCCGCCCGGATAGGGGCCCGGGTCGATGCGCTCGCCGACACCGACGCGAGCTTCGACCGCGCGGCGCTCGAAAGCCGCGCGGCCTCGCTGTACGTGACGGCCCAACGCGCCTGGACGGAGAACGATCACGCCACTCTGCAGAACATCCTGTCCCCGGTGCTCTACGGCAAGTGGGCCGACGAGTTGCGCGACTACGAGTCGCGCGGCGAGGTCAACGTCGTGGAGATCACCTCGGGCCCGGTGGTCGAGCTGGTCAACGTGGCCAACCGCGCGGGCGAGCTGAACGACACCGTCACCTTCCGCATCACCGCGACGCTCAACGACTACGTGCGCTCCGACGGCGGCCCGGACGCCGTGCGGAAGGACGGATCCACGCGCCCGGTCGAGTACTGGACGCTGCGCAAGAGCGCGGCCGGCGAGTGGATCGTGTCCTCGGTGGAGCAGGCCGCCGAGGGGGCGCACCACCTGACCGACGCCATCGAGACGGACGGCTGGGACCAGAAGGAGGTCGCCCGCGAGGCGGTGCTCGAGGTCGCCGGGAAGACCGCGGTCACGGGTGGCGTGAGCGACATCCTGTCGCTCACCAACATCTCCTGGAGCACGGACGCCGACGCCGCCGTCGGCGATCTGAGCGTGCTCGACGGGCGGTTCGACCGGTCGGTGCTCGAGGTCGCGATCGAGCGGTTCCTCGAGGAGTGGGTCATGAACGACGGCAGCCTGGACTTCACCCCCGTCCGCACAGCCAATCGAACCGTCATGCGCAACGCCGCCGTCACCTCGGTCAAGGTGAGCTCGCTTCTCTCGCGCGACCCGATCGCCTTCCGCGTCGCGGCCGACGCCGAGGGCGTCTACTACGAGGTCGACCGCCGGACCGAGCAGGTGCTCCAGGGCGACGCACACCGGCGCCGGCCGATCACCCTCACCTTCGACCTGCGGCTGGACGACGCGACGGCCGGCACCTGGACCGTGGTCGCCGCCAACGCGGCGTAGCGGCACCGGCCGCCCGGTTCACCCGCACCAAGACCGCAGCAGGACCGCAGCAGGACCGCAGCACGGAACGAGGACCAGCAGATGGACGCCACCAGGGCGACGGAGTACCTGGCCAGGATCGGGGCCGAACGGCCGGAGCGGGCGGATCTGGCCGGGCTGCGGCGGCTGCAGGAGGCGCATCTGCTGGCCGTGCCGTTCGAGAATCTGAGCATCCATCTGGACGAGCCGGTCTCGCTGGCGGAGGACCAGCTGCTGGCCAAGATCGTGGACCGGCGGCGCGGCGGCTTCTGCTACGAGCTCAACGGGGCGTTCGCCGCGCTGCTCACCGCGCTCGGGTACCAGGTCGAACTGCTCAGCGCCCGGGTGCTGGACGGGGCGAAGCCCAGCGCGCCGTTCGACCATCTGGCGCTTCGGGTCCGGCTGGACGAGCCCTGGCTGGTCGACGTCGGCTTCGGCCGGTTCGCCCGGCAGCCGCTGCGGCTGGACGACCGCCGGCCCCAGCAGGATCCTGCCGGGAGCTTCACCGTAAGCGAGCGCCCGAACGGCGAGCTGGACGTCGCGATGAACGGCGAGGCGCAGTACCGGCTGGACCAACGCCCGTACGAGCTACGGGACTTCGTGCCCACCTGCTGGTACCAGACCACCTCGCCCGACTCCCACTTCACCAAGGGCCCGACCTGCTCCCTCCCCACCCCCGAGGGCGGCCGGATCACCCTGGGCGGCACCCGCCTGATCGCCACCGACCCGGCCGGCACCCGCACCGAGACCGAGCTGACCCCGGCCGAGGCCCTCGCCGCGTACCGGCAGCACTTCGGCTTCACCCTCGACCGCCTCCCCGGCTGACCCCTCGGAAAGAGCAGCAGATGGACGACGCGCGGGCGGCGCAGTACCTCGCCAGGATCGGAGCCGAGCGGCCCGCGCGACCGGATCTCGCGGGGCTGCGGCGGCTCCATGAGGCACACCTGCTCGCCGTCCCGTTCGAGTGCCTGAGCATCGAACTCGGCGAGCCGGTCTCGCTGGCGGAGGAGCAACTCCTCGCCAAGATCGTGGACCGGCGGCGCGGCGGCTTCTGCTACGAGGTCAACGGGGCGTTCGCGGCGCTGCTCACCGCGCTCGGGTACCAGGTCGAACTGCTCAGCGCCCGGGTGTTCTTCGACGAGAAGCTCGGGCCGCCGTTCGACCACCTGGCGCTGCGGGTGCGGTTGGACGAGCCCTGGCTGGTCGACGTCGGCTTCGGCCGCTTCACCCGCCACCCCCTGCGGCTGAACGACCGCGAACCGCAGGCCGACCCGGTCGGCACCTGCACGATCAGCGAGCGCCCCGACGGCGACCTGGACATTCACCGGGACGGCGTACTGCAGTACCAGCTCGACCAACGCCCTTACCGGCTCGAGGACTTCGCCCCCACCTGCTGGTGGCAGACCACCTCCCCCGACTCCACCTTCGCCGGCGCCCCCTCCTGCTCCCTCCCGACCCCCGACGGCGGCTGGATCACCCTGCGCGGCACCCTCCTGATCACCACCGACCCCGCCGGCGCCCGCACCCAGGCCGAGCTCACCACCGCCGAAGCCCTCGCCGCCTACCCCCGGTACTTCGGCTTCACCCTCGACCGCGCCCCTACCGGGCCCTGACCAGCAGCTGCACGCCCTGCGCGCCGTGGCCGTTCATCGTCGCCACCTCGACCCGCCGCTCCCGGACCAGCTCGAACCCACCGAGCAGCGAACGGAGTTCGTCGATCGAGTGGTGCCGGCAGACCGCGCCGTCGCTGGTCTCGAAGACTCCGTAGGGCGTGCCGTGCGCATCGGCGTACGCGGCGTAGCGGGCCCGGTTGCGCTCGTCCTCCTGGAGCAGCAGGTCGCTCACGTAGAGCAGCCCGCCGGGGGCCAGCAGCCGGGCGGTCTCGGCGATCAGCTCGCGCTGCGCGGCGGCGGAGGGCACGCAGGTGAGCACCGCGAAGAGCAGGACCAGGTCGTAGCTCCCGTCCGGGCGCGGCACGGCGGGCGGGTCGGTCAGCACGTCGAAGGCGAGGTCCGGCCGGAGGGCTCGGCCGCGGGCGACCAGGGCCGGAGCGAGGTCGACCCCGGCGAGCTCGGTGAAGCCGTGGTCGGCGAGCGAGGCCATCACCCGGCCGTAGCCGCAGCCGTAGTCGAGCACCCTGGCCGCCCGGCTCACCCCGGCCAGCCACTCGTGCTCCACGGGGTGGGTGAAGGTCTTCGCCGCCCCCGCGCCGTCCCAGTACGCCAGCTGCCGTCCAAGATCGCCCATACTCGCGCAGCATAGCGGCCTCTCTTAGCCGACTCTCATCCCACGGTGGGAAGGTAGAAGGCGGAGGCGAGTGAGGATGAGACATTTCCACCAGTTCGGTCCTCACCACGGCGGGTGGGTCTGGGTGCTGTCGGGGATCACCCTGATCCTGCTCTGCCTGGTGCTGATCGCGGTGCTGATCACACTGGTGCGCTTCTGGTCGCACCGCCCGGGGAGCCACCACTACGGCCCCCCGAAGCCCACCGGCTGGCAGCCGCCGGCGCAGCCGCCCGGCGCGCCCCAGGACCCGGCCAAGCTGCTCGCGGACCGGCTCGCCCGGGGCGAGATCGATCCCGAGGACTACCGGCAGCGGCTCGCCGCACTGCAGGAGCCGCCACCCGGTAGATGACGATTGAGACCCATATCTCCCGGTGCAGCCACCGGCAGAGTTTGGGCCCGCCGCCCGGCACTCCGTACAGTTCGTCCTTGGACCACGCAGGGCGGACGAGGAAGCAGCGGCGAGCATGACGGAGCAGGACACCCCGGCGGAGCAGATCGAGTACGGCCCGGGCATCGCGCCCGAGCGGCTGGAGCTCCTGCTCGCCGTGCTCGCCGAGCTGGACGAGCTGGAGGTCGACCACCCGGACGCGATCAAGGTCCGGATGGCGGTCGGCGGCATCTTCCGCACGCTCAAGCAGCGCCGCCGCCAGGAGACCCGCGCCCGCAAGACGGCCAACGACCGCGCCGTCACGGCCGCCACCGCGACCGGCGCCCCCGGGCGGATCGACGACGAGACGGCCGGGGTGTTCGGCCTGACCACCGCCACCACCACCGAGATCGCCGGGATACTGGAGCGCCCGCGCTCCTGCTACACCTGCAAGACCCGGTACGTGCAGGTGGACGCGTTCTACCACCAGCTCTGCCCGCCGTGCGCCAAGGACAACCGCAGCCGCCGCGACGCCTCGGTGGACCTCACCGGCCGCCGCGCGCTGCTCACCGGCGGCCGGGCCAAGATCGGGATGTACATCGCGCTGCGCCTGCTGCGCGACGGCGCGCACACCACCATCACGACCCGCTTCCCCAAGGACGCCATCCGCCGCTTCAAGGCGATGCCGGACAGCGCCGAGTGGCTGCACCGCCTGAAGATCGTCGGGATCGACCTGCGCGACCCGGCCCAGGTGGTCGCCCTCGCCGACTCGGTCGCCGCCGAGGGCCCGCTGGACATCCTGATCAACAACGCCGCGCAGACCGTGCGCCGCTCCCCGCAGGCCTACAGCGAGCTGGTCGCCGCCGAGCAGGCGCCGCTGCCCGCCGGTGAGCTGCCCGCCTCCGAGGTGTTCGGCAGCTTCGGCAGCGGCAGCGTGGACCGCCCGATGCTGCCCGGCCAGCCCTCCGGCACCCACGAGGCGCTCACCGCCGACGACGTGGCCGCGCTCGCCCTGGTCACCGGCTCGGCCTCCCCGGCCCGGATTGAGGCCGGTACGGCGATCGACGCGGGCGGTCTGGTGCCCGACCTGCACGACACCAACACCTGGGTGCAGACCGTCGGCGAGGTCGACCCGATCGAGCTGCTCGAAGTCCAGCTCTGCAACGTCACCGCGCCGTTCGTGCTGGTCAGCCGGCTGCGCCCGGCGCTCGCGGCGGCCAAGGCCCGGCGCAAGTACGTGGTGAACGTCTCTGCGATGGAGGGCCAGTTCAGCCGCGCGTACAAGGGCGCCGGCCACCCGCACACCAACATGGCCAAGGCCGCGCTCAACATGCTCACCCGCACCTCCGCCAAGGAGATGCTGGAGACCGACGGCATCCTGATGACCGCCGTGGACACCGGCTGGATCACCGACGAGCGCCCGCACCCGGACAAGATGCGCCTGGCCGAGGAGGGCTTCCACGCCCCGCTCGACCTGGTCGACGGCGCGGCCCGGGTCTACGACCCGATCGTGCAGGGCGAGCTGGGCCAGGACCTGTACGGCTGCTTCCTCAAGGACTTCAAGCCCTCCGCCTGGTGACCACTGGTAACCTCCGGTGACACCCACTCGCCGGAGGTTGCCGCCGTGACTGCTCTGATCGGTGCAGGCGTGATCGTCCCCAGCACCGACGGCCGCCACGTCCTGATCGGCCGCCGCACCACGGCGGGCGAGCCGCCCACCTGGAGCCTGCCGGGCGGCAAGGTGGACCACCCGGGCGAGTCCTTCGAGCAGGCCGCCGCCCGGGAGCTGGCCGAGGAGACCGGGCTGAGGCTGCCCGCCGAGCGGATGCGCGTCCTCGCCGTGCTGCTCGACCACACCCTCGGCCATCCCCGCCTGACCGCCGCCGTGCTGGCCCCGCCGAGCGACGACCCGGCGCGCAACCTCGAGCCGCACGCCTGCGCGGGCTGGGAGCGCGTGCCGGTCGACGCGCTCCCCACCCCGATGTTCCTGCCCTCCGGCCTGGTGCTGGCCTCCTGGCTGCCCGAGGCCGAGCAGCGGTTCCCGCTCGGCGAGGCCTTCCGCTACCGGACGGACTGAGCCAGCACCCGGAAGCGGCCGGAATCCACCGGATCCCGGTCGGCCACCTGGATCGGCGCCCAGGCCCACTGCCAGACACCGATGCCGGGCACCCGGTCGAACCGGATCTCCCCGCGCGTGCCCGCCACCGCGACGTCCGCCCACGTCAGGCCGGAGCGCAGCAGCTCCGCGAGGACGAGCACGGAGTCGTAGCCCTCGAAGGCCACGAAGGAGGGCGCCCGCCCCAGCCGCTCGCGCAGCGCCGCCTCGACCCGCGAACCGAGCGGCCCGAAATGCTCGGGCAGATAGCGCAGGAACGGTACGGCGGCCCCCGTCTCGCCCAGCAGCTCCGCCCACTCGGGGAGCTCGGGCTGCCCGGCCGGGGCCCCGATCAGCAGGCCCGCCAGCCGCTCGTCCGCCCGCACGGCCCGGACCACCGGCACCGCCGGCTCCGGGTGGCCGGCCAGGACCAGCAGGGCCGTCGCGCCGGACGCCACCAGGGCGTCGCACAGCCCCTCGGAGACCTCCAGCTCGACCACCTCGTCCAGGTGCTCGCGCAGGATGCCGATCCCGGCGGCCCAGTAGACGCTCGGCTGGACGGCCACGGCCACCCGCCGGTGGCCCGCACCGAGCAGGTACTCGGCGTACAGCCGCCAGCCCCGGGACTGCGCCGGGGCGATCCGGGCCACCCAGTCCGTCGGCCGGTCGGTGAGCGCGTCGAGCACGGCCGAGGAGCACAGGTAGGGCAGGCCCAGGGCGTCCGCCCGCGCGGCGACGTGCCGGGCGACCACGCTGTGGTACTCCCCCGCGAGCGCCGCCACCCCGAGCCCGGCCAGCTCGGCCACGGCCGCCTCGGCCCGCTGCGGGTCGGCAGCGGTGTCCCGGACCAGCAGCTCCAGCGGCCGGCCGCCGGCCCCGCCGCTCTCGTTGACCTCCCGGACGGCCAGTTCGAGACCGGCCAGCAGGTCGTGCCCGGCCTCGGCCCAGCCGGGGCGGGTGAGCGGGGCGAGGGCGCCGATGCGGACCGACAGTCCGTCAGGGCCAGGTGACACGGGCGCAGTCATGGTGATCATGCTGGACATTGCAACCGGCACGGGAGACGCCGGTCAACCGAGAAATCCCCGGGCTCCAGCGGGAGCCCGGGGATTTCGTCAGTGCCGCAAGGTTCAGGCCAGGGTGGCCAGCGCCTCGTTCAGCGTCGCGGACGGACGCATCGCGGCGGACGCCTTGGCGACGACCGGCTGGTAGTACCCGCCGAGGTCGACCGGGGAGCCCTGGACGGCGATGAGCTCGGCCACGATGGTCTGCTCCTGCTCGGCCAGGGTCTTGGCCAGGCCGGTGAAGGCCGCCGCCAGCTCGGCGTCGACGGTCTGGGCGGCCAGCTCCTGGGCCCAGTACATGGCCAGGTAGAAGTGGCTGCCACGGTTGTCGATGCCGCCGAGCTTGCGGCTCGGCGACTTGTCCTCGTTGAGGAAGGTGCCGGTGGCGCGGTCCAGCGTGTCGGCCAGCACCTGGGCGCGGGCGTTGCCGGTGGTGGTGGCCAGGTGCTCGAAGGAGGCGGCCAGCGCGAAGAACTCGCCCAGGCTGTCCCAGCGCAGGTAGTTCTCCTTGACCAGCTGCTGCACGTGCTTGGGGGCCGAGCCGCCCGCGCCCGTCTCGAACAGACCGCCGCCGTTCATCAGCGGGACGACCGAGAGCATCTTGGCGCTGGTGCCCAGCTCCAGGATCGGGAACAGGTCGGTCAGGTAGTCACGCAGCACGTTGCCGGTCACCGAGATGGTGTCCTCGCCGCGGCGGATGCGCTCCAGCGAGTAGGCGGTGGCCTTCTCGGGGGACATGATCTCGATGGTCAGGCCCTCCGTGTCGTGCTCCGGGAGGTACTGCTTGATCTTCTCGATCAGGACGGCGTCGTGGGCGCGGTCCTCGTCCAGCCAGAACACGGCCGGGACGCCGGTGGCGCGGGCACGGGTGACGGCCAGCTTGACCCAGTCGCGGATCGGCGCGTCCTTGGTCTGGCAGGAGCGGAAGATGTCACCGGCGCTGACCGGCTGCTCCAGGACCACGTTGCCCGCGGCGTCGACCAGGCGGACGGTGCCGTCGGCCGGGATCTCGAAGGTCTTGTCGTGGCTGCCGTACTCCTCGGCGGCCTGGGCCATCAGGCCGACGTTCGGGACGGAGCCCATGGTCGCCGGGTCGAAGGCGCCGTGCTCGCGGCAGTTGTCGATGACGACCTGGTAGACGCCCGCGTAGGAGCTGTCCGGCAGGACGGCCAGGGTGTCGGCCTCCTTGCCGTCCGGGCCCCACATGTGGCCGGAGGTGCGGATCATGGCCGGCATCGAGGCGTCGACGATGACGTCGGACGGCACGTGCAGGTTGGTGATGCCCTTGTCCGAGTCGACCATCGCCAGGGCCGGGCCCTCGGCGAGCTCGGCGTCGAAGGAGGCCTTGATCTCCGCACCCTCGGCGAGCTTGTCCAGCCCGCCCAGGATGCCGCCGAGGCCGTTGTTCGGGTTGAGACCCGCGCCGGCCAGCACCTCGCCGTACTTGGCGAAGGTCTTCGGGAAGAAGGCGCGCACGACGTGGCCGAAGATGATCGGGTCCGAGACCTTCATCATGGTGGCCTTGAGGTGCACCGAGAACAGCACGCCCTCGGCCTTGGCCCGGGCGATCTCGGCGGCGAGGAACTCGCGCAGCGGGGCGACGCGCAGCACGGAGGCGTCGACGACCTCACCGGCGAGCACCGGGACCGACTCGCGCAGCACGGTGGTGGTGCCGTCGGTGGCGACGAGCTCGATCTTCAGGCTGCCGGCCTCGGCGACCACGGCGGACTTCTCGGTGTGGCGGAAGTCGTTCACGCCCATGGTGGCGACGTTGGTCTTGGAGTCCGAGACCCAGGCGCCCATGCGGTGCGGGTGGGTCTTGGCGTAGTTCTTCACCGAGAGCGGGGCGCGCCGGTCGGAGTTGCCCTCGCGCAGCACCGGGTTGACGGCGCTGCCCTTGACCTTGTCGTAGCGGGCCTTGACGTCGCGGTCCTCGTCGGTCTGCGGCTCGTCCGGGTAGTCCGGCAGCGCGTAGCCCTGGGCCTGCAGCTCGGCGACGGCCGCCTTCAGCTGCGGGATGGAGGCCGAGATGTTCGGCAGCTTGATGATGTTGGCGCCGGGGGTCTTGGCGAGCTCGCCCAGCTCGGCGAGGGCGTCGGCGATCCGCTGGCCCTCCTCCAGACGCTCCGGGAAGCTGGCGATGATGCGCCCGGCCAGGGAGATGTCACGGGTCTCCACACTGACGCCCGCCGTCGAGGCGTACGCCTGCACCACCGGCAGGAACGAATACGTCGCCAGGGCCGGGGCCTCGTCAGTGTGCGTGTAAATGATGGTCGAGTCAGTCACCGGTACTCCGCCTTCACGTCTACAACGTCTTGATATCAAGATATCTCGTGATCGACCCTGCTCGACACCACCCCCCGCTCCTGAACCACTGAACTCGTGGAACAAGTCAGGTCAGGCTGACCGCCGCCTCCGGCGAATGCAGGCTGAAGGTGAGCGACTGCTGCAGGTAGAGCCGCACCGAGGCCTCGTCGTGGCTCTGGTAGCCGATCGACAGGTCCTGCCCGAGGTGCAGCTCGAAATCCCCGCCCCGGGTCGAGAGCACCACGCCCCCGGTCAGCGCGGGGGCCCACACGATCGGGCCGTCCAGGACCCGGGCGATGTGCTGCCGGATGGGGTAGCCGTGGTCGGAGGTCTCGTTGACGGCGGTGTACGCGTCGGCGCCGAGCAGCAGCGCGTACGGGCCGTCCACCCCGGCCAGGCGCAGCGCGGTGATCGCCCGGCTGACGGCGTCCGGGTAGTCGGCCACCTCGCCGGGCAGCGGCTGGGCGGTGTTGCCGGAGGCGGTGCGGATGCCCTCGACCCGGCCGTCCGGCCAGCCCTCGAAGATGATCCGGTCCTCGGTGAGCGCCATGGTCCGGGCGGCCTCCTTGACCGGCTCCCAGTCGCTGTCGCCCGAGCCGTGCGCCACGTCGTCCACGGCCTCCCGGCTGAGCGTGAACGGGATGCGCAGCTCGGCCACCGGGCGCACCTGGTGCGCCCTGGTCCGCACCCCGGGCTCGGGCGAGGCGACGGTGTGCAGGTGGCCGGTACCGACGGCGGCGAAGGCCGGGCCCTCCGGGCCGGCGGTGTCCACGACGTGCCGGCCGGCGCAGTGCAGCACGAAGGTGCGGCGGGCCTCCTCCTCGATCTCCGCCCAGGCGGCGGAGCTGATCGGGGCGAGGTGGCGGTGCAGGTTGTCCACGAGGGCCTCTCTCTCGGATCAGGTCGCTCTCACCCGGGCGGGGCGGTGGTGGTCCGGTTTGAGGCCGCCGATGCCCAGTGATCCGTTGGCGGTGCGGTGGACCCGGGCCACGTCGGCCGGGGTGACGGTGGGGCGGGGGCGCTGCTCCGGTGCGGGTGTTTCGGGGGCGGGCGGCGGGTCGGCCAGGAAGTCCGCGCTGGGCACGAAGAACAGCGAGCCGGTGACGGCGGTGGAGAAGTCGAGGATGCGGTCGTGCGCGGCCTCGGGTGTACCGAGGAACATCCGGCGCAGCATCTCCTCGGTCACCGCCGGGGTGCGGCAGTAGCCCGCGAAGTAGGTGCCGTACTCGCCCCGGCCGACGGTGCCGAAAGGCATGTTGGCCCGCAGGATCTGCTGCTCCTCGCCGTCCGCGCCCTGCACCTGGTTGACGGCCACGTGCGAGTCGGCGGCCTGCTCCCCCAGCTCCACGTCGGACAGCTTGGTACGGCCGATCACCCGCTCCTGCTGCTCGGTGTTCAGCGTGTCCCAACTCCCCAGGTCGTGCAGGTACTTCTGCACGATCAGGTAGCTGCCGCCGCTGAACGGGCCGTCCTCCGCGCCGACGTGCGCGGCCAGTGCGGCGCGGCGGCCGCCGGGGTTCTCGGTGCCGTCCACGAAACCGAGCAGGTCGCGCTGGTCGAAGTAGGTGAAGCCGTGGGTCTCGTCCACCACCCGGGCCGACCCGGCCAGGCGGCGGGTGCAGAGGGTGGCCAGCTCGAAGCAGAGGTCCATCCGCTCGGCCCGGATGTGCAGGATCACGTCGCCCGGGGTGGCCGGGGCCAGGTGCCGGGGGCCGCGCAGCTCGGCGAAGGGGTGCAGCTCGGCCGGGCGCGGCCCGCCGTACAGGCCGTCCCAGGCGGCCGAGCCGATGCCCGCGACGCAGCTCAGCCGCCCGTCGGGGTGCCGGAAGCCGACCGAGCGGACCAGCCCGTCGAGCTCCGTCAGCAGCTCCCGGACGGCCGGGTGGCCGCCCGGCTCCACCGCGAGCACCAGGAAGACGGCGGCCCGGGTGGGCAGCCCCAGCACCGCCTGCGGCTCCGGGCCCTGTGACTGCGCCACGCTCTCCAAACCGGCTGCTCCGCTCGCTCGGGATCTTGCCCCAAGCCTGCCCGCCCCGGGGCCCGGCCTCCACCCGGCGCCGCCGCAAGTGCCCCGGACGGCCCACCGGGCTCCCTCTGCCGGGCCCCGTTGTCAGTGGGGCCGCATAGCTTGAGAGCGCATCACGTTCGAACGCGCGTCACGTCGGTACGTGCACCACGTTTGAACGTGCATCACCTCACCGACCGACACATCTCTCCGGAGTGCAGCATGATGAAGATCGCCACCGCTCAGCTGTGGGTCCTCGACCAGCAGGAGGCGCTGGACTTCTACACCAAGAAGGTCGGCCTGGAGGTCCGCTCGGACGTCACGATGCCCGAGATGGGTGACTTCCGCTGGCTCACCGTCGGCCCGGCCGGCCAGGAGGACGTGGCGATCGTCCTGATGGCCATCCCCGGCGAGCCGGTCCTCGACGCCGACACGGGCGCCCAGCTGCGCGAGCTCACCGCCAAGGGCGCCACCGGCACGATTTTCCTCACCACCGAGGACATCGACACCGAGTACGCCGAACTCGGCGCCCGTGGTATCGAGTTCACCCAGCCGCTGACCGACATGCCCTACGGCCGCGACTTCGCCTTCCAGGACCCGTCGGGCAACAACGTCCGGGTGGCGCAGCTCGCCCCGATGTAGTCCCGAAGCCGGGCCGGGGGCGGTCTGCCCCCGGCCCGGCTTCGGAGGTCAGCGCTGCGCGGCGGCCAGCGCGGCGCGGATCTTCTCCGCCGGGGCCGGGTGGCCAGGGTCCGCGGCGAAGTTGACGGCGTCGGCCGGGTCCTTCAGGTACGGCAGGCCGTAGGCCGGGGTGTCCGGCTGGAAGCGCCAGCTGTCGGCCAGCGGGCCCGCGTCCACGGCGTCGTAGCCGAGCGCGTCGAGCAGCGCCACGGCCTCGGCCTTGCCGGTCTGGTCGTCCCCCGCGATCGGGAGCGCCGTACGGTCCGGTGAGCCGGCCGGGCGGGCCAGCGCGGCCAGGTGGCCGAAGAAGATGTTGTTGAACGCCTTCACCACCCGGGCGCCCGCCAGGTGCTCCTGCACCAGCTCGCTGCTGGTCGCCTCCCCCGAGTCGAGCCGGGCGATCTGCCCGTCCCGCTGGGGGTAGTAGTTGGTGGTGTCGAGCACGGTCTTGCCCGCGAGCGCGGCGGCCGGGGCCTGTGCGTACGCCTTGAGCGGCACGGTCACCACCACCCAGTCACCCGCGCGGGCCGCCTCCTCGGGCGTCGCCGCCCGGGCCCGGGGGCCGAGCTCCGCGACCAGCTCCGCGAGGGTCTCCGGCCCGCGCGAGTTGCTGAGCACCACGTCGATCCCGGCCGCCACCGCGAGCCGGGCCAGGGTGCCGCCGATGTTTCCACTGCCGATGAGTCCGAGAGTTGCCATGGTGATCACAGTGCACCAGGCGCCGCCGGTATTCCCGTGACCTGTTGGCGTGTCAGGGCGCCAAGTCCCTCCGGCCCAGCAGCCGGAAGGCCACCGCGATCCCCGCCAGGCCGAGGCCGGCCAGTACCGCGAAGGACGCCCAGGGCACCGTACCGTGGGCCAGCGCGTCGCCCGGGGTGTAGTAGTGGAACGGGCTGGCGTACCGCAGCGGGGCCGCCTTCGACCAGGCCAGCGCGGCGAAGTTGACGGCGAAGCCGACCGCGCCGAGGCCGATCGTCACCCCCACCACCTGGGCCCGTCGCCGCCCGACCGCCGACACCGCCAGCGCCGGGCCGGTCAGCCCCAGGGTGAAGGCGAAGCCGAGCACCCCGGCGGCCAGCACCCCGGTCAGCGGGACGGCCTCGTGCAGCCGGGCCGAGGCGGCCACCCCGATCGCGACCACGGCCGTCGCGGCGGCGTTGAGCGCGAGGGAGACCAGCAGCACCGCCGCCGTCCGCTCGGCGAGCAGGCGGTTGCGGGTCACCGGCCTGGTGACGAGCAGTTCGATGGTGCCCTGCTCGACGTCGGCCGCCACGGCGGCCGCCGCGAGGGAGGCCACGGCCGTCAGCTGCAGCGCGATCCAGAACGGGTGCACCAGCCCCGCCCCGAGCAGGCCGGGGTAACTGGCGATCGACACGTCCCCGGTCGACCCGCTGAACGCCTTGAACGCCCCCGGCGGCGTCCGCCCGCCCCCGGCGAAGATCTGCGCGGGCGGCACCGCCGTGGCCACCGCCACGATCACCACCTCGAACAGGACCATCCCGATCAGCAGCGCCACCAGCATCCGGCGCCGCCGGTGCAACGCCAGCCACAGCAGCGGGAACCTGCTCCTCACGACGCCTCCTCCGCTCCGCCGGCCGGCGGAGCCCCGTCCGCCACCTCCTCCACTGCTTCCTCCGCCCGGTAGAGGTCGAGGAAGGCCTCGTCCAGGCCGGCCTCCTCCACCACCACGTCCGCCACCGGGAGCGTCAACAGCCCCCGCAGGGCCGCCACCACCTCGTCCGGCGGGACGAGCAGCACCACCTGGTCACCCTGCCAGCGCGGCGACCACGCCTGTGCCGCGCCCAGCGGGCGGGCGCCCAGGCCGTCGGCGAAGCTCAGCCGGACCCTTCGGGCCCGGGCCTCCCGCAGGGCGGCGACCGTCTGGACCGTCACCAGCTTGCCCGCGCGGATGATCGCCACCCGCTCGCAGCTGCGCTGCACCTCGGGCAGGACGTGGCTGGAGAGCAGCACCGTACGCCCGGCCGCGGTCGCCTCGGTCAGCAGCTGGTAGAAGGTCTCCTGCACCAGCGGGTCGAGCCCCTCGGTCGGCTCGTCCAGCACCACCAGCTCCGGATCGTGCTGCAGCGCCTGCACCAGCCCGAGCTTCTGCTTCATCCCCCGGGAGTACTCCCGCACCGGCCGGTCCAGATCCGCCGGCCGCAGGCCGAGCCGCTCGCACAGGCTCTCCCGCCGGGGCGAGGGCGCCCCCTGCAGATCGCCGAGCAGCCGCAGCGTCTGGCGCCCGGTCAGCTCCGGGTAGAGCCGCAGCTCACCGGGGAGGTACCCGAGCGAAGGCGCGAGCCGCCGGTGGTCCGCCACCGGGTCGAGCCCCAGCACCCGGACCTGCCCCGCGGTCGGGCTCAGCAGCCCCACCAGGCAGCGGATCGTGGTGGTCTTCCCCGCCCCGTTCGGCCCGAGGAACCCGAACACCTCGCCCGCCCGCACCGTGACGTCCAGACCGTCCACACCCACCGTCCGGCCGTACCGCTTGGTGACCCCGCTGAGCTCGATCACCGCACCCGCCGCACCCGCCATCCCGCCTCCTCCGCTACCGTCCCCCCATCCTCCTCCCGCTCGGGCTGCCCCGACCAGTGACGTGCACGGGTGTGCTGCGATCCGGCGGGCCGGGGCGGCGCGTCCGTCAGCAGCGGAAGGCGGTGAAGCTGACCGTCTCCTCGTCCCCCAGGTCCCGCCGGGCGGGAGCAGGGTCCATCCCCTTCTGCGGGTTCGGCCCGCTCCGGGCCCCGTCCCAGCCGACGTGGTCGGTCTGGTAGTCGATGAAGCGCAGACCGCTCGCCGTCCGTCGCGCGGCGTTCCAGTGCCCCGCCGACACCAGCAGGACGGCGAAGACGCAGCCCTCGTACTCGGACTGCGTCATCACCCGCTTGGCCTCGGCCGCGGTCATCGTGGCCGACCGCTCGCCGAGGGCCGGGACGCCGAGGCGCTGCAACGCCCGTCGCATGCCCTCGGCGGCCTGCGAGTTGACCAGCGAGGTGCTCGACACGTCGGCCATCCCGCCCGTCAGCGTGCGCCCGATGCGGTTGAAGGACTCCGGGTGCTGATAGACCTTCGCGTAGTCCAGTCCGTCCGCGACGAGTGCCCGGTCGGCGTCGCCGCTCAGCACCTCGTCCGGGTTCGGGTACAGGTGCCGGACAAGGGCGTCCGTGGACACCAGCCTGCCGGTCAGGCTTGTCGCCACCCCGGCGGCGGTGCACAGGGCGCAGTTCACCTTGGCCGGTACGACCATGCGGGTCCTGGTCAGGTAGTGGCGGTCCGCGGACACGTTGTGCTCGCCCGTCGAAGCCGTGTTGACGTACTGGAAGGTCTCGAACTTGTAGTTCAGTGCCTCCTGCCGGCGAGCGGCAACCTGTCCAGCGTGGGCGTGCCCGTCGAACTCCCGCCGGTAGTCGTCGGTGGCGAACAGCACCGACTCGGCAGCGTGGTAGCCGGGTGCGGCCGACAGCCGCTGGGCCGCTCGCTCCACGGCCGTCCTCAGCAGGCGCTCCAGTTCGGCCTGCGCCGCGTCGTGCACCGCCCGCACCGCGAGGTTGCGCGCCTCGGCAGGGTGGCGCTCCAGCTGGTTGCGCGCGTGACCGATGATCACCCGCAGCAGCGCCGCCAGGGCCTGGTCGTCCGGGTCGCGGGGCGCTGCCTTCGCGTAGCGGTCGAGGGCCGCGAGCAACTCCCGGTACGGCTCGAACGAGCCGCCGATGTCCCCGGCATCCCGGCGGTCCAGCTTCTCACGTGTCCATTCCAGCATGTCCCCCCCACTCCCCGGCCGCCCGCGTACGGCCGGGTCAGTGTCACAGGTCGCTCAGCCGGGGACAACGGCCGGATCCGGCCAATGCGCCGGGGCCGGTTCACCGGTTCTCGACGTGCTTCTTCAGGGCTTCGTTGAGCGCGGTGAAGTCGCCGCGGGTACGGTCGATCACGCGGCCGGTGACCGGTACGAGTGCGCCGGAGAAGTTCTCCGACTGGACCAGGTGGGTGCCTCCCGTGCCGGTGGGGTGGAGGCGGAAGCCGTGCTCGCCGTCGAACAGGCCCGGGAGCACCAGGCGGCCCAGCCAGCGGAGTTCGACGCCGGGGTCGGCGGCGAGGACCTTGGGGCGGAAGGTCATCGGGCGGCCGCCGGTGGGGTGCATCTTGAGGGTGAGGGTCTCGCCGACGGCCACCCGGCCATGGGCCTCGCGGATGAAGGGGTTCCAACTCGGGTAGGACGCCAAGTCCGCCAGGGCCTCCCAGACCTCGGCGGTCGGGGCTTCGATCTCGATCTCGGCGGAGATTGCCTTCGTCATCGTGCTGCCTGTTCTGTACTCACGGCTGTTCTGCGTTCCACCACCCTGCGTGGGCGGCCCGGTACAACCAGTTATCACAGTCTGTCACCGAACTACCCATCGGCAGGAGCGCGCACCCACTCCGCGCGCCCTCGCACGCGCCGCCGCTCCCGCGCCGGGTACGGTGCTCCCCGGGCCGGACCGCGCCCGCCACCGACCGGGGAGACCGCCATCAGCACGCCGAGCCTGCCCGAGATCCTGCGTCAGGTCGACGCGGTGGGGCCGTACTTCTCCCTCGGCCAGGGCACGCCACCCGCCGGGTTCGCGCCGCTGCTGGACCTCTACCGGCCCGAGGGCGCGCTCGCCGAGCGGGTCGCGGCCGCCGCCCGGCAGCTGCGCACGGCGGAGACCCGGGTGGCCGCCTCGGTGCTGCACCTCGGGCTGGCGGCCCGGCTCTGCTCGGTCGTGCTCGCCACGGCCACCCTCGGCCGCGCCCTCCCGGCGCTCGGCCCGGACGTCCTGCTCCACCGCTGGCCGGCCGACGGTCCGCTCGAGCTCTGGCTCCCCGCCCCGTCGGCCGCCACCGCCGAACCACTGGCCGCCGCCGTCCACCGCACCCTGGTCACCGAGCACCTGACCCCGCTGCACGCCGCCCTGCACGGGATCACCCCCGTCGCCCCGCGGCTGCTCTGGGGCAACGCCGCCTCCGCGCTGGCCGGTTCGCTGCAGATCCTGCACACCCGGATCGCCCCGGCCGACCCCGCGTCCGCCGCCCTGGCCCTCGAACTGACCCAGGGTCTGCTCGCGGCCCCGCCCCTGCTCGGCACCGGCACCCTGGCGCCCGACGAGTTCTCCCCGCCGACCGCCCCGCAGCGCCTGCGCCGCTCCACCTGCTGCCTCTTCTACCGGCTGCCCGCCGGCGGCACCTGCGGGGACTGCGTGTTCGGCACCGCGCCGCCGAGGCTCCGCACGAGCCGCGCCGGAACGGGCCCGGGGGCGCCGGGGCTGTCGTAGCGTGCCCGCATGATTCCTGACACCTTCCGCCGGACCACCGTCGACCGCGAGGGAGCTCCGGGCGCGGAGTGGATCGACCGGCTGCCCGGCCTCGTCCAAGAACTGCTGGAACGCTGGGGGTGCGCACCGGACGGCCCGGTCACCCACGGCGGGGTCGGCCTGATCCTCCCGGTGCGGCAGCCGGACGGGCGCGCCGCCGTACTGAAGGTGTCGTACCCGCACCCGGGCAACGTCCACGAACCGGACGCCTTCGCGGTGTGGGCGGGCGAGGGTGCCGTCCGGCTGTACGAGCGGGACGACGAGCGCTTCGCGCTGCTGCTCGAACGCGCCCACACCAGTACGCTCGCGGAACTCGCCGACGGCGACCAGGTGGTGGCGGTCGCCGGGCAGCTCGGGCGCCGCCTGGCAGTCCCGGCACCGCCCGGCCTCCCGCACCTGCCCCGGCTCAGCGACCAGGCGGACGCCTGGGAGACCCAGCTGCGGACCGACGCCGCCGAGCTCGCGCACCCCCTGCCGGCCCCGGTGGTCGACGCCGCCCTGGCGACCGTCCGCGAACTGGGCCGCCGCCAGCCGGACCTGCTGGTCCACGGCGACCTCCACGGGCGGAACATCCTGCGCGCCGACCGCGAGCCCTGGCTGGCCGTCGACCCCAAGGGCTACGTCGGCGACCCGGCCTACGACGGCGGCACCCTGCTCAAGTCCCGCGCCCTCGCCCTGATCGGCGCCCCCGATCTGCGGCGGGCCGTCCACCGCGCCGTCGACGTCTTCGCCGAAGCCGCCGAACTGGAGCGCGAACGGGTGCGGCGCTGGGCCCAGCTCCATGCCGTCCAGGCCGCCTTCTGGGGCCGGCAGCACGGATTCCGGGTCGCCCGCGGCGGCGAACAGCTGACGGCGATCGTCCGCTTCGCCGACCACCTGGCGGAGCTGCTGTGCCACTGACCTGACCGACCGGCACCGGCCGCCTCGCGACGAGTGGCGGAAACGGGCAGGTCAGAGGCCTCACGGGCGGACCGGCCAGATATGGCCGGTCCATGACCTGGGCGCGGGCGCTTCTCCAGCAGCAGCATGAGTGGCGAGGCACCGGCGCAAGGACCCCGAGAGGAGGACCGGCATGCCCGACGGCGAACACGCCGCGAATCCGTCATCCCTCGGGAACCGGACCCCCGCCACCGAGCGTGTTGGCGTGCGGACCGGGAGCCACGGGAGGGGGAGCCGCGATGACGACCACCGACCTCGCCTGGCGCAGGCTCGCCGTGCTGCTCGCACTGGCCGGGGGCGTCTCCTGCGCGCTGGCGTGCTGGTCCGCCGGATCTCCGGGGCTCGCCCTGCCGGTGGCGCCGCTGCTGCTCGGCGGACTGGCCGCGCTGGGCGTCGCTTTCTTCTGCTCGCTGGGCGGCTGGGAGAGCGAGGAGTACTTCCCCCGGGTGGCCGTCACCCTGGTGCTGACCGGCCTGCTCTGCGCCGGCGCGGCAGCGGCCGACGAGGCGTACGCCACCGTCGAGGGCTGGCAGCACACCCGGGTGCCCGTCACGGCCACCTTGAGCGACTGCCGGGTGGATGCCCAGCACGGCGACGGCGACTCCGGGCTCACCGAACTGGACTCCTGCGTCTACCACTGGACGTACCAGGGGGACGCGCGCAGCAAGCGCCGGGACTCACCCGGCGCCGACTACGACGGCAGGCACCTGCAGATCTGGCTCGACCCGGACACCGGCGAGGTCGCCGGCCACTCGGTGACCGATGTGGTCCTGTGGATCCTGCTCGCGCTGGTGACCGGCGGCTCCGGCGTGGCCGGAGCCCTGGTCTGCGCCGCCGAACTGCTCCGCTCACCCGAGCTGCTCCGCTCACCCCAGCCGGCCGGCTGACGGCAGCGGCCGACAGCCGTACGGACACGAACGCACCGGCGCCACCGCACCTTTTCAGGGGTCGCCAACCCCTTCTCGGCACCAACTTGAACGCGTATCGTCACAACTCGCCCACTGCACCTACCGATCAGTAACCGGGGGACACATGGCTCTGGAACTGCCGCCCGAACTCCAGCCCGTCCTCGGCCTCCTGGGGGTCGAGTGGCCGGATGTCAACGAGGACGAGCTCAACCGCTTCGCCGACGAGCTGCGCAAGCTCGCCTCGGCGATCGACTCCACCCAGATGGCCGCCGACAAGGCGGTGAGCAAGCTCGGGGAGGTCTACCACGGGGCCTCCGCCGACCAGTTGACCCAGGCCTGGGGCGCCGTGTCGAAGTTCTCCGGGCTGGTGGTGGAGGCCTGCGGGATCACCGCCAACGCACTGAGCGCGGCGGCCCTGGTGGTCGAGATGTGCAAGGGCGGGGCGATCGCCCAACTCACCGTCACCAGCGGAAGTCTGGCCACCGCCGCGGTGACCGCGCCGTGGACCACCCCCGCGATCCTCGCGGCGGGCAAGCAGATCGTCTCGCAGGTGCTGGAGTCGGCCGTCACCGAGATCGGCCACGCGCTGGCCCAGCCCATCGGCGACCTGGTCGAGACCGCCGCCAAGACCGTCCTGGGCAGCCTCGGCGGCGGCTCCGCCGGCTCGGTCGGCCAGGGCTTCGGCGTGGACCTCGGCCAACTCGCCTCCTGCGCCCTGGAACTGCGCGGCCACGCCGACGACGTGGACTCCAGCGGCAGCGCCTTCAAGCAGATCTTCGACACCATGGACATCGGCCAGCCCAACGAGATCATCGGCAAGGTGGTCACCGAGGCGGCGGAGCAGATCGCCACCACCGTGGGCACCGAGGTCGTCAAGCGCCTGCTCAGCTCGCTCCACGGCACCGCCGACGGCATGGACCAGGTCGGCAAGAACCTCGCCGCCAACGAGGACTCGCACACCCAGATGATGAGCAAGCTGCTGGCGGAGCCGTCTCCCTCGGCCACCTCCCCGCGGCTGATCAAGGGCAGCCTCTCGGCACCGGACAGCACCGGCGGCGGCTCCTCGGTCGACCACACGGGCATCGACAGCTTCCACCCGCAGGTCGACGGCGCCGACGTCTCCTCGGGCGGGGATCCGACGGTCGTCCAGCCCGTCGGCACCCTGCAGCCGGGCCAGTCCGGCGCCCCCGGGAGCTCCTCCGACACCGGCCGGCTCTCGCCGGGCGTCACCGCCGACCCGGGCAGCCTCACCCGCGCGGCCGCCGGCCAGGCCGGAACCGCGCGCGGGCCGGCCTCCGTCGGATCGGCGACCGCCGCCGCCTCCGGCCGGGCCGGCTCCGGGAAGGCCGGCTCCACCGCCGCCGGCCGCTCCTCGCAGTCCGGGGGCCAGGTCCGTGCCGCCATGGTCAAGCAGAACGGGCGCAAGCGGGACGAGGAGGAGCGGCCGGCCCGGACTCGGGACCTGCCAGTCGACCCCACCGCGGAGGACCCGGACGCGGAGAAGTGAGGCCGTCGCGCTGACCGATGACGTCCGCGCGATGACCACTGCCTGATAGCTACTACGCGATGACCGCTGACAGATTTCACCGACTGTCAGCGGTCATCCGTCATCCGCTCGCCGTCAGCGGTCATCGGTCAGCCGTCCACCGTTGGCCGATAGCCGTCATCGGTTCGTTCGCGGCCGTCCGACCCCGGCGGCCGTCAGCCGTACGCCGCCTCCTCCAGCCCGACCGCCGTCGCCCGTACCGCCCGCGCCACCCGGGCGACCGGCTCGCTCACCGGCCCCGGCAGCCGGGCCAGCACCAGCCGACGCCGTTCCTGCGGCCCGCCCCGTACCGGCAGCATCCGCACACCCTCCGGCAGCGCCGCCGCCAGCGCCACCGGCACCGTGGTCACCCCCAGACCGGCCGCCACCAGCTGGAGCTTCGCCAGCCAGTCCCGCGCCGTGTGCGCGATCACCGGCCGCCCGTCCAGGCCGGGCCACACCCCCATCAGCGCGTCGTCTCCCCCGCTCGGCCCGGCGATCCACCGCTGCCCGGCCAGCTCGGCCACGTCCACGTACGCACCCCGGGCCAGCGGGTGCCCGGCCGGGATCGCCAGGCAGAGGCCGTGCTCGACCAGGGTCCGCACCACCAGCGGGGGCGCCTGGGCGTCGAGCGGCCGGTACGGCGGCGCCGAGGCCACCAGAGCGAGGTCCACCCGCCCCGCGCGCAGCGCCCGGACCAGGGCGGTCGTGCTGCCCTCCCGGGTGGTGACGGTCAGCGCGGGTTCGCTGCGGCGCAGCGCCGTCAGGGCCCGGGGCACCAGCGCGGCGCCCGCGCTCGGGAACCAGCCGAGCCGTACCGTCCCGGCCTCCGCCGGGAGGCCGGCCAGCTCCCGGGCCGTCGCGTCGATCTCGTCCAGCACCACGGTGGCCCGGCGCAGCACCAACTGACCGGCGGCGGTGAGCCGCGCGCCGTCGCGCCGCCGCTCCACCAGCTCCGTCCCGGCCAGCCGCTCCACGGCGGCGATCTGCCGGGAGACCGCCGACTGCGTGTACCCCAACTCGCTTGCGGCCGCCGTGAAGGAGCCACGGTCGGCCACCGCCCGCAGCACCCGCAGAGCGGTCAGCGACACCTCGGTGAAGTCCATGACGGATACGCATACCACATGTGCCGAACTCTCGTTGGACGCATGGCTCGCCCGCTCCTACCGTTGAGGACATGAACACAGCTCACAACTCCCCTGACAGCAACCACACTTCGACCCCGCGCCACAACGGCCGGATCGCGCTGGTGACCGGCGCCAACCAGGGCCTCGGCCGCGCGCTCGCCGAGGGGCTGGCGGCCCGGCTCGGCGTGGACGACCTGGTGCTGCTGACCGGCCGTCACGCCGGACGGGTGACCGAGGCCGCTGCCGAGGTGGCGGGGGCGCCGCAGACCCGGGCCCGGGTCGAGGGCCGGGTGCTCGACGTGTCGGACGGCGCCGGTATCGCCGCCCTCGCGGCCGAACTGGCCGAGCGGCACGGCGGGGTGGACCTCGTGCTGTCGAACGCGATCGCCCCGCTCGCCAAGGAGGTCTCCCAGGCCGCACAGGCGGACGCGTTCATCGACGTCGCCAACGGCGCCACCCACGCGGTGCTCCGCTCCTTCGCCCCCGTGCTGCGCCCGGGCGGGCGCCTGCTGGTGGTGGCCAGCGGCCTGGGCGCGCTCGGGTTCCTGCCACCGCACCTGCAGCCGGTCTTCGACGGAGCCTCGCTCGAGCAGGTCGAGGCGGCGGTCGAATCCTGGCGCGCGGCGGTGCACGCCGGGACGGCCGAGGCGGCAGGCTGGCCCCGCTGGATCAACATCCCGTCCAAGGTGGCGCAGGTCGCGGCCGTCCGCGCGGTGGCGGCCGAGCGCCGCGAGCGGGACCTTGCCGAGGGCACGCTGCTCGCCGCCGTCTGCCCCGGCATGGTGGACACCCGGGCCTCGCGCGGCTGGTTCACCGGCTACGAGGCCCAGACGCCCGCCGTCGCGGCGCGGGCCGTGCTCGACCTCGTCCTGGCCGGCTCAGTCGACCCGGGGCAGTACGGCGAGCTGGTCCAGTTCGGCAAGGTGCTGCCCTGGCACGGCGGCGCCCCGCTCACCGAGCAGGACGCGCTGCTGACGCCGTGACCGGCTCAGTCCGGCAGGCGCAGGTGGGTCCGCCCGCCTTCGTGGTCCAGGATCGCCAGGATCTCGGCCGGGCCGCCGTGCGCGCCGAAGGCGTGCGGGATCATGGTGGAGAACTCGGCGGCCTGCCCGGCCTCCACCATGATCCGGCGGTCCCCGAGGACGAGTTCGACCGTGCCCGACAGCACGGTGAACCAGTCCTGCCCGGGGTGGACCTTGAGCCGGTCGGTACCGGTCGGGGCCGGCCGGGTGAGCCGGATCTGGGCCACGGTGACGGCGGGGTCGTGCTTGAGGGTCCAGCGGGTGATCCCGCGCGCCGCGTCGTGCCGGGGCCGGATCACCACATCGCTGTCGTCGGCCGACTCCACCAGCTGGTCGAGGGTGGTGTCGAGCGCCCGGGCGATGGCGGTGAGCTGGTCCAGGCCGATCCGCCGGTGGCCGGTCTCGATCCGGCTCAGGGTGGACGGGCTCAGGAAGCACCGGACCGCCAGATCGTCCAGCGAGAGGCCCATGGCCACCCGCAGGCCCCTGATCCGCTTGCGGACGAGGGTGTCGAGATCGCCGCTCTCTTGCTTCATACGCAAGATGCTATGCGATCGGCGCAAGGCCGTCGTACGGTCGAGGCATGACGGCTCACCCCACCACCGCCCACTCCGCCCACTCCGGCCACCATCAGCACAGCCACGGTCACGGTCACAGCCACGACCACGGCTCGGACCAGACCCAGGCCGAACTCGCCGACCTGCTCGACCTGGACGCCGAGGTGCTGCACGAGCACTACGCCGAGCTGACCACCTGGGTCGCCGAGCACACCGGCGGGCAGCCCGTCCGCCAGGTGCTCGACCTGGGTGCCGGGACCGGTACCGGCAGCTTCGGCCTGCTCGGCCGCTTCCCCGCCGCCGAGGTCACCGCCCTCGACAGTTCGCCCGCACTGCTGGAGCACCTGCGCGGCAAGGCGGAGCAGCGCGGACTGGCCGGCCGGGTCACCACCGTCGAGGCGGACCTCGACCAGGCCTGGCCGCCGACCGCCCCCGCCGATCTCGCCTGGGCCTCCGCCTCGCTGCACCACCTGACCGACCCGCCCGCCGCCCTCCGCCAGGCGTACGCGGTGCTGCGGCCCGGCGGCCTGCTGGCCGTGGTCGAACTGACGGGCTTCCCGCACTTCCTCCCCGCCGACCTCGGTTTCGGCACTCCTGGCCTGGAGGAGCGCTGCGACGCGGCACTGGCCCGCCGTCACGCCGACGAGCTCCCCCACATGGGCGCCGACTGGGGCACCCTGCTCACCGAGGCCGGCTTCGCCCTCGCCGCCGAGCGGGAGTTCACCGTCCGCCTCGACGCACCGGCCCCTGCCGCCACCGCCCGCTACGCCCACGGCCGCCTGCGGCGCCTGAGCACCGCCCTCGCCGACCGGCTGAGCGACGAGGACCTCGCCACCCTCGCCCGTCTGACCGACCCCGTCGGCCCGGACAGCGTGCTCCGCCGCACCGACCTCACCGTCCGAGCCCACCGCTCGGCCTGGCTGGCCCGCCGCCCGGCCTGATCCTCCGCTACGCCCCGCTGCCGAGCAGGCCGGCCAGGCAGGTCGCCAGCACGGTGGACAGGGTCAGGGCCGCGGCGAAGGCGGCCGCCGCCCGGCTCAGGGCCGCCGGGTAGTCGGCGCCCTGCAGCCGGGCCAGCTTCCCGGCCACTGCCGCGGTCAGCAGTGCGAGGATCACCACCACGGCGGCGGCGAGCAGAACAGAGGTCGTTCGAGTCACTGGGCACTCCTCGGGGCAGGGCGGGCAGCTCTGCTCACCCGGTCGTACGGGCGGCCTGCCGCCCGGATCCCACCCTGCACCGGCCGCGCACCCAGGCGGCAGGGGTTGCCCGTTGCCACCGGAGTCGGCAACGGTCCGATCGAACGGCGCCCGTCCCCAGCGGTGTTGACACCTCGGCGGCAACGGCCCAGCTCCGGTCGGTTCCGCTGTTGACAATCCGCCGGTAACAGCGGCCGAGCAGGTGCACAGGCGTCAAAATCGGTGCATGCCCGACACACCTCCCGGCGACCTGCCCGCCGGACGTCCCGTGCACCGACTCGCCGTCCGGCTGGAGTTCGCCGCCCGGCTGTACCCCCTCTTCAAAGAACTCGGCCTGAGCGTCCGGGCCTACGGGCACCGGCGTCACCTCAGCGGCACCGCCGTCCAGCGGTACATCAAGGGGCAGCGTCTGCCGGCGCAGAAGTTCCTCACCGACCTGTTCGAGGATCTCGCCGCCTCGGGCCGCCTGGTCGGGGAGGCCGAGCGGGCCGACTTACTGCGCCTGTACGAGCAGGCCCTGCACGGCGGCCGCCCCGAACAGTTGGACGAGGCCCAACTCAACGAACTGCGCGCCGAGCTGGCCGACTGCCAGCAGCAGCAGGCAGACCTGGTCACCCAGTTGCGCGAGCGTGAGGTGGCGCTGGAGCGGGTCGAGTCCAGGCTCCGCCGCCTCAAGGACCGGCGCACCGAGGAGAGGATCGCCCACGCCGAGCAGTTGGCCGCCCGCCTGGCCGAGTACCAGGAGGTGGAGGACGAACGTGACCGGCTCCGGCGGGAGGTCGAAGGCCTGCGCGACGAACTGGTGCGGGAGCGGGCCTGGTTCGTGAGTGTCATGGAGCAGTGCCAACACCTGTACTGGCAGACCGAGTCGAGACGGACCGTCCAGGAGCCTGCCACCTTCGGCTCCCTGCTCTCCGGCATGGACAGCGCCCCGGTCGGCGAGTTGGTCGGGTTCGTCGCCGGGGCGGACGACAAGCACCGGCCGGTGGTCACCGAACTGCTCCGGGCGGCGGGCCGCCACCGGCCGGTGCCCGACGCGGTGACGCTCTTCGTCGCCCTGCACGAGGCGGGTACGCCACAGCACGCCGAGGTGGCGCTCCCGGCCGCCATCATCGGCCGCGGGGTGCCCGAAGTCGCCGATCTGATCGACGCGTTCACCGCCCGCCGGCTGGACTCATTCACCGCCACCGTGGTCGGCACCTTCGTCGAACACCACACCTGGCAGGAGATCGCCGAGCTGGTGGCCCACCTGCACGCCCGGGGGCTGGCCCCCGAGCCCGCGGACACCGTGGCCGCCGCCGCGGTGGTCGTCCGGGAGCCGGCCGAGGTGGCGGCCCTGCTGATCGGCCTGGGCCGGGACCACGGGCTGACCAGCACCGTGCTGCACTGCCTGGACACCGCCGTCCAGCAGCGCTCCCCGGCGCATCTGGTCGCGCTGGCACGGCAGCTCGAGGACGCCAACTGGCGCGCCTACGTGCGGGAGCTGACGGCGCGCATGGTGCAGCACCACCAGGCGCAGAGCGCCGCCGAGTACCTCTCCTGGCTGCCGAGGGCCGGCCTGGGGTGGCTCGCCGACGAGACCTTCGCCCAGCTGATCCGCTTCGGCGACACCGCCACCCTGGTCGACCTGCTCTCCGCACCGGACTTCGACCAGCGGGAGCGGCGCCTGGCGGAGGCCAAGGGCTACGCCGCCCACTCCCGGACCACCCCGGACGTGGTCGAGCTGGTCCAGCGCTTCGACGAGCGGCGGCTCCAGGCACACGGCGCCGAGCTGCTGATCGAGTTCCTCCAGTGCCGCCGACCGGGCGAGGCCCTCCGGTTCGCCGAACTGCTCGACCTCCCACTGCCGGGGACGGCCTCGCGCCTGCTCCTCCTCGGCGCACGGCAGCTGAGCACCCCGGAGCTCAAGCTGCTGCTCCACCGCCTGCACGTGCCCGGACTGTCCGAACTGCACACCGAGCTGCTGGTCTGGGTGGCCGGGAACCGCTCGCCCGCCGAGGCCGCGGAGCTGCTCGTCCCGCTGCCCGCCGTTCCCGCCGACGCGCAGGCCGTCCTCGACGCGGCGGCCGACCGGGACACCCCCTCCGTCGCCCAGCTGTTCGTCTGCTGGCGTGCCGCCTCCCGCGACCCGCTCGCGCACGCCCTGCTGGCCACCTTCGACCAACGATTCCCCCTCAGCCGCGCCAACCTCCGCCTGGCCGTCTCGGCAGAGGAGGAACGCCGGGGCATCGTCCGCAAGCCACCCCCACCCACCGGCGAACCGGCCGCACCCGCACCCGGGCGGACACCGGCCCGACATGCCCGCACCCGCCGGCCAAGAGCCGACCGGCTGGCAGCGGCCGAGCAGACCATTGCCGAACTCGCCGACCGAAACGCCCAGTTGGTACGAGAGATGGAGCGGACTCGGGAGCAGCTGGCCAGGGTCACCTACGAACTGGAGGTCGAGAGCGCCCGCCGCGCCCAACTCGAACTGGCCGCCCAGCCCTACCCGGGCCCCTACGCACCACTCCCCGGCTGACCACCGCCAGCCGCCAACTCGCCCGATCGGCACCGGAGAAGGCGGCCTCGACGCGGCGCGCCGGGAAATGGACACCTCCGCTGACGGATCGTTAGAATCCACCCTCCCGGTAGTGATCGTGTCCGCACGATCGCCACCACCGACCTCGATCCGCAGTTCGCGTGGGGGCCTCAGTGGCGTTCAACCAGAAGAACCAGCAGGTGTCCGGAGGCCAGGTCAACATCGCGCGTGGCGCCCGCATCAGCGGTGGCATCCACCTCGGCGGCGGACCTGGCGGTGATGCGGCCGATCTGGCCGGGGTCCTCACCGCGCTCCTCGCGGAGATCCAGCAGGCCCAGAGCGCGGGCCACATCTCGGAAGAGGTCGCCGAGGACGTGCAGCACGAGGTGCGGCAGGCCGCCCGGACAGCGCAGCAGCCGACTCCCGACGCACCCGCGATCACCAGCCGGCTCTCCCGCGCCCGCGACCTCGTCTCGGGCATCGGGACGGCGGTGTCGCTCACCACGGCGCTGACCAACGCGATCCACACCGCCCAGTCCTTGTTCTGATCGACCCGTTGGGAACGTCGAAGTGGGATCGTTCGATCAGCGTGACCAGCAGGTGCGCGACCAGATCAACATCCACCACTCGGGCCGATGGCTGGGCGGCCTGTTCGCGAGTGTCGTCGCGATCGTCGCGGTAGTGGCCCTGACCGTCTGGCGATCCGGCTCAGGCTCCCCGGCGGCGGCTCCGCCGGCGGGCGCCTCCGCCGCGACGCGATCACTGCCGCCACCGGCCTGCAGTACTCTTCACGACTCCGACGCCCCGGGGGTCAAGCAGCGCGTCTGCTGGCAGCGGGACGGCGACAAGGTCTACATGCTGGCCTATGTCAGCTCGTCCGCCGCGCCCCGGGTCGACGTCTACCTGTGGCTGTCGTCGAAGCCGGGCAACGTCTACCTGTATCCGACCGAGAAGCCGTGGTCCCGGCCGGGCATCACGGTGGGTTCGAAGCCCACGGAGTACAGAGCTCTCATCGACATGGCACTCACTCCGGGATCCTCCTACGACGTCCACGTGAGCACGAAGAGCGCCGGAGGCAAGGCACCGGACGCGACCAGTCCAACCGTGACCGGCTACTCGATGCCGTTCACCTACTGAGGACGAGACGCCTTCTCAGTTGCCTGACTAATCGGGTGCGAGAGTCCCGGCCCGGGTGGTAGAAGGTCTGCGTGACTGAGCATCTCCACTTCTCCACCCTGCTGCGGATGATCGACGAGCGGTCCGCCGCGTTCCGCGCCGCCGTCTCCGCCGCCCCCAGCCTCGACGCCGACGTCCCGTCCTGCCCGGGCTGGACGCTGTACGACCTGGCGAACCACCTCAGTGAGGGCGACCGCTTCTGGGCCTACATCGTGCTGAACACCGCGCCGGGCGACGAGCGGCCGAGCAAGGACGGGCTGGCGGCGCCCAGGGAGCGCGAGGCCCTCATCGCCTGGCTGGCCGACTCGACGGAGCAGTTGCTGGCCGCTCTGCGCGAGGCAGGCCCGGACCAGGGCTGCTGGGCCTGGTGGGAGCCGCTGGCCTCGCCGCACACGGTGGCCGCCGTGGCCCGCCGCCGCGTCCCGGAGTCGCTGATCCACACCTACGACGCCCAGCTGGCCTCCGGCACCCCGCAGGAGCTGCCGACGACCGAGGCGGTCGACACCATCGAGGAGTTCCTCGCCACCGTCTGCACCGTCACGGTCCCGTGGCCGGGCGAGCCCGCCACCATGGACTACCACGCGGCCGAGGCCGGCTCCTGGCGCCAGACGGTGGACGCCGCCGGCTCCCGTTCCACCCGCCTCACCGCGGCGGAGGCCGCCGAGAGCAAGCCAACCGCCGCCGTCCACGGCACGGCGAGCGAGATCGCCCTGCTCATGTACATGCGCATCCCGGCCGGCTCGCTGCGGGTGGAGGGCGACGCCGACCTGCTCCGGCAGCTGCAGGACTGGGACTGAGAAGTCATCTCATCCGGTGAGTCCTCGGGCGCCGTTGAGAGCTTCGGCGATGCCGGCGAAGGCGGCACCCTCAGAGCCGCCTGCCCCCCCCCCGCACCGTGCTTTCCCGCCGTACCGCCACCGCCTTCGCCGCCGCCCTGCTCCTCG
>NZ_JBEOWY010000075.1:0-30795 GCF_040296285.1 Kitasatospora sp. NPDC002227
CAACGGCCCAAGCGTCGTTCGGCGTTGGCGGGCGACCCCACGCCGATTTTCACGCCCGCGAGGCGTCACCCGCAGGTGAACGGCTGACTCCTATGAAGTCACAACCGCCCGTCCGGCCGCGTGCGTGGTGACGTCGCCAACGGGCCGACAAATCCCAAACAGGACAGCCGAAGCGTCAGTCAGGCGAAGGGTCAGACCCGCCGGCAACATCACCACGGACATCATCACTGTCAGGCGAGTGTGGGGGTTCAATACGGAGGGGGGACTTGAACCACTGGCCAACCTGGAGTGGGGGTCTGCGGTGCTGGAACTTCGTGGGACGTGACCTGCGACTGCCGATCTGAGCGATAGCGGTCGACCGTAGCCTCCTTGGCGGCTGACTGTGGACGCAGTGAGACGATGCGCCCGGCGCCGACAGCCGGTCAGATTCGATCGATAGCAGTCAATATCATCACAGTTCTCCGTCAAGCTCGGTCAGATGACACTGTCCTGTGCCGAGTGCCACCAAGATACTTTCTCGGCGACTGCAGACGAGGGGAGCGCGCGGTGGATGGCGAGGGCACGCCTATGGAACGGATCCGGGCACTCGACCATCTCACCCCTCGTGACGCGGCCAAAGAGTGGGGCGTCCCCAAGCACATGATCCGGAACGCGGCCGATCAGATCGAGCGGATCCGTAACGGGTCGCACGCTACCTTTGCCCTGGACAGGCCGCGCTGCCCGGCACCGGTGACGTCGTTCTTCGGCTTTCCCTGCAAACTCCCCATTGAGGTGGGCGGGACGCTGTGCGCCCTCCACCGCAAGGCCGGCGGGCACCCTGGGCCGGACGCGGCAGCCGACGCCCTGGCCGTAGTGCAGGCCCACCCGAGCTGGGAAGAACTGCGCGAACGGTTCTGGACGATGGACAAGCGTGCCCTGCAGAGCGAGCGGCTGCGCCTGAGCCGTGAACTCGACGCGGGGGCCACGCTCACCGAGGAGGACTACCGCCTCGCCGCCCTGCTGCTCCCCTCGCCCGATCCGGCGACCCAAGGGCGCCGTGCCCTGGGTCTTCCCGGACCCAACGACGGCGTCGGAGACGTCGCCCGACTGCGCGGCCTCGGCGTGCTGCTCGCCGCGGCCGACGCGGCCGTGCTTGGCCTCCCCGTGACGAAACCTGACAAAAGCGCCAGCCCCGCTGCGACCGGCAAGCGGGCAGGACCTCTGCTCTACTCCATGGCGGAGGCGGCCGAGCGCCTCGGCGTCGCGGCATCCTGGCTGCGAACGGAGTCCGCCCGGGGCCGCGTCCCGTACCGGCAGATCGGCAGTCACCGCATGTTCAGCGAAGAAGACCTCGAGCAGATCGTCAAGGACGCCTACCGCCCCAGCGCCGGCAGGACCAGAATCGGCCGCCGCTGAGAAAGGCGCGGCGTTGAACTATCGAGCCCCTGGGCGCCGCCGGGCCGTGCGTTGCACAGCCGTGCAGGAGGAGTGTAAGCAGCTGTCATGCATCGTTGGGACCCGCTGAACCCCGGCCAGCTCGCTCTGCTCCAACGGATCGCGTCCGGAGACGCACTCGACTCGCCCAGCGACTCGAAGTCGCGCACCACCGGCTACGCGCTGCGCAACCGCGGACTGGTCGCCATCGACCGCCGAGGCGGTCGCTGGGTAGCCCAGATCACCGACGCCGGCCGCTACTACCTCGAACACGGCCAGCACCCGGACCACCCCGCCCGGCTGGCGGACTCCCACCCCGCAGCCCCGCAAAAAGCGTCCGGTTCCGCGACCCAGGGCGCTGCAGCCGCTGCACCCAAGCCGCCAACAGCGAAGCCCAAGAAGCCGGTGCGCAGTGGCCCCTCCCCGATCGGGCTGCCCGCCCGCCGAAAGGCGGAAGCGACCGAGTTGGTGGCACGCCTCGTCGCCGAGAACAAAGTTATCGTCACCGCGCCATCGGACGAGGCGATAGCAACCTGGCGCCGCCTCATCGAGTACGCTAAGCGGCACCAACTCCTCCCCGCAGGGAAGCGGATCGAGACGCAGCGGCACTGGAACGCCAGCAGTGACTTCGAGATCCGCCTCGTTGACGGTGTCATGGAGAGCCGTCGCCAGGGGCCCCAGCCCGACCTTGCCCCGGTGCCGGTTCCCAGTCAGCTCCGCGCACCGAACCGCGTGGTCGCTGCCCTTCGCGATGACACCGGCCGACTGGTGATGCCCACCGCGCAACGCCGTCGAGCGCTACTGCTGTTCGAGGCCCTTGCGGCAGAAGCCGTTCGGCGCGGCCACCAGGTGCGTGAGAAGCCCGTGGCCGAACGCCATCGCAGTCGCGCGTACTACTACAACGGCCGCAGCCATCCATCGAGTTACTCCCGCCGCGAGGGCGAACTCGACATCGTGATCGACGGCTTCGCCTACACGGTCACCATCCAGCAGGAAACTCCCCAGGCCACCGACCCGGAGAAAGCCGAGCGCCTCTCCCTCGAGGTTCCCCGCTACCGGGCGACGCGGCAGTGCACCTGGCACGACCGCAAGAGCTGGAGCCTGGAGGAGCTCCTGCCGACTGTCCTCGAAGAGCTCCAGCAGCGCGCTGTCGACGACCGACAGCGCGCCATCGACGAGGAGCGTGCGAAAGCGGAGCGCCGAATCGGCTGGGAGACCGCGATGGCGGCGGCCAAGGAGCAAGCCCTCCAGGAGCAGTACGCCAAGCAGTTGCGCCAGCAGGCAAAGCGGTGGCGGGAGAGCACTGAACTGCGCACCTACTGCGACGCCCTGGAGGAACGGCTCGCCTCCTCCCAAGCGGTCGACAATGCGGCGGACCGTGCTTCGGCAAGGACCTGGCTCGCCTGGGCCCGCGACTACGTACGCACCATCGACCCGCTCGACACCCTGCCCACGATGCCCAAACCCGGCAAGGTCGAACTGGAAGATCTCAAGCCCTTCCTCAACGGCTGGAGCCCCTACGGACCCGAGAACAGCTGCTCCAGCTGGCATTGACATCGCACCGTCCGTCAGCCAGGCCGCCTGCGGGAAGCCGAACGAGCCGCAGCCCCTGCAGCCAGAGCGTGCCGATGGTGTTGGGTATGCCTATGAGCCCGTCACAGACGGCCATGGTTGCTGGCCGACGGGCCGTCAGGCACCTGCACCGCACTGGACGCCAGCGCAGGGCGGCTGGCGACCTGGCGCCCGTGGAGATCGAACAGATCATTAGCAGGCATGAGCCGAGGCCCAACCGGAGTTGAAGCTGCATCACGAAAGGCTGGAAGTTTGCAAGAGACCGACACCCGTGAGGACCCGAGCGGGCCGAGTCGGTCGAGGCCGATGGCGGGGAATCGCGGGCAAGGCGCCGTGTCTTAGCGGCCGGCCAGGGCTGTTTCGGCGGGCTGGCTCGAGTTTGTCGTGCTCTACGACCGGTTGGTCTAGAGTCACCTTGAATGGGATCAAGCCTGGTGCACACATCCTCTTCGCGGGTTTTGGCGTGGTCGGGAGCAGTAGTGCTTCGGTCGACTACAGTTCGGCGGCGAGGGGAGTGGGCGTCTCACAACGGGCTGGACCCCGGCCCCGGCCTCCACCAGTGTCGGTGAGATGGCCAACACAACCATCCCACACCCGAGATGACACCGTTTGAACATCCTGGCAATGCGCTGCACCTGCTAGGCCGTTCCGTGCCTTGGGTGGTCAGACATGAGGAGAAGTCACCTGTGGCGAAGACACGACAGTCCTGGACGCCGGACGCGTGTCTCGTGCAAGAGGTGAAGAACAGGTTCGACGGGGCGATCGCCTCGTACCAGGCGAACCCGCATCTTGTCTCCGAGCACGCGAATCACGAGGAGTCCATCCGGGTCGGTGGTTATGCGAACAGGACGCTCCTCGAGCTGGTCCAGAACGCCGCCGACGCGATGGCGGGAGCGCCGGCGCAGCCCGAGGCGCACATCGGCCGGGTCGAGATCGTGCTGGATCCGGTGAATCAGGCCCTCTACTGCGCGAACGCCGGGCGTCCGTTCTCGGCGAGCGGGCTCACGGCTATCACGCACGCGCACCTCAGCGCCAAGCGTGGTGACGAGATCGGCCGTTTCGGCCTGGGGTTCAAGTCCGTCCTAGCCGTGTCGGACTCCCCACAGGTGTTCAGCCGCTCGGTGTCCTTCGAGTTCAACTCGGCTGCCGCGCGGGCGGAGCTTGCGTCGATCACCTCGACCGCGCGCCGCTACCCGGTACTGCGGACCGCGACGGTGGCCGACGCGGCCGCCGCGTTCGCGACCGATCCGGTGCTGGCGGAACTCGGTGAGTGGGCGGCCACCATCGTGAAGCTCCCCCGGGCGGTGGGCCTCGATCGCATCCGCCAGGAGATCATGGACTTCTCCTCGGAGTTCCTCCTCTTCGCGACTGCGGTGCGGGAGGTGCGGCTCAGGGTTCTCGGCTCGGACGGGCTCGCGACGAGCCATCGGTCGAGAGACCTCGGTGGGGGCGTGTTCCGGATCGAGGATCCGGAAGGCGGCGGCGACGAATGGGTCGTCGAGGACCGGATGCACAGGCCCTCCCTGGAAGCCCGCAAGCAGGTCGGCGAAGCTGTCTCACGCTCCCAGGTGAAGGTCACTGTGGCGATCCCGAAGCGCCACGCACGGCAGCGGGTCGGACGGTTCTGGTCCTACTTCCCGCTCCAGGACCGGACTTCGGCTTCGGCTCTGTTCAATGCCCCGTGGAGCGTCAATGACGACAGGACGACGCTTCTGAAGAACGACTACAACATGGAGATCCTCGGGACCCTGACCGAGATGTTCGTTGGTATGCTGCCGCAGGTCGCGACCGCCGAGGATCCGGCAGCGCACTTCGACTACATGCCCGCTCGAGGGCGGGAACAGCTCTCGTACGGTGATGACCTGCTGTGCACGCACGTGCCCCGATTGTCTGCGGACCGGGAACTGGTGCCCGACACGACGGGCGCGTTTCGGCGGGCGGCGGAACTCCGACCGTTGGATCTCACTGTCCCGGTGGATACCGAGGACCACCAGAAATGGTCGGCGTCGCCGAACACCGGGGTGGATGTGCCGCATTGGCGTTGCTATACGTCGTCGCAGCGGACAACGCGTCTTCGGCAGGTGCTGATCGCCGCCACTTCACCCGGGCTGATCGACGACCGGAACCAGAAGCGGGCCCTCGATCACATGCCGAAGCGCGGGCTGCTCTCCTGGGTCCGGGAGTGGGCGGAGGGCACCGACCAGGATTCGACTGCGAATGCGTTCAGATTCGTGTTCAGGAATCTGAAGAACCGGGAATTCCCGGGGTTGGACCAGGCCAAGGTGATTCCCGCCAGCGGCGGGCTGCGCTCCTTGGCCGACAAGGATTTCGTTTTTCTGCAACAGGAGGAAGACCTTGAGATCGAGAACGCCGAGTTCGTCGCGCCGAGCTTCCTTGCTCTTCCAGGGGTAGCCGCGAGCCTACAAGCGGTCGGCTTTCAGAACCTCGACCCGTTGGCGATCCTGAAAGCCCGGGTCGGTGCCTTGTCCGGGGAGTTCGGCGACACCGAACTGACCAGACTCTGGGAAGCCGTGCTCGGTGTGACCGAGGCGGAGGCGGTCCGCGTCCTGCAGGAGCAAACGGACCGGATGATGGTGCCCACGCGCGACGGCGGCTGGCGGCGTCCCCTCGAGGTCTTCGACCTGGACGTGTCGATCGGCGAGGAGCACGAGGCGAGAGTGCTGGACCGTACGCGGTGCTCGCCCCGACTAGCCCACCGGCTAGGGGTGGTGAACCAGCCAGCCAAGAAGTACGCCCTGGAAGACGAACCGGAGTTCGAGCAATACCGGAAGGTGGTTCTTGCCGCGCTAGACGCCAGGCGTGGCCTTGGCGAGCGGCCGATCGAGCGGATCGAGTTCTTTCCGGACGAGGGACCAGGACCGGCCTCGGCTCTCTTCATGCTGGCGGAGGCTGGCGCGACACCGCAGTTGCGCGAGTTCTGGACCGTCGAATTGCTGAAGAATGACACCGCCGACTGGGCGTGCGAGGACCTCGACACGGGCACCACGCATCCGGTTACCTCGCCAGTCCGCTGGGCGGTGTCGGCTGCAGGCATCGTGCAGTCCAACCATGGGTACTGCCGGCCGACCGAGGTGGTCGACCCGTCGATGGTCAAGTACGAGAAGCTGTTGCCGCTCTTCAAGGGGACGCGACCGGTTGCCGACGCTCTCAAGCTCCCGAAGGAACTCGCCGGGGTTCCGGTGAATCTCCTCAAGAAGGCCGTCGAGGCCGACCTCTTCGCACCTGGACTCTCGGACGAGCTGATCGTCGACTTCCTCCGGGAGGTCTGCCCTGTCGCATACCCGAACAGCAGGCCAGCTCGCATCCCGGCGCGGGTGGGGCACATCGTCGAGGGCATCGCGCCGTCGTCGGTGTACCTCGCGACGACCGACGAGCAGCGCGACTACCTCGTGTCGCGTCAGCGCCCGTGCCTGCGGGTGACGGTCGATCAGGCCGAAGCCCTCGTCGCCCTCGTGGGCTGTGGTCGCTTCGAGGACAACTTCGCGTTCTCCGTGGTCATCGAAGGTGCCCAGGAGAAGGAGCTGGTGCTCGACGTCTTCACCGGTCTCAGGCGGGGCGACACTGATCGGCTCTCGGCCGCCACCATCACCCGCGCCGTGCGGGTGGCCAAGCGAGTTACGACTGCGGACGGCGTCCAGGACGAGCCGCTCAAGCAGTACCTCGATGGGAAGTCGCTCGTGGTGGACGGAGAGGTCGACGAGCGGCAGTTGCTTCGGATCGTCAGTGAGGCGTTCGACCTGGGTCTGTCGAACCACGAACTGGACGAGGTGCTGCAGGCGGGGATCGACGACATGCTTGAACGCAGCCGCCAGGAGGCCAAGGCGGCCGCTACCGACGAGGACCGGCTGAGCGTCTACTTCGGTCCCGACGATCTTCGGGAGGCTCTACCGAAGGGACTATGGCCAGCGCTTGTGGCCCAAGGATTGGTGAATCATCAGACCTCGATCGCTGATCTCTTCCTCAAGGTCTATGGCTCGGACTCCATCAAGCAGCTCAGGACCAAGTTCGGCGACATCGGGTTCCCCGATGTGCCGGTGCAATGGGCGGGCGCGGCGGCGACTATCTCCTGGCTGCGGAAGATGGGCTTCGGGGCTGAGTACGCCGGGCGACGCGGCGAGTACCAGCCGGACGAGTTCGTCGTGCCGGGGGCCGTCCGGCTGAGCCCGCTCCACCCCTTTCAGGTGACGATCAGCAAGGCCCTCGCCAAGGAGCTGACGAGCCGTGACAGCAACGGTCGCCACAGCAAAGCGATGGTGGAACTTCCGACCGGTGCAGGCAAGACCCGTGTCGCTGCGGAGACGGTGCTCCGACTCTTCATCGAGGACCGCCTTCACGGGCCCGTGCTCTGGATTGCTCAGTCCCTGGAACTCTGTGAACAGGCTGTTCAGACTTGGAGCACCGTGTGGCGCGGGCTCGGTGACGAACGGCCGCTCACGGTTGGGCGCCTGTGGGAGAACAACACGGTGCATTGGCCGGACACCGAGTTCAGCATCATCGTCGCCACAGACGCGAAGCTCGAGAAGATCCTCGACAAGGACGAGTACGAATGGCTGAGCAAGGCGTCGACGGTCATCATCGACGAGGGGCACCGGGCTGGCGATTCTGAGCGGTACACCCGCATCCTGAGATGGCTTGGGGTTGATGGCCACAGGTGGGAGCGGCCTTTGGTCGGTCTGTCGGCCACACCCTTCAAGGGGACCTCGGTGACGGCGACCGAAGCGCTGGTGCGCCGCTTCGGCAAGAACAAGCTCAACCCGTTCAACGAAGGTAATCCCTACCGTGAACTCGCCGACCTCGGTGTGCTGGCACGCGTGGACCATGAGGTGCTGAACGGGGTCGAGATTTCCTTGGACCAGAGCGAGCGGGACGAGGCGACCGTCAAGCGGAAGGTCAGCTCGACGGTCCTCGAGCGTTTGGGGCGGGACCACCGGCGCATGGAGATCCTTGTCGACCACATCATGGGTCAGGACCCGAGTTGGCCCGTGCTCGTCTTCACCCCAAGCGTGCTTTCGGCCCAGGTGCTTGCGGCCGTACTGCGGATTCGCGGTGTCGAGGCGGCATTCGTTAGCGGGGAGACGGGCCGGCAGGAGCGCCGGGCGATAATCGAGAAGTTCAAGAGGAACGAGATCCGGGTCCTGGCCAACTGCGATCTGCTGATCCAGGGCTTCGATGCCCCGGGTGTCCGGGCGCTCTACATCGCGCGTCCGACCTTCAGTCCCAATGCATATATCCAGATGGCTGGGCGCGGTCTGCGCGGGCCCGCCAACGGCGGAAAGGATGAGTGCCTGATCGTGGACATGGCGGACGACTTCGGGGGCGACATCACCGAGAAACTCGGGTACCGCGCGTATGAGGACCTCTGGCAGGAGCAGCGCCCGTGATTCTGGTGCCCGATCTGACGGACATCGAGCGAAGCTCGAACAGTGACGCCGAGCGCCAACTCGCCCGGCTGCTCCGGGACGTGGAAGGCGACCCCGACGCGGTCGCCTTCCACTCGGTGAAACTCCGTTCGCACGCCTACAAGCAGCAAGCCGAAGCGGACTTCGTGGTGCTGTGGAAGAAGGTCGTGATCGTCGTCGAGGTGAAGGGCGGCGGGGTACGGAAGCACGACGGCGTCTGGTACAGCATCGACCGGCGCGGCGACTGGCACAAGCTGTCGGAGCCCCCGATGGAGCAGGCACGTTCCGCCATGTTCGCGCTCGGCGACATCCTCAAGGAGGAGGGTGTCGGGTGGTTCGCCCGGGAGGCCGTGGTCGTCACACCGGACATCGACACCCCGCCGCACGCGATCGAGTGGGAGTCGAACCGCTGGCTCGCAAACGGGGACATGACCGTCGCCGGATTGACCGCCGCCCTCGATGCGGTGGCGGCGTCCGCGAGGCCGGCTCCCGGGGGCCGGAAGCTTGCCCGGACGGAGGATGTGAGAGCCCGTCTGTTCGGTGAGTTCACGCGCATGCCGGTGATCGACGCGCAGCGCGGAGCGGTCATCGAGGAGCAGAACCGGGCCACCGAGGGCCAGGCGAGGTTGCTGGCCTCCCTGGCGCGGAACCCACGTGTCATGGTCTTCGGTGGTGCCGGTACCGGAAAGTCGCTGGTGCTCGCCGAGGCGGCCAAGCAGGAGGCAGACCAAGGACGGTCCGTGCTGGTCACGTTCCGTTCTCCGGAGCTGCTGCGATTCTTCACCCCACATGTGGAGGGCCGGAAGATCGACGTGGTGCCGTTCGGTGAGCTGGGGGAGCAGCCGAGGTACGACGCGGTGTTCGTCGACGAGGCACAGGATCTGATGACCGCCGAGGCGATGGACGGCCTTGATGCGGCCGTCGCGGGCGGGCTGTCGGCGGGCCGCTGGCGGATGTTCCTGGACATGAACAATCAGGCGCACGTCGACGGAGGCTTCGACCGGGACACGTTCGACCTGGTCTCGCCGGAGGGACTGTCGGTCGACCTCAACCTCAACGTTCGGAACACTCGTTCGATGGTGCACATGGTGCAGGAGTACCTGGGTGCGGACATCGGGGATCCAGGCATTGTCCACGGCGAACGGGTTCAGTGGCACTCGCCGGAGGCCGCTGGCGTCGACGAGGCGCTGTCAGTGGCCAGGAACCTCACAGCCGAAGGCGTGCGGAAGCAGGACATCTGGATCATTCCGGTGTCGTCGACCGCCGCTCCTGCACTGACGGCTGACGGCTTCCTCACCACGAGCCCGCGGTACGCGAAGGGGCTGGAGACCGAGCACGTCGTCGTTTGTGACCTGCCCGCGCTCTTCGACACGGCCGGAACCGCCGCGTTCTACGTCGCCGTGACCCGGGCCAGGGTGTCGTTGCACATCGTTGCCTCCAAGGAGGACCGGAGGCGTCTCCAGAAGCTCCTGCGACAGCGGCCGGTGACCGAATGAGCAAGACCGAGGCACAGAAGCGCGCACTGCGACACCTACGAGAAGCCTACCTGGGGCCGGACAACGGCGACCACGAGATTGTGACGAATCTGCCGGACCGTCAGTACGCGGTCGGGATGCTCTTCCCGGACGGCTCGACGGTGCCCGTCCCGGGAAAGACCGGGGTGGGCTCGGCGGCGGGCGGCGAGGTGGACGACGACGCTGAAACGAAGGTGCTCTCCGGGGACATCGAAGAGGCTGGCGCCGCCGTTCCATTGGCCGAGGACTGGCGGCCGTCGTCGGTCGCGATCTCGTTTGTCACGAACCGCCCCACCGTGCTGTGCGACTTCTCGGGTGCCACGTACCGGCCGATCGTCGACGACGGTCCCCCACGCTGGCAGCGGTGCCCGTTCCAGTTCCGAAGCCTTGAACTGACCCGCGACCAGCCCCCGCACCAGCGGACCGTCGGCGAGTCCGAACTCGAGATCGGGTCGAGGTGGCGTCCCTACGGCGAGGCCTACCTTGTGACGGTGCACGCCCGATTGCGGACCGAGTCGACCGGCGTCGACCGGCAGGACATCGCCCGCATGCTGTTCCAGATCGAGCTCGCCGTGTCGCCGGAGTCCGACGGACGGATCCTGGAGTACGACCTCCGGCGGTCCTTCGAGCTGGACGACGAGTCGGCAGAGTTGCGCCTGCGGTACCGCGACAAGAAGGTGTACGCGGTGGGCCACGGGATGGCCGCGGACTGGGACATCGAGGAAGGGATCTGCTCGCGGGTGTTCCTGGACCCGGTGCCCTCTTTCGTCGTGCCGGCCGTCGAGACTGTCGGATTCGACACCGACTCGGCGGCTGCCAAGGCACTCGTACTGAACCGGTTGATGCGCATCGACACCGCGCCGGAGGACGTCCTGGCGACTCTGGACGAATTCGTCACCGCTTTCGGGGATTGGGTCGGGGAACAGGAAGGACGTGTCGACGCTTTCGGGGTCGACGCTCCCGTCGCCCGCTCGATCACCGATCGGGCGCGTACGGCGGTCGACCGTATGGAAGCGGGAGTGAACCTGCTGCGCGAGCGGTCCGAGGTGCGCGCCGCCTTCGCGCTGGCGATGACGGCGATGCGCCTGCAGATGCGGCAGGTCTCCATCAGGGACGGCGTAGATCCGACCGCGGTGGGCGAGCCCGTGTGGCGTCCCTTCCAGCTCGGTTTCCTGCTGGTGGCACTCGCCTCCACGGTCGATGGCCAACACGAGGACCGGGAACTGGTCGATCTGATCTGGTTCCCCACCGGCGGCGGTAAGACTGAGGCATATCTGGCCCTAGCAGCTGTCGAGGTGTTCCGGCGCAGGCTCGTGCACGGCGTGGAGGGTGCCGGTACTGCGGTAATCACCCGCTACACCCTGCGTCTCCTCACCTCGCAGCAGTTCCAACGTGCGGCCGCGCTGATCTGCGCGATGGAGATCCTCCGGCACGACGACCCGCGTGTCGTCGGAATGTCGCCGTTCTCCATCGGTCTCTGGGTCGGGAACGAGGTCACGCCGGGCACCAGGGCTGAGGCGAAGAAAGCCTTGGAGCGCCTGCACAAGGCGGCCACGCCCGAAGAGGCGAACAAATTCCAACTCGCGAGCTGCCCGTGGTGTGGTACTGCGTTGGTGCCGGACCGCAGGTCCGCTGACCACGGGGCCTACGGCTTCCGCATCGTTGGCCATGATGTGGTCGTGCACTGCACGAGCGAGGCCTGCCGTTTCGTCGACGAGCTTCCGGTGGCGGTCGTCGACGAGGTCATCTACCAGGATCCGCCGACGATCCTGCTCGCAACGGTCGACAAGTTCGCGCGGCTGCAGTTCAACGCCAGTGCTGGCAGCGTTCTCGGCCTCGGCACGGTCTTCCGGCAACCGTCGATGATCATCCAGGACGAACTGCACCTGCTGTCCGGGCCTCTCGGTACTACGGTGGCGGTCTTCGACGCCGTGATCCAGACGCTTCTGTCTCGCGGGGGGACCGCGCCGAAGATAGTGGCTTCGACCGCCACGATTCGGGCCTCCGACGAACAGGTGCAGGGACTCTACGGTCGATCGGTGGCGTTGTACCCGCCGGCCGGGCTCGACGGCGACCGGACGTTCTTCTCCCGCCCGGTGGACAGTGGCGAGGGTCGCCTCTATGTCGGGCTGATGCCGCAGTCCCTCTCGCAGGTGTCGGCGGTCATCACGGCGACCGCACCACTGATCGAGATTCCGGACGTACTCGCGCGAGAGCCCGGCTCCGGTGCCACGCGTGACTCGTACTGGACGACCGTGATGTACCACAACAGCCTTCGTGAACTCGGGCGCACCGGAACCCTGGTGGTCGACGACGTCAACGGGCGACTCGAACCGCGCGCGGACCGCCTGAGTCTGCCACTGCGGAGAGTCAGAGCCGGTCGGGTCGTGGAACTCACCAGCCGGCGGGGCCCGGAGGAATTGCCCAATCAGCTGAGCGAACTCTCCCGGAGCGCCGATCTGACCGACCAGGCCGTCGACGTGGTCCTCTCGTCGAATATGTTGTCGGTGGGCATCGACATCCCACGCTTGGCCCTGATGCTGATGGTTGGTCAGCCGAAGACCACGTCGGAGTACATCCAGGCCACCAGCCGTGTCGGGCGAGGCCGGAACAACGGCATCGTGACGACGCTGTTCCGGTCGAACAGAGCGCGCGACCGTTCGCACTTCGAGTCCTTCCGCAGCTACCACGAGGCGCTCTACCGCAGCGTCGAACCGACGAGCGTCACACCGTGGTCGATCGCGTCCCGGGACCGGTCGCTCGCGGGCGCCTTGGTGGCGTTGCTGCGGCATTCGGTGCCGGCGCTCGCGGCCAACACCGGGGCGGCCGCGATGGACCTCGACGACGACCGTATGCGTCGAGCGGTCGAGGCGTCGGTGTCCGGGTTCGTAACCTTGGTCGCGTGCTCCGAGCCCGACGAGGGCAACGAGACGAAGGCACAGATCGCGGTGCTCCTGCGGGAATGGGACCGTCGGGCCGAGGTGGCTCGGGCAGCCGGAGTGCCATTGCTGTATGACTACGTGAAAGCTGACGACCAGGCGCTGTTCAAGCGGTTCGACCAGGAACGGGAAGGTTGGCTGGTCGCCGACTCGATGCGATCCGTGGAACCGAACGTCGCCGTCCAGGTGCGCGAGCCGCAGGAGGGGAACGGGTATGGAACGAATCCTGCATGACCTTCGTCTTTCGGAGACCATCGTGCCGTTCGGGGTAGGGGCCATCGTCGACGTGCTCGGGGAGTCACTGATCGCGCCCGACACCTCATGGTGGGACAAGAAGTCCGCCCCGGTGATCAACTGTGAGCGCCTCCTGGCGCGCCTGAATGGTGGTGTCCTCCGACAGGCGCCGGCGCACGCCGGTCGTGCCACAACGAAGACCGCACACCTCTTCTGCTGGCGGTTCCCCGCCTGGCGATTCTGCGAGCAGTGCACACGGATGACGCGGATGACCGGGACGAACAAGGGCAAGTGGAGCAATAAGTGCGGCTGCGGCGGTCTGCTGGTACCCATGCGGTACGTCGCCGTCTGCCTGAAGGGCAGCCACATCCAGGACATTCCCTGGATTAAGTGGGTCCACCGCGGCAACGACCGTGCTATGACAGAGGAAATGCGCCACTGCCATGCGCAGAAGGAACTCCACTTCGTGCGTTCGGCGCGGCACGGAGAGGGCCTGGCTTCGCTCCGTATCGAGTGCAACGCGTGCAAGCGGTCCCGTCCGTTGTCGGACCTGGTGGCGAAGGACTCGCTCTACCGAGACAGCATCCGGTGTGGCGGCACCCAACCGTGGGAACAAGAACGTGAAGGCGATCCCTGCGACCACCGGCTGGTGGCTGTTCAGCGCGGCGCCACCGGGAACTACATTGCCGACCATCTCTCAGCCCTCGACATCCCGGAGGAACCGCCGCAGTCCGTGGTCATCGCGGACCGCGTCCGCGCGCACGTCTACTTCGAGAAGGTTGTCGCGGACAACGGCGGGCCGCAGGCGGAACTGGTCGCCGGCTGGATCGCAACCGAACTCGGGATCGCCCCAGAGGACGTCTTGCGGATCGCGGAGGTGAGTGATACCGAACCGGACGAGCCCTTGCTCGACCTCAAGGACGGGGAATGGGCCGCGTTCCTCAAAAAACTCGGGAACGGTAGGGACCACGAAGGGGGCGACTTCGTCGTCGACGGTTGGACGGTACCGGCCGAAGCTCCGTGGCCGTCCGCTTTGAGCGATCGCCTCATCGCTGTGGGGCAGGTGCGCCGAGTCCGAGAAGTCAGGGCGCTGCGTGGATTCCGGCGCTACTCGGCGGACGCCGATCTGATCACGGCAGATCTGGGACCGGACCGCAGACGCATGCCGATTCATCCGGCGGTCGAAATGTTCGGTGAAGGGATCTTCCTTCGGTTCTCCGAGTCGGTTCTCCGGGAGTGGGAGATCTTGCCGGAAGTCCGGAACCGGGCGGCCATCCTCGCGGATCGACGTGACGTCAGCCACTGGGCGCAGCGTCTCGACCCGCCCGAACCGCGGTTCGTCGCACTCCACACGCTCGCCCACCTGCTCATCCGCCGGTTGGCCTTCGCAAGTGGTTACTCCTCGGCCGCGCTCCGGGAGCGCATCTACGCGAACTCGGACCGATCCGATGCCACTGCGGGCATCCTGATCTACACGGCGGCGGGAGACGCGCAGGGCACCCTCGGAGGCCTGGTCCGGCTCGGGGCACCGGACAAACTCCTTCCGTTGGTGCTGGCCGCCTTGAGCGACGCGGACGTTTGCTCGAACGACCCGGTGTGCATCGAGAGCGACCGGCAGGGTTCGTCCTCGCTGAACCTGGCGGCGTGCCATGGGTGTTCGTTGGTCAGCGAGACATCGTGCGAGACCGCGAACCGGCTGCTGGACCGCCAACTCGTCCTCGGAGGTGGAAACGTTCCTGGACTCCTCGACCGCGTGCTCGACGAAGTGCGGTCGACGCGGACCGGCCGGTACGCGGATCGGCAGTGAGCGCGAAGCGATTCGGAAGCCGGTAGACGGTGCTTAGCGGGTGTTCTGGCAAAGTTGATTCCGTAAGCGGCGACGAGACCGCCGTCCGAGCCGACAGCCTGCGCGAGCAGATCGACCGGCTGACCACCGGACTCGTCGAGACCGAGGCCCGCCTGGCCGAGCTCACCGCGACCCGCAGGGCCATCGTGAGCCTCGCCCTGCCCGACTGCGTACTGGCCCCGGAAGAGCCCGCCACCGTCTACCAGCGCATCGTGACCGTCTTCAACGAGCATCCCAGGCGGGTTTTCCGGGTTCGCGACCTCCACGAACTCCTCGGGCTGCCCACCGACGAGCCCTCGATCAACGTCACCCGCTCCCGCCTGGGACGACTCGTTCGTCAGGGACTCCTCGCCCAACCCGGACGCGGCTGCTACCAGAAACGGACTTAACGTCCTCTGACACCGCGGCAGACGGTAAGCACCGAGCTCGCCGACGTCGTAGCGGCTGTCGGGCTTTCTGATCGTGACAGACTGGGCGTCATGATTCGGGAACCTGCTGAAGTCGTTGTTCGAGAGGGTGGTCTGATTGAACTCCCCCTGAGCGTCCTCGCCGAGGCCGGGATTTCGATCGGTGCACAGCTACTTGCCTACAGTGACGGAGACGGCAGAATCGTCCTGCGCCGAGAAGCCGACGCCCTTGACGACCTACTCAACGGCCGCCTTCTCTGATCCCCGCGCCGCGCGGGCCTCCCGGCGGGCCGCGGACACCGTCTCGGCTACGAGGAGAGCCGCCTCCTCCGGAGGGACGTGTTCCCAGACTCGAAGGACCTTCCAACCGGCCTGTTCCAGTAGACGGACCGTCTCCGCGTCTCTGGCCTTGTTGCCCTTGATCTTCTCCGTCCAGAAGTCGCGGTTGGTTGCCGGCAGGCTTCCGTGTTGCGGACAGCCGTGCCAGTAGCAGCCGTCCACGAAGACCGCCACCTTCGCCTTCGTGAACACCACGTCCGCCGTGCGACGGAGGGTTGGTACCGGGCGTACCGAGACCCGGTACCGGAGCCCGTCGCGGTGCAGTAGCGACCGAAGTCGCAGCTCGGGCTTGGTGTCTTTGCCCCTGTTCGCGCGCATCGACTTCCGCGTCGCGGGAGACGACGCCCATGAGCTCTCCGGGACCGGCGCGCTCGAGAGCAAGCCAGCCTCTTCGGCCAGCCGCCACCCTTCGCGTAGGTTTCCCGCTCGGGTGGGGCGGTCGACGTCGCCCAGCACCGCCGTGGTCGATCGGCCGTCGACATACCAGCGAAGAACGGCCCTGACCCGTCCGGTTCGGGGGGATGCGTTCAGCACTACGGTCGCTGGCCGGAGAAGCCCTTCGCCGGCATCCACCAGCCTGCGCTCCGCACCGCCGGCGGCCCGGTTCTGCTCCCGAGATTGCTGTGCCCGGTCGAGCCCGGGCTTGCGACGCCACGAACGATTGGGGACGGATCTATTTGACGGCCCGCCCTCGCGCTTCACTGCCACTCGCCTGTCCCCACTGCCGAGAATGCGTTCCGGCACCGACGATACGGGCCTCGGGGTCGTTGCAGCAGCCCATCACGGGGCCGCTGCCGGAATGGGAGGAAAGCGCGGCCGGCACGATTCAGTCTTGGAGCGGCTCCGTCCAGCTGCAACCGGCTGAGCCGGTCCAGTCGGCCAGCAGCGTATCCTGCCCAGTCCGGGCGCCAGGCGGGCGGTGTGTCGAGCGTGTCGTTCGACGGCCTTCCGGTGGGAAGGCTGCCACCGGATTGCCGAGCGGGCGATTGCCAGGATTCTGCTGCCGTCCCACCCGACATCGAGGCCGTGGCGGAAGGCGTTGGTGGCCGCGACGATCTGGCGGTAACCCTGGCTGCCGGGGAACCGTTCGTCGATGTGTCGGGCTCGTTGAGCGGAGGCGTGGGGGAGTGGGCTTCCGTTGGGATCACCGTGGTTGCAGTTGCGCAGCCGCTTGTCCCGATGGAGAGGGGTGGGCCGTCGCGGTACGCGATCCGGGCCGTCTGGACGGCGCGGTGCGGGGCAGAGACGAAAGCGGCCGCGAAGCCGTGGCCTGGTCGGCGGGCGCCGAGCTCCCGGGCCCGGCGGCGGCCCAGTTCCGAGAGCTCACCTGTGAGCCGGCCGGTGGCGATGCCGGCCTCGTTGTCGGCGGTGGTGGAGTGCGTCTCGTGGACGATCTCCACTGCCATCCGGTCTCACCGACGTTATTGGCGGGGTCATGCCGTGTCGGTGAGTGGGCGGGTCTCCCAAGTGCTGGTCTCCTTCTCGCTGCAGATGCGCGCACATACCCGGCGGTGAGCGGCACTCACGAAACCTCGCTAATCACGACCCGGACCTCTGTGCGACCACTAACGTGTACCTGCGATGTGGCGAGGATGCGCCCAGAGGGGTGCGTAGTCTCCACGAGACGTGTGTCGCGAGGCCTCGGCGCGCGGCTGCAGAGCCGGCTGGATCGAACGGGAACGGAGAGCGGTCGAACCTGATGACCGATGAATTCGACGAGATGTACGACACGTTCAAGGCGCTCCTGGACTCGTTCCCCCCTTCGGAGGCTGTCAAGCGACTGGAGCGCCTCGGTATCAGCCCGGCCATCGTGGAGCGGATCCGGGAGCGGCATGAGCAGCAGACGGTCCGCATCAGGGAGCTCGAGGAACCCCACGCGGTAATCCTGGGCAACCGCGACACCTGGTACACGGGTCCGCAGCCCAAGGACAAGTGCTGGCCGGCGATCACGGACCTGCTTCGCAAGGACGGTTGGCCTCAGGAGCCCGCGATCCGGAGTCTCGACGACTCCTCCACCCGCGTCGTCTCGTTGTTGAACCACCCGAAGGAGAAGGCATTCTCCACGCGGGGTCTCGTCGTCGGCTACGTGCAGTCCGGCAAGACCACCAACTTCACCTCGGTCGTCGCCAAGGCGGCTGATCGCGGCTACAAGCTGTTCATCGTGTTGGCGGGTATCCACAACGGGCTCCGGCGTCAGACCCAGGCTCGACTCGTGCAGCAGTTGGTGGAGCCGAACGCCTCGCTGTGGTCCCAGCTGACCGGGCTCGACAAGGACTTCACCCCGGGGGAGAACCCGGCGTCGTACTTCGGGCGGAACAACAGGACACACGTGCTGTGCGTCGTGAAGAAGAACGCGACGGTGCTGCGCAAGTTGGCCACGTGGCTGGAGAAGGCGTCCGACTACCTTGAGGACTGCCCCGCGCTGATCATCGACGACGAGGCAGACCAGGCCACCGTGGCCACGAAGTCGATCAACCCTCTGATCCTGAGGATCATGAGTTCCCTGCCGAGGTCCGCCTACGTCGGGTACACGGCGTCGCCGTTCGCGAACCTGCTGATCGACCCGAGCGCGGCGGACCTCTACCCGAAGGACTTCGTCGTCAACCTCCCCAAGCCGGAGGGGCACTTCGGCACCGAGGTCCTGTTCGGCCGTTACGCCCTCGACGGCGAGGATCCGGAGCAGGTCGACGACGGCTACGACATGATCCGCTCGGTCCCCGAGGACGACGTGCCCGCTGTTCGTCCGGAGACCCGGGCCGACGTGGACGGCTTCGAGCCCTTCATCACCGACACCCTTCGTCGGGCGGTCGAGTACTTCTGGCTGGTCACCGCCGCCCGACGCGTCCGTAGTACCGGCAACCCACACAACACGATGCTGATCCACACCAGCGTCAACACCGCGGTGCACAACAGCTTCAAGAGGCCGTTGGAGCACATGCGTGACCGCTTCGACAGTGCCCTGTCCGCGGGCGACGCCGACCTTCTTGCGCGACTGCGTGATCTGTGGGAGTCGGAGACCGAGCGTGTTCCGGCCGAGGACTTCGGCGAGACGAAGGTGCCGTTCGAGCGGCTGCTGCCCGAACTGTCGGGAGTTCTCGACAGTTGCCGCGTCATCATGGACAACTCCAGCAGCGAGGATCGCCTCGACTACGAGAACGGCCCGGTCGTGGCGATCGCAGTGGGTGGTAACACCCTCTCGCGGGGTCTGACGCTCGAAGGTCTGTCGGTCAGTTACTTCGTCCGTTCCGTCTCGGCGTACGACACGCTGCTGCAGATGGGACGTTGGTTCGGCTTCCGGAACGGGTACGCGGACCTGCCGCGGATCTGGATGACCGACGAGTTGGCCGAGTGGTTCCGACACCTGGCCACCGTCGAGACCGAGATGCGCCGGGACATCGACATCTACATGACCGAAGACGAGACCCCGCTCACCTTCGCCGTCCGCCTGCGCACGCACCCGGCCCTGCGGGTGACCGCGGCCGCCAAGATGCGTGACGCGGTCACGGCGGCCTCCTCCTACGGCGGGAAGCGGGTGCAGACCCATTACTTCCACACCAACGCCGGCTGGCTGGGTCGGAACGCCGACGCCGCGCGCGCTCTGATCAAGGCCTCGGTCGCGAACGCGGTCAGGGCGGAGGAGCGCCCGGCAGAGGGCCGGTACGTCTTCCGTGACGTGCCGCACGACCTCGTGATCGACTTCCTGTCGACCTACCGGTTCCACGAGAAGTCCCCGGAGAACGACGCCGATCTGATCATCGACTACATTCGGAAGCGGGTCTCCAAGGCCGGATCGTTGGGCCGGTGGAACGTTGCGATCGTCGGTAATCCTAAGGGGGAGGACTTCGCGTTCGCCCCCGGCGTGAGCGTCGGGCGCAACAACCGTGCCCGTCTCGATCTCCCCAACCCCGTGCCGGACTTCGCCGACATCAAGACGCTGATGAGCCGTCGGGACGCCGCGGTGGACCTGGCCGGCGACACCGGGAAACTGACCGAGAAGGGCATCATGGAGGAGCGCCGGAGGCAGCTTCCGGACACCGGTCTGCTCGTCCTGTACCCGATCGACAAGGTGTCGGAGCCGCTCCCGGCCAAGAGGCTGCGTGTGCCTCTGAACGCGGAGGACCACGTCATCGGTGTCGGCCTGGTCTTCCCCGAGCCGCGTCATGGTGACAGCACGGTCGAGAGCTACGTCTCCGCGAACCTGTCGAATGTTCGGATCGAGGACGAGGACTACAGCGTCCTCGACGACGAGGACGCATGAGCGACGACGAGCTCCACGGTCTCGTCGAGCGGTTGTGGTCGGAGCTGGAGGCCGAGCAGCCGACGGGGGACCGTCGGCTGCGGGTCGCCGAGCTGCCCGTCGTGGTCGAGAGCGGGCCGTTGGCGGTGGCCGTCGACCATGACGGGCACCGCCACGTCCTTGTGCCGATACACACGCACCGCAAGGTCCGTTCGGGCCTGGACGGGCCCGTCCTTCGGCTGCGCAAGCTACCGCTGGAAGACGCGGAGACCTACCAGACGTATGTCGATCTCGCCTGCCTGCGCGACGACCTCGACGACCTGTTCACGGAACTGTGTGTCGACGTGCTCGACGCGGTGCGGGAGTCGCCCGAGAACCCCGTAAAGGCGCTCTACCGTGTACTCGACCGGTGGAAGGCTCTCTTCCTCACACAGTCGGCTCCGCTGGGGCCGGAGGAGTTGGCGGGCCTCTTCGGCGAATTGACGGTGCTCAACCGGCTGCTGACCAAGGACCCGAGCGCACATCGCCTCTGGCGCGGCCCCGAGGGCCACTGCCACGACTTCCTTGGCGGGACCACGGCCGTCGAGGTGAAGGCGAGTACGAGCAGTGAGGGACGAAGGCCGCGGATCCACGGGCTCGACCAGCTCGAACCGCCGGAGAACGGCTCGCTCCGTCTTGCCTGGTTCCGGCTGCAGCGCACCGGCGCGAACGGTGTCGGCACCGCGTTCACAGAGGTGGTGGAAGAGGCACTTCGACTCTGTGACGACGAGACCGCACTGCTCGACCTGCTGGCAAGTGCCGGTTACCACCGGCCCGACGCGGAGCGCTACCGCGACGTGACCTTCGCGGTGGCCGAGGAGAGGTGGTACGGCGTCGACGGCGACTTCCCCGCGCTGACAGGCCGGACACTCATCGCGGCCGGAGTCCCGGTCTCGGTCTTGGACGTCGAGTACACCATCGACCTGTCCGGTGAAGTTCCGAACCCCCTGACGACCGACCAGATCGCCCTGACGATCGACCACATGATCCAGGAGTTCGAGTGACGGCGCCTCGGTGGTTCTCCCAGCCCTATCCGCCGGAAGGCGCGAGCGCGGCCGAAGGCATCCGCAACCAGCTGGGACGGCCGGAACTCGATCTGCTCACCATCCTGGTGCGCGAGTCCGCCCAGAACAGTTGGGACGCTCGCCTCACCCCTTCGCGCGCGCCGGTCGACTATCGGATCGACATGTGGACGGTCGGCCCGGCGCACGCCGGCGCGTGGCGAGAGCTCCTGCTCGACGGTGCGCCCGGCGGAGCGGAGGACTTCCCGCTGCGAGAGACGCTGAGGCGAGGGGCGGCCCGCGTCCTGGTCGTCTCCGATCGAGGCACCCGAGGACTCGGGGGACCCACACGCGCCGACGACGCCGTAGGGCCCGACCGGGATTTCGTCTCGTTCATCCGCAACATCGGAGAGCCTCGGGGTACCGCGCTGGGCGGTGGCACGTACGGGTTCGGCAAGGGCATCTTCTACCTGCTGTCCAGGACCGGGACGATCCTCGTGCACTCCCGCTGCCGCACCCCGGACGGCGGGTACGAGACCCGGCTCATCGGCTGCACCCTGTGGAAGAGCTACGAGGCCGCCGGGTCCCAGGGCGACCGCCGCTACACCGGTCGGCACTGGTGGGGTGACACCTCGGGAGACGTCGTCGAGCCGCTGGTCGGACCGGCTGCGGAAGCCACAGCCCAGCGCCTTGGGATCAGGCCCTTCGGGCCGGAGGAGACCGGGACGACCGTCGTCGTCGTCGACCCGAACCTGGACGGGCTCGAGCACGCCGCCGCGGCCGAGTACCTGGCCGACACCATCGCGTGGCACCTCTGGCCCAAGATGATCTCCATCACCGGCAAGCCCGCGGCGATGCGCTTCTCCGTCACCTGCGACGGCGTCGAGTTCCACGTACCGGATCCGAGGGAGACCCGTCCGCTCAACATGTTCGTCGCCGCCTACGAGTCCATGATCGGCCCGGACGGCAGCGACCTGGAGTGCAAGAGCCCCAAGCGGCATCTCGGTCGCCTGGGGCTGGTCAAGAGGATCATGCCGCCCGTGGAGCCGACCCGCGCCTCACGCATGCTCGACATCGAGGACCTCGTGCACCACGTGTGTCTGATGCGACCCGCGGAACTCGTGGTCACCTATCGGCCCGGACCCAAGCCGCCGAGCGCGAGCCAGGGCTACGCCGGCGTCTTCCGGGCCGACGAGGCAATGGACGAGGTCTACGCGAAGGCCGAACCGCCGACGCACGACGCGTGGAACCCGCAGTCGCTCGACAGGCCGGAGAGCACCTTCGTGCAGACGACCTTCCGGCGCATCAACGAAGCGTTGGAAGGCCTGCTCTCCCTCGGGGGCGTCACCCGCCCCGGTGCCAGCCATGTCGCGCTGGGCGCGGCCAGCTCCCGGTTCTCCGGACTGGTGGGGGGAGCCTGGGGCATCGGTGGCGCCACCGCCTTCTCCAAGCCGGGCAGCACGGCGGTGCGTGTCCCCAAAAGGAAGGTGGACGAGGAGGAGGGGAGCGGATTCCACTCGGGATCCGTACCGCACGACGCACCCTCCGACACGGCCACGCTGGGCTTTTACGGAGCGGGAACGCCGGGAGACCCCCGCGCCGACCGACAGGCGCCTGCCGACGACCAGCCGTACGGTGCGGCCGCCGCGGTGCGCCGTAGGCCGCGCGTGCAGTACGTCGGCGACCCGTACTTCGACGACCTCGGTGACGACTCGGTGCTCGTCCAGGAGTTCCGCCTGCCAGTGCCCGGACCGCAGCGGGTACGGATCGATCTGGCCGTGACACTCCCCGGCAGCGGGGGCCGCGAGACGGATCCGCCTGTCGGCGCGAGCATGCCCGTGCTCCTGGGCTGGGAGGACGGCGACGGCCGCCTGCACACCGGCGATGCGTGCGTGGTCGAGGGCGGTGAGTCCGTCTGGCGCGCCCTCGTGCGCCCGGCCCCGGACACGATGACCGAGATCGACGTCAAGGTCGAGGCGGTGAAGGCCCCGTGACTCGGCGTGTCCTTCCGTATCGCATACCGTCCGAGGACGTCGTCACCGTCGAGCCGTGGTCGCTGGTGACCGAGGACGGTGAGGTCCCCATGCCCGAGGCACTGCCGGACTGGGACTATCACATGGACCTGCACCTGCGTAGGACGGTCCGGATCGACCTGGCCCGAGCGCGGTCCCAGTCGGGCCTTCCGGCCGACGCGGCCCTCACCCTCGCCGCCGTGTGGACGGCCACCGGCTCCAACCTCAGCGGGCCCGCGAATCGCCTGCGTCTGACCGACGGCGGCACGATCACGGCGGAACTCGACGTATTCCTCCGCGGTGCCGACCTGGGTGGCCTGCTCCTCCTCGACACCGCTCTCGTCCTGGCCGAGCGCCGGACCGACGGCCGCCCCTCCTCACCCCGCCGGGCCGGCTCCGTGCTGTGGAGCGACCGGGAGGCACTCCGCCTCCAGGGCGACGCTCCGCAGTTCCCCATGGCCGTGATCGACTTCTCCCGTACCTCCTTCCCGGACGAGGCGGCCTGGCACCTTCGGATCAGCGGAGGCCTGGAGAGCGCCACCATGGGTTCCCTCCTCCTGCTCGTCAACGAGCGGAACACGGTCACCACCGCGGCGTTCGAGAACGCGGGCAAGCCGCGTCCGGTCGATCGGGTCGTGCTCTCGGCGGTGTACGCCGACGCCGCACGGATCATGATCGAGCACGCGCTCGGCAACGACGACTTCACCGAGGACGCCGACTTCCCCGACGGCTCCCTGGGCGCCACGCTGCAGAGCCTGTTCGACCGGCTGTTCCCGGACCAGTCGATCACCGACGTCCGTCTGCGCCAACGGCAGTCGCCCGCACTGTTCGCCTCCGACCTGCAGGCGGCTGTCAAGATCTTCGAGGTGTGACGATGAGCTTCCTCTACCCGCGGCTGCTCGCCGAGCAGGCCGCACCGTTGTTCGAGGAATATCGGCGCCTGACGATCGCCGAGCTGACCGGCGCTGCCGCCTTCTCCCACGAGTCGGCGGTCTACGTGGCGACCGGCGGTGACCGGGTCCCCGCCGACCGACTCCGGGAACTTCGTGCCGGTGTCGTCGACCTCGCCAAGAACGCCGGCTTCCCCGACGAATCCGACCGGGCACGAAACGCCGAGTTCGACCTCCGACTCGCCGCGCTGCTGCACGCCGAGACGGGCATGGTGCCCGCCGAGGCCGCCTCCCGGGACGTCTGGGCGTTCCTCGCACTCGTAGTGCTCCCGGACGTCGCCTTCTGGCGCTACCCCCAGCCGCCCAAGGACCGTGTCCTCGGCACGGACCTCACCCGACACGTCTTCGGCCGACTGTGGTGGCGGGCCCAACTCGTACGCTCCTCCGACGACCCGGAACCGTACGGTGCGCTCAAGATCCTCGGCGAGGCCGCCTTCGACCAGATCTACGCACGCCGTGCCGCCCTCGGCGGAAGCCCGCACCTGGTCAGGGCCATCCTGCGGGTCTGGAAGGATCTCGACCTCGCGAAGCTCAACGAGCGGGAGGCCCTCCGTGACTTCCTCAAGAGGCTCCTCCGTCTCGCCCCGTTCGTCCTGTTCGACGGCGTCGAGGAGTGGGCGCTCGACGCCGAGCTTCGAGCCGTGGCAGAGGAGTCGGTGACCGCACTGAAGCAGGCGGGCTCCGGGGAGGAAGGCGAGCCGGAGCCCCTGCCGCACACGGCGTCCGAACCAGCGGTCCTACAGCCCTCGGCGCGTGCGTCGTCCACCGGCGATGACGCGAGCGAGGCTCGGCGTGAGGGCATGCGGCGGTTCACCTCGTTGGAGATCTGCGCGGGAGCCGGTGCCCAGGCCCTCGGCCTCGAGCGCGCCGGGTTCGACCCGGTCATGCTGATCGACCGCAACCCGAAGGCCTGCGCGACCATTCGCCTCAACCGTCCCGGCTGGGACGTGCGGTGCCTCGACATCGTCGACTTCGACCCCTTGAAACACCCTGCGGTGCTGCGCGTGGACCTACTCACCGGGGGGCTGCCCCGGATCAAGTCGGCAGGTGCGGTGCGTCGGACCGATGACACCGAAGCACGCCAGGTGCTCACGGCCGCTCTACGTCTGGTCACCCTTGTCCGACCCAAGGCCCTCCTGTTGGAGAACCTCGCCGACATCGTCGACGGTAGGGATTTCGCCACCGACCGAGCCTGGATCGAGTCCGAGCTCGCCCGGGCCGGCTATCGGTCACACTGGGCGGTCCTCGACGCCGTCGATTTCGGAGTGCCCCAGAACCGGAGAAGCGGATTCCTCGTCGCGCTCCCCGACCCCTACGATCTCGCCTTCTCGTGGCCGCAACCGACCGGTGATCCGGCTCCCACCGTCGGCGAAGTACTCCGAGACTCCATGGCCGCCAACGGGTGGGACGGCGCCGAAACCTGGTCGGCGCGAGCCGACCGCACGGCCCCAGCACTGGTGGGTGGCTCCGAGAACCGGGGCGGGGCGGACCTGGGGCCGACCGGGAGCAAGCGAGCATGGGCTGCGCTGGGGGTCGACGGCAACAGCCTCGCCGACGAGCCTCCCAGCGTCGGTTTCCCGGTGGACGCACACCCCAAGCTCACCGTGCGGCAGGCGGCCACGATCCAGGCGATCCCCGACGACTGGTCCCTGGCCGGCGGCAAGACATCCGAATACCGCCAGGTGGGCCACGCGCTGCCGCCGCCGCTGGCAGAGGCTGTCGGCCGGGCACTCGCCCACGCCCTCGGCGTGGGCGAGGCGGACCCCGACCGGCTCACGCATGTCGGCCACATGGTCCGAGGAGCCGATCCCGCCGGCTACGATAGGGACCGCTCCAGTTCGTGACGTGGGGGGTCGGAGGGAACCCGGCGCGCCCCCTCCTACCATCCTGCAAGGAACCGCGTGTCCACGCCCCTCAAGATCATCGATTTGTTCGCCGGCCCCGGGGGGCTGGACATCGCGGCGAAGGCGTTGGACATCCCCGTTGTCATGGGCATCGAATGGGACGAGGACGCCTGCACCACGCGTAGAGCGGCCGGCCTCCCGACGGAGACCGGAGACGTGCGAAAGTACAACCCGTCGCATTTTCCGGAAGCCAGCGTGCTTGTCGGCGGACCGCCCTGCCAGACCTTCACCGTCGCCGGGAACGGCGAGGGCCGGGCGGCGCTGGAGCAGGTTCTCGAGTTCGCGAAGCGCTACGCCGCGGTACAGCCAGACCGACAGGCCGAGGAGTTCGCCGCGATCCGGGAAGATCTCGGGCAACTCAGCGACGAGCGCACCGGGTTGGTCCTGGAGCCGCTGAGGTGGGCGCTCGAGGCGCTTGCCGGGGGAAAGCCCTACCAGGTGATCGTCCTCGAGCAGGTTCCCGCGGTGCTTCCGGTCTGGCGGGCGTTCGGCGAAATCCTGGAGAGCAAGGGCTACAGGGTGGCCGAACCGGAGGTCCTCCATACCGAGGAGTTCGGGGTTCCCCAGACCCGCCGCCGTGCGATCCTGATCGCCCGTTGGGCGGGTGACGGCGCTCGGTTCCAGACGGATCCGAAGCTCCCCGAGCCGTCCCACCGGCGTTACCGCAAGGGGATCCACCGACACCAGGGGGATTCGTCCCGCCTTCCCTGGGCGACCATGCAGGAGGCCCTGGGTCGCGCGGACTGCTTCGAGGTGGTGTCGAACTACGGCACCGGGGGCGACCCAAAGGCGCGGGGGCGACGACGGCACGACGAGCCTTCGGCGACCGTGACCGGCAAGGCTTCGCGTAACAAGCTGGTCTGGGGAGAGCAGCACCTCGGAACCTTCTCCCTGCCCGAGCTCGGGGTGCTCCAGACATTCAGCCGGGACTATCCGTGGCGACGTCGGAACGGCGACGAGGTCGAGGGCGTCGACGCCCCCGGCGTGCGTAGCGTCATCGCTCAGCAGATCGGCAACGCGGTACCGCCGAGGCTCGGTATGCACGTCCTTGCCGCCGCACTCGGGATCAAGCGCGAGGATCTGGAGTCCGCACTCAAGCTCCAGTTCGACTACTGAGGGTCGATCGTCGTTCTGGCGCGCGGCTCATCCGCTCGAACACTCGATGCGCCTGCCCGCCCGCAGGCTACGGACGCTGTAAGTGAAGCGGCGACCTGTCGGACCCGGGTGGCAGGATCGGCATTGTCCGTGATCGCTTGCTGGAGGGGGAATCGTGGGGCGCGTGCTGGGTATGGGCGAGACGCTTCGGTACACGAGTGCGAAGGACAGCGGGCCGGCGACCGTCGGCGGCTACAGCAACTTCTACTTTGTGACGGAGAGTCCAGGCCAGAAGCGTGCGCTGCTCGAAGCCGGGATCAATCCGATGGCGAAGATCACGGCCGCGGCCGGGGTGCGGCGGCCCGCCGTGATGATCAGGTCCAGTCCCTGGAAGGCCGGTTCGGAGCAGACTCCGTGGCACGACGTGTTCGATCTCGACAACGGGCATGTGCGCTACTTCGGCGACCACAAGTTCGACACTGTGAAGCCGCTCGGAAGTACCACCGGCAATGCAGCCCTGCTCGAGGTGTTCGACGGACATCAGGCTCCGACGGCCGAGGGCCGGGCCGCCGCGCCACCGCTCCTGCTGTTCCGCTCGGTGTCGCGGAACGGAAAGGTCAAGGGGCACGTCGAGTTCTGCGGTGTCGGTCTGATCGAGCGGGCGGAGCGGGTGGTCCAGTGGGCGGGACGGGCCCGCACCACCTTCACCAACTACGTATTCGACCTCGCGGTGATCGATCTCGCCGCAGAGGGAGACAAGCTGGACTGGGAGTGGATCACGGCCCGACGCGTGGCCGGTCGGTCCGACGCCGAGGTGCTGGAGCTGGCCCCCACTGCGTGGCGGGAGTGGGTCAAGCACGGACACTCGGTGCTGCCGCGGGTGCGCCGCCGGGTGGCCCGAAGCAGGGTGATCAAGGTGCGGGACCAGCGTCCGGCGAGCGGCAGCGCGGCGGAGACGGATCTCGAGGCGGTGTATCGGCGCTTCGACGGGGACAAGCACGCGTTCGAGGCCTTGGCGTCCGCGGTTGCAGCCCGGGTGATGCGCGCGTCCGGACACAGTTACACCGAGGGGTGGCTCACCCGACGGTCGGGCGACGGTGGGGCGGACTTCGTGGGCCGGCTGGACCTGGGCAGCGGGCTGGCCGGCACGAAGCTCGTCGTGCTCGGGCAGGCGAAGTGCATCAAGCCCGACAGTCTGGTCTCCGCCGAGCAGATCGCCAGGGTCGTCGCCAGACTCCGTCGCGGGTGGATCGGGGTGTACGTGACCACCGGTGCGTACTCGGAACCGGCTCAGCTCGAGATGGTGGAGGACCAGTACCCAGTGGTCCTCATCAACGGGCAGGACCTGGTGAAGGAGCTCCGCGAGATCGCGCGGGAGGATCACGGGGGCGATCTCTCCGGTTGCGTCGAGCACCTGCTCAACAGCCGTCCACTCGAAGTTCTCAACCGGCGACCGGAAGAGATCTTGCTCGGTTGATCAACCGAGGAGGGTCGGTTCGGCTGACGCCCAGGTCGGCGGCGATGCCCTTGTGGGTTGCCCCGGAGAAAGCTCACCCTGGCCGAGTAGCTGATCGACTGGCTCCGCGGGAACCGAACCTTCCCTGACGCCCCGACAGTGGATGACTGCCCCGACTGCTGACACGACCAGGGCAATTCACGCAGATCCGGTCAGAGCCAGCGTGGAATGCGCGGTCACAGCCCGGAGACGAGCCGCAGAGGGGCTCGCTCGGGTGCGGGGTCCTGCATGCCCTCGTCGTCGCCGACGGTGTCCTCAGCGGTGTGGCGCACCTTGGCCTTGAGCCAACGCCCCGCGTCCTTGGAGCAATAGTCAAGAGTTGTGGGTGAGCTGAGTTCAGCTCTCGCTGGGATGGTCGAGGACGGTCCTGGCAGTGTTGCGGATCCGCTTGGTGCGGCCGGCTTCGGCGAGGAGCTCGATGGCCTCGGTGTTCGTCCCGGCGGCGGTCTTGAGCTGGAGCCAGTTGGATGACGCGAGCAGGTCGTCCGGCTGCCAGGGCAGCTTGAGCGTGACGGCGCGGAAGAGGGACCACTCGCGCAGGCGCTGAGCCAGGAGGGGGTGGTCGATCGTGGCCGGGGTCATCGCCTGCGCCCACCCCTCGTAGGCGGGAGCGGGGCAGAGGCCGGCGGCTCGGCGGTCCAGGTGTCGCAGCACGGCGGACTGGGCCATCGTCTGGTCCGGATCGGTGAGCACGCGGCTGACCAGGTCGAGCTCGTCCGGGTCGGCGACATGCCCCAGCCTGTCGAGGTAGGCCGCGAAGCGGACGTGCTCGTCCGGGTTCTGCAGGATGTCGTGGACGTTCATGCCGCCTGCTCCTCGCGCTCGACCAGGACGCCGTTCTCGAATCGTGCGCCAGCGCGGACCAGGGACACCATGTGGGCTCCGGTGATCGCGCGCCACCGCGCTTGGGCGGACTCGACCAGCTTGAACACCATCGCGAGGGCGGCGGCCGGGCTGCCCGCGCCGCGGGTGACCTTGGTGCGGAGCTTGACCGTGGAGAAGGTGGACTCGATTGGGTTCGTGGTCCGCAGGTGGATCCAGTGCTCCGCCGGGAAGTCGTAGAAGGCCAGCAGCTCGTCGGCGTCGTCGGTGATCTTTGCGACGGCCTTGGGCCACTTGGCGCCGTAGGTGCGAGCGAAGGCCTCGATCGCCTTCGCGGCGTGGGTGCGGTCCTCGGCGTTGTAGATCTCCTGCATCGCCTTCGTCGCGCCGGGCTGCGCGGACTTGGGCAGGCAGTTCGTGACGTTGCGGGCTTTGTGAACCCAGCACCTTTGCGGCCTGGCTCTCGGGAACACCTCGGCGAGCGCCCGCCAAAGGCCCATGGCGCCGTCGCCGATGACCAGCTCGGGGTCGCGCATGCCGCGTCGGCGGCAGTCCCGCAGCAGGTCGGCCCACGACTCGGTGGACTCGCGCAGGCCCTCGGCCAGGGCGATTAGCTCCTTCGTGCCGTCCAGCCGGACCCCGAGCAGGACCAGGACGCACGAGTGGGCCTGGCCGAGCCGGACCTTCGGGTGCACCCCGTCGGCCCAGACGTAGACGAAGTCGCGGTCGGACAGGTCCCGGTTCTGGAAGGCAGCGTGGTCGTCGCTCCACTGCCTGGTCAGCCGTGTCACGGTCGCGGACGAGAGGCCGGCCGTGCCGCCGAGGAACTGCTCCAGCGCCGGGACGAAGTCGCCGGAGGAAAGGCCGTGCAGGTAGAGCAGTGGCAGCACTTCGGAGATCTTCGGGGACTTGCGGCACCACGGCGGAAGGATCTTCGAGGAGAACCGCTTGCGCTCGCCGGTCTCGTCGTCGACGCGGCGGTCGTTCACCCGCGGGGCCTTGACCTCGACCGGTCCGGCCGCGGTGACCACGGTCCTTGCCTTGTGGTGGCCGTTGCGGACCACGAGACGTCGGCCGTACTCGTCGGTCTCGGCCGACAACTCGGCTATGTACTGGTTGACTTCCGCCTCCAGCGCGGCGGCCAGCATCCGGCGGGCGCCTTCCCGCACGATCTCGTCGATCAGGGAGCCGGACTGGGTTGAGCCGTCATCGGTGACTACGCTGAGCACAGGCGTACCTTCCCGACCCGCGCTGCAACGCGGGCCTACTCGGAGACCTTAAGGATCATTCGGGAAGGTACGCCCTCCGCATGCCCTCCCGGAGCCGATCCACAAGTCCTGAGCATTGCTCGCGTCCTTGAGATACGGGCTGGCGGCCATGACGCCGCCAATCACCACAGTGACCATGGCGCCTACTACGAGGCCGACGACCAGGCCATCAGGGTGTGTCCAGCGACTGGTGTATCTCGTGTTGTGTGAGTTACCGGCGGCCGACGGAGAGGCGACCGTCGAAGGCGATGTCGAAGGCCTGGAGAG
>NZ_JBEOWY010000076.1:0-29074 GCF_040296285.1 Kitasatospora sp. NPDC002227
ATCCCGTGACAAAGAAGTGACGAGGCCGTCCTCGGAAGGGTGACCCCTGATCGGGGGAACCCACCGCCGCACAGCTCGAAGCTGTCCAGATAAACGATGTCGACGCGTTCGCGCAGGTAGGAGGGGAGGCGGGCCGGGTCGCGGGCGATCACGCGGACTGCCGCGTCGGAGCTGTCGAGGAGCATCCGGACGAGCTGGCTGCCGATGTCGCCGGTGGGCGTGGTGATGAGAAGCATGCTTCGATGCTGCGTGCCCGGCGCCTGCGGGGTCCAATACCCTTCGCGGCTCATTGATACCTTCGAGGCATGGATCTGGACCTCCGCAAGCTGCGCTACTTCGCCGCGGTCGCCGAGCACCGGCACTTCGGCCGCGCCGCGCAGGCGCTGTACATCACGCAACCGGTGCTGAGCCGTCAGATCCGGGCGCTGGAGCAGGAGCTCGGCTGCACGCTGCTGCGGCGCACGACCCGAAGCGTCGAGCTCACCCCGGCGGGCTCGCAGCTGCAAGCCGAGTGCAAGGACGTGTTCGGCGCGGTGGACGCCGCGGTGCGCCGGGTGAACGAGGCCGCGCACGGCGGGGAGCGGCTGGTGGTCGCCTTCGCGCCGGGGCTGCTGGTCGCCGAGGCGGTGCGGGCCTTCACCGCCGAACACCCGGGCGTGGCGGTGGAGCCGCTCGGCGTGCCGTGGTGGGAGCAGGACCGGCCGCTGCGCGACGGCCGCGCCCACGTCGGCTACCTGCGGGAGCCGTTCGACACCACCGGGCTGCGGCTGCTGCCGGTCGGCGAGGAGACCAGGGTCGCCTGCCTCCCCGCCGCCCACCCGCTGGCCCGCCGCGCCGCGATCACCACCGCCGACCTGGCCGGGGAGACCCTCCTCAACGCCGAGCCCCGGCGGCGCACCTCCTCCCTGGACGAGAAGTTCGAGGTCATCGCGCTGGGCGGCGGCGTCGCGCTGGTGCCGGCCAGTGTGGCGGCGATGTACTCCCGGGCGGACCTGGTCCACCTGCCGGTCACCGACGTCCCGCCGGTGCGCACCTGCCTGGCCGTCCCGGCCGGCCGCACCGTGCCGCGGGTGAGTGCCTTCCTCACCACCGCGGCACGGGTGCTGACGGCTCACGCCGGTCGACGCGCCGCCAGGCCGACGGTCTGACCCGCCCCAGGACGGTCTGACCCGCCCCAAAGCCGATCGCGGCCGGCCACCGCGCCTTCCGGTGGGAGCGGGCCGCCTCCAAATTCGCTCGACACGTGATCGTCTCTTCGCCATAGTCCGCAGGTGACCACCCTCGTTCCGCCGCTCGCATGGGCCAGCCGCACCTACCGCGTCCAGACCGCCGCCACCGTGGTGAGCGGCCTCGGCAACGCCGCCGCCCCGATCGCCACCGCCTTCGCCGTGCTGGCCACCGGCGGCGGCACGGCCGAGGTCGGGTACGTCACCGGCGCCCGTCTGCTGCCCACCGTGCTCTTCCTGCTCGTCGGCGGCGCCCTCGCCGACCGGCTGCCCCGGCAGCGGGTGATGGTCGCGGCCAACACCTTCAACGCCCTCAGCCAGGCGGTGCTCGCCGCCCTGGTGCTCACCGGGCACGCCGGGCTGCCGGCCCTGGTGCTGCTCTCGGCCGCGGGCGGGATCGGCCAGGCTTTCTACGGCCCGGCCTCGCAGGGGGTGCTCATGGCGAGCGTGCCGGCCGAGCACGCCACCCGGGCCTTCTCGATCTTCCAGATGGCGCGGAACGCCGCCCAGATCGGCGGCGCGGCGCTCGGCGGCGCCCTCACCGCCGTCGTCGGGCCCGGTTGGGTGCTGGCGATCGACGCGTTCGGCTTCGCGGCGGCCGCGGCGCTGCGGCTGCTGATCCCAGCCGAGGAGGCCGGGGCCGGGCACGGCGGCGCGAGCATGCTCACCGAGCTGCGCGAGGGCTGGCGGGAGTTCGTGGGCCGCCGCTGGCTCTGGGCGATCGTGGTGCAGTTCGGCGTGGTGATCGCCTGCGTCGAGGCCACCGAGACGGTGTACGGGCCGGTGGTGGCCAAGGAGCAGCTGGGCGGGGCGTCGAGCTGGGGCCTGGCGATGGCCGCCTTCGGGCTCGGCATGGTGCTCGCCGGGATACCGCTGGCCGCCTGGCGGCCCCGCCGCATCCTGCTCGCGGGCAACTGGGGCGTCTTCCTGTTCGCCGCCCCTGCCCTGGCGCTCGCCCTGCACCTGTCGCTCCCGCTGCTCGCCGTCGCGATGTTCGCCGCCGGCACGGGCGTCACCCTCTTCGGCATCAACTGGATGATCGCCCTCCAGCAGGAGATCCCCCCGGCCCTGCTCTCCCGGGTGTCCGCCTACGACGCACTCGGCTCGATCTGCCTCGCCCCGCTCGGCACCGCCCTGGCCGGCCCGGCCGCCACCGCCCTCACCCTCCCGGGCGCCCTGTGGACCTGCGCCCTGACCACCCTCCTGCTCGCCGCCCTGGCCCTGCTCGTCCCCGAAGTCCGCACCCTCGCCCGTACGGAGGCCCCGTGAGGCCCCTGCTCTACCTCGACGTCGACGGCGTGCTGAACCCGGACCACCCCACCCCCGAGTGCACCACCCACCGCATCCTCGACCTCGACGTCCACCTCTCCGCCCGCCACGCCGCCTGGCTGCAGGAGCTCGCCGGCACCTACGACCTCACCTGGGCCACCACCTGGGAGGACCACGCCAACACCCACCTCTCCCCCAGCCCGGAGACCCGCGCGTCCCCGTCCTGGACCTGATCCGCGCCACCAAGTGGGCCCCGCTGCTGCGCCACGCCGAGGGCCGCCCCTTCGCCTGGGTGGACGACATCATCCCCGCCTCCCTCCGCCGCCGCTCCTTCCTCCGGCGCGACCGCCTCCTCCTCCCCGTCGATCCCGCCGAGGGCCTCCGACGCCACCACGTCGACCGCCTCCTGGCCCGCCCGCCCGCACCCCGCCGCTGGTAGGTCAGCCGGCGTGCGGGAGGGGCAGCGCCGCCACCATCGGGTGGTCCCCGGCGATCGGGCCGAGCTTCGCGCTGCCGAGCGGGGAGCCGAGCTCCGCGCAGAACTCGGCGTTCGCCGCGTTGAACGGCCGCCACTGCTCCGGGGTGTCGTCCTCGTAGAAGATCGCCTCCACCGGGCAGACCACCTCACAGGCGCCGCAGTCGGTGCACTCGTCGGGATGGATGTAGAGCATCCGCCCGCCCTCGTAGATGCAGTCGAACGGGCACTCCTCCACACATGCCTTGTCCTTGACGTCCACACAGGGCTGGGCGATCACATAAGCCATCGGCCTGTCGTCCTCTCAGGTCGGTACTGTCTGCCGCTCCGGCACGGCCGACCGTACGGCCTCAAGTAATCTTGAGGTCAACAGGAGGCGATGATGACCCGTCAACCCGACGACCGGCTGGCCATCGGCGAGGTCAGCGCCCGGACCGGGGCCGCGGTGTCCGCCCTGCGGTTCTACGAGGAGCTCGGCCTGATCGCCTCCGAGCGCGACGAGCGCAACCAGCGCCGCTACCCCCGGCACATGCTGCGCCGGATCGCCCTGGTCTCGGTGGCCAAGCGGATCGGCATTCCCCTGCAGGACCTCCGCGAGGCCTTCGCCGACGTCCCCCTCGACCGCCCGCCGAGCCACCAGGAGTGGCAGCGCGCCTCCCGCGCCTGGAAGCTCCGCCTCGAGGAGCGCCGCCGGACCATCGAACGCCTGGAGGCCGAACTCACCGGCTGCATCGGCTGCGGCTGCCTCTCGATGAAGGCCTGCACCCTGCTCAACCCCGGCGACACCCTCGCCGAGGACGGCGCCGGCCCCCGCCGCCTGTGAGGCTGTCAGACCGCGGCGGCCACCACCCGGAGGTACCGCTCGGTCGCCAGGTGCTGCAGCACCGCCGTCACCGGCCCGCCGAGCCGCGCGTACCAGGCCGCCGGCCGCGAGAACGCCGTCACCTCGAACCACACCTCGCCGTCGGCGTCCATGGTCACCACGAAGGACTCCTCGCCGCACTCCGGATGCCCCGGCAGGGTGCCGTAGGCGAAACCGATCCGGTCGGCCTCCTCGACGGTCCACACCACCCGGCACGGGATCACCACCCGGGGCCACCGCAGCCGGGGCAGGCCGATCCGCAGCAGCACGGTGGCCCCGGCCACCAGCCGCCCGGGCGGTGGGTACACCGCGAAGCCCGAGCCCAGCTGCGGCCCCCAGCCGAGCACGTACGCGCCGGCCCGCGCCAGCACGGCGGGCCCGTGCCCGAGGTGGATCCGCCGGCGCAGCCAGGAGTAGCCGGCGGGCAGCGCGGCCGCGCGGGTGGCCCCCACCTCGGGGTAGCCGGGCGCGGCGGCGCACGCGGCGAGATGACGGCGGCGCAGGTTGTTCGAGGCCATCCCCCAGTTGTACGCCACCGCCCGGCCGCCCTCCGCTCAGCCCCCGCCGCCCCAGCTCCGCTTCGGCCAGGTCTCGGTGTAGCAGTCGGTGTGGTACTTGAGCATCACGTAGGCGTCGTGGTCCTCGCGCGAGTCCCGGATGTAGATGTACCAGCAGTACTCCTCCCCGTCCCTGGTCCAGATCGTCAGCTCCCCGCCGGTGTACCCGCGCCGCAGGTGGGCCCGCTCGATCTCGTCGGTGTCGAACTCCACGCCGTGCAGCCGGAACCTCTCCCCCATCACCGCTCCTCTCCTCACGGTCCACCTGCCCCGGATTGGCCCTGTCCGCACGTGAGCCGCGCCACCTAGAGTCGGGGGTATGCGGATCAGAATCGTCGACGCCTTCACCGACCGGCCGTTCGCCGGGAACCCCGCCGCCGTCTGCGTGCTGGACGGGCCCGAGTGGCCCGAGGAGCGCTGGATGCGGCGGGTGGCCGCCGAGGTCAACCTCTCCGAGACGGCGTACGTACGGGCGCTGCCCGGCGGCGGCTGGGCGCTGCGCTGGTTCACCCCGACCGAGGAGGCCAACCTCTGCGGGCACGCGACCTTGGCCACCGTCCACGCGCTGCGCGCCGACGGCCTGGTCGAGGCGGGCGCCTGGGCGGCCTTCGAGAGCATGAGCGGCACCCTGCTGGCCCGCCCCGAGCCGGACGGTTCGATCACCCTGGACTTCCCGGCCAACCCGCCGGTGGCCGCCGCCGTCCCGCCCGGCCTCGCCGAGGCCCTCGGCGCCGAGATCCTCGCGGCGTACGACACGGGGGCCCTGGGCGACCTGGTGGTCGTGCTGAAGAGCGAGCACACCGTCCGCGGCCTGCGGCCGGACCTGAACGCCGTCGCCACCCTCCCGGTCCGCGGCGTGATCGCCACCGCGGGGGCCGACGACCCCGCCGGGCCGTACCAGTTCGTCTCCCGCTTCTTCGGCCCGGCCTGCGGCATCCCGGAGGACCCGGTGACCGGCAGCGCCCACACCGCCCTGGCCCCGTACTGGGCCGAGCGGCTGGGCAGCCTCACCCTGACGGGCTACCAGGCCTCGCCCCGCGGCGGCTCGGTGACCTGCGAGCTCAAGGGCGGCCGCGTCCTGCTCTCCGGCCGGGCCGTCACCGTCCTGGAGGGGGTGCTCAGCCCGTCGGCAGCCAGCTGACGTGGCCGGCCAGCAGCGCGTAGCCGACGAAGGCCACGGTGTCGATCAGTGCGTGCGCCGCCACCAGCGGCGCCACCCGCCCCCACCGCCGGTACAGCAGGCAGAACACGGCGCCCATCACCATGTTGCCGACCAGCCCGCCGACGCCCTGGTAGAGGTGGTACGAACCGCGCAGCACCGAGCTGGTGACCACGATCGCCGGCCAGCCCCAGCCGAACTGTCCGAGGCGGCGCAGCAGGTACCCGAGGACGATCACCTCCTCCAGGATCGCGTTCTGCCAGGCGGAGGCGATCAGTACGGGGATGCGCCACCAGACGTCGGGCAGCCCGGACGGCGCCACCGTCAGGTTGACCCCGAAGGCCTGGGCGCCCAGGTAGAGCAGCAGGCCCGAGCCGCCGATCGCGGCGGCGACGGCCGCGCCGCGCCCGAGGTCCGGCCATCTGCGCCGCAGGTCGAAGCCGATGGCGCGCAGCGAGCTGCCCTCGCGCACCAGCAGGTAGCCGACCAGCGCGACCGGCATCAGCCCGCGCAGCACGTAGTAGAGCTGCCAGGCGAGGTCCAGCCAGGGGCGGCCGGGCGCCAGCGAGGAGTTCAGCCGGGCGACCTGCTGCCCGAGCGCCGTCGGCGCGGTGAGCGAGCCGGTGAAGCTGATCAGGGCGGACAGGCCGCTGGCCCCGAGCGAGAGCCCGAGCACGATCAGCAGCTCCGCCGCCAGCAGGCGGCGCGAGGGCGCGAGGGTCTCGGGTTCGGTCGTCACGGCAGTCACCAGGTGCTCTCCAGCGCGGGGCGATCAAGGCCCGGCGGCGCACCGCGCCACCGGGCCGATCATCCTCGCACACGCTCCTGGGAGCCGGGCGCTACCCCACCGGCCAGGTGTGCACCGGCTCCCCGGTGCGGCTGTGCTCCATGTACCGCCGGGTCATCGCCGCGATCGAGGCCGCCCGGTCCATGCCGTACTGCTCGCGCAGCCGGTGCACGGTGGCGGCCTGCCAGGCGGCGCCGTTGGTGCGGCGCAGGCAGCGCTGCTCGATGATGCCGAGGTAGCGGTCCCGGTCGCCGGGCTCGATGCCCCACTCGTCCAGGCCCTGGTGGGCGAGCGGCAGCAGTTCGTTCAGCACCAGGTCGGTGACGGCCACGGCGTTGGTGCCGCGCGCCCCGCGCCCGTGCCGGGGCCACTGCAGGACGGACTCGATGCCGTACCGGGCGGCGTGGTGGAAGTTCTCGTCGGCTTGGGCGAAGGCGAGCCGGCTCCAGACCGGCCGTGGCTGCTCGGCCAGCACCCGGACCAGGCCGTAGTAGAAGGCGGAGTTGGCCAGCGTGTCGGCCACCGTCGGCCCGGCCGGCAGGCAGCGGTTCTCCACCCGCAGGTGCGGCACCCCGCCGGCGACGTCGTAGATCGGGCGGTTCCACCGGTAGATGGTGCCGTTGTGCAGCCGCATCTCGGACAGCTTGGGGACTCCTCCGGAGGCCAGCACCTTGCCCGGGTCCTCGTCGGAGCAGATCGGCAGAAGCGCGGGGAAGTACCGCTGGTTCTCCGCGAAGAGGTCCAGCGCGGAGTCCACCCAGCGCTCCCCGAACCAGGTGATCGGGCGCACGCCCTGTGCCTTGAGCTCGGCCGTCCGGGTGTCGCAGGCCTGTTGGAACAGCACGGGGCGCGTCTCGCGCCAGAGCTCGCGCCCGAACAGGAACGGCGAGTTGGCGCCGAGCGCCACCTGCACCGAGGAGATCGCCTGGGCGGCGTTCCAGACCGAGGCGAACCGCTCGGGGGTGACCTGCAGGTGCAGCTGCACCGAGGTCGCGGCGGCCTCGGCCACCATCGAGACCGACTCGACGGACAGGCGCTCGACCCCCTCGATGTCGAGCGCGATGTCCTCCCCGCGCGCGGCCAGGATCTGGTCGCTGAGCAGGGTGTACCGGTCGTTGCTCGACATCGCCTCCGCACCGGTGTGGTCCAGGTCGAGGGTCGGCAGGATGCCGACCATCACGATCCGGGCCCCGACGGCCTCCGCCTGCCGGTCGGCGTAGTGCAGGCCGGTGACCAGCTCCTCGCGCAGCTCGTCGAGGACGTGGCCGCCCAGGCGCCGGGGGGCCACGTTGAGCTCGATGTTGAAGCGGCCCAGCTCGGTCTGGAAGTCGCTGGAGGCGATCGAGGAGAGCACCTGCTCGTTGGTCATCAGGGGCAGGCCCTGCTCGTCCGCCAGGTTGAGCTCCATCTCCAGGCCCATCATGGCCTTGGGCCGGTCGAACCGCCCCTCTCGCAGCATCCGTTCCAGGGCGTCGAGACAGCCTTGGAGCTTTCGCCGGTAGAGCTGCCGGTCGGAGAGCTCCGCCCGTGTCGCAACGACCTTCTCGCCCATGGGTGCCCCTTCACCAGTGGTCGACGGCTTCTGCCCAGTGCTCGCCTACAAAATGTCAGGCCTGCATGATGCCCACCCGGAAGATCCATACCCCGCAGGTCGAACAGCTTGGCGACACAAGATGACTGACAGACCGTCAGCTGTTTCCCGACTTGCCGCACGCCACTGAACGTGATATGAAGGTCACCCTGCGCACCTGTTCGAGTAGAATTCGCACTGCGCTCTGCCCGGTGCCGCGCCGCCCGTGTCTCCCCCTCGGCGGCAGGCTCCCGCCCGCACCGCGATCATGCCCAACCGGACACGGCCAGGTCTCCCGTCACACCCACTGCCAGCCGGTATGCCGCACTCGCACGCCAATCTCTCCCGGAGAGGCGCCCCGCCATGACTCTGCAGACTCCCCAGCCTCCGCCCAGCGCCCTGCGCGCGGTGCTCGCGGCACTCGACTCCGAGGCCGCACTGCGCCGCCCCGCCGCCGCCGCACTGCGACATGCCGAGGGGCCGCTGCTCCCCGCGCACCCGCTCGCGGTCCACGTGCTGAGCGGTCGGGGCGCCGAGCTGTACACCGCCCCCCGGACGGGCTGGCGCTTCCTGATCCAGCCCGGTCCGGCCACCGGTCTGGCCCATCCCGCCCCGGCTGCCGCGGCCGTCGCGGCGGCCGAGGTGATCGAGACGCCGGACGGGCACGCCTTCTCGCACTTCACCGCCGGGCCCTACCTGGACTCCACCGTCCGGGCGCTGCGCCAGGCCTGGCAGCTGACCCAGGCCGCCCGCTCCCGGCACCTGCCCAGGCTGCTGACCATGCCGGGCCACTACGCCACCGCCCTGTGGCTGCACCACCCCGAGCCCGGCCCCGCCACCGACCTGCTGATCCCGCTGGCCCCCGCCCCGCTCGGCGTCACCGCCCACCGGGTCTACCCGGCCGCCGAGCTGCTCGCCCTGCTCGAGCGCGCCCTGACCCCCGCCCCGCTCGCCCTCGGCCTGTCCTCCTAGCGCCTCGGGGCAGTGCACAATCACCCGGACGGGCCAGCCCCGGCTGACCCGTCCGGCACCGCCGTGCCCGTACGGCCGCCTGAACGGGTGGTCCGGGCGATCAGTTGTGTCGCAAATCACCAAATCGCTGCGCGGCGCGCCCGGGAGGCAGACACTGGGTACCGCGGGGGAGCGATCAGCCCTACCCGTGACAGTGCCGGTTCACACCCGAACCGGTGGGTAGGTTCCGGCCGGTGCGGCGAACGCCCCGGGGGCAGCCGTACGCGGGCCGGGCCGTAAGCGAAGCGAGGGTACGAGCTATGTGCCAGCACCGTCCGGAGTGTCCGTCGGCGGAGTCGAACGACCGTGAGGCGGCCATGCCCGTGGCACGCCACCCCGAGCAGGGCTGGAGCCTGCTCTGCAACGGCGTCCTGCTCTTCGACGACACCGGTGAACTCCTGCCCGACGGCCGGGTCATCGCCCCGCGCCGCCAGCCGGCCCTCTCGGCGAGCTGAGGAGCACCACGGACCACGGGGGTCCGAACCACGTACGAAGGCCCTGGCGGAGCAGCAGCTCCACCAGGGCCTTCAGCGTGTCTGAACCGGTCAGACGCCGTACTCGTCCAGCGGCGGGCAGGAGCAGACCAGGTTGCGGTCGCCGTAGGCGCCGTCGATCCGGCTCACCGGCGGCCAGTACTTGTCGGCCGGGTTCACGCCGGCCGGGAAGACGGCCTCCTGGCGGGTGTAGCCGTGCGCCCACTCGCCGGCCAGGGTGGCCGCGGTGTGCGGGGCGTTGCGCAGCGGGTTGTCCTCCGCGGCCCACTCGCCCGAGCCGACCTTCTCGATCTCGGCGCGGATCTCGATCATCGCCTCGCAGAAGCGGTCGATCTCGTGCAGGTCCTCGGACTCGGTCGGCTCGATCATGAGCGTGCCGGCCACCGGGAAAGACATGGTCGGCGCGTGGAAGCCGTAGTCGATCAGGCGCTTGGCGATGTCGTCCACCGTCACACCGGTCTCCTTGGAGAGCGGGCGCAGGTCGATGATGCACTCGTGCGCCACCAGGCCGCCGGGGCCGGTGTAGAGCACCGGGAAGTGCGGGGCCAGGCGCTTGGCGATGTAGTTGGCGTTCAGCACGGCGACCTGGGTCGCGTGCTTGAGGCCCTCGCCGCCCATCAGGCGCACGTACGACCAGGAGATCGGCAGGATGGCCGCCGAGCCCCACGGCGCGGCCGAGATCGGGCCGACACCGGTGGCCGGGCCCGCCTCCGCCTGCAGCGGGTGGTTGGGCAGGTACGGCGCGAGGTGCGCGCGCACCGCGACCGGGCCGACGCCCGGGCCGCCGCCGCCGTGCGGGATGCAGAAGGTCTTGTGCAGGTTCAGGTGCGAGACGTCCGCGCCGAACTTGCCCGGCTTGGCGAGGCCGACCAGGGCGTTCAGGTTGGCACCGTCCACGTACACCTGGCCGCCGGCCTCGTGCACCATGGCGCAGATCTGGGTGATCTCGGTCTCGTACACGCCGTGGGTGGACGGGTAGGTGACCATGAGCACCGAGAGCTGGTCGCGGTGCTGCTCGATCTTGGCCTTGAGGTCCTCGACGTCCACGTCGCCGTCGACCAGGGTCTTGACCACGACGACGCGCATGCCGGCCATCACGGCGGAGGCGGCGTTGGTGCCGTGCGCCGAGGAGGGGATCAGGCAGACGTCACGCTGGGTGTCGCCGTTGGCGTGGTGGTAGGCGCGCACGGCCAGCAGGCCGGCGAGCTCGCCCTGGGAGCCGGCGTTCGGCTGGATCGAGACGGCGTCGTAGCCGGTGACCTCGACGAGCTGCTGCTCCAGGCCGCGGATCAGGGTGAGGAAGCCCGCCGCCTGGTCGATCGGCGCGAAGGGGTGCAGCTGGCCGAACTCGGGCCAGGTGACCGGCTCCATCTCGGTGGTCGCGTTGAGCTTCATGGTGCAGGAGCCCAGCGGGATCATGCCGCGGTCCAGCGCGTAGTCCCGGTCCGACAGGCGGCGCAGGTAGCGCAGCATGGCGGTCTCGGAGCGGTGGCTGTGGAAGACCGGGTGGGTCAGGTACTCGTCCTCGCGCAGCAGCGCGGCCGGCAGCGCGTCGGCGGTCTCGGCGACCTCCGCGGCGCTGACGCCGAAGGCGGCCCAGACGGCGGCCAGGTGCTCGCGGGTGGTGGTCTCGTCGCAGGAGACGGAGATCAGGTCCGCGCCGTCCTGGTAGACGTTGACGCCGTTCGCGCGGGCGGCGGCGGCGATCTCGGCGGCCTTGCCGGGGACGCGCGCGGTGACGGTGTCGAAGAACTCGCCGGCGGTCAGCTCGACGCCACCGGCGCGCAGGCCCTCGGCCAGCGCGGCGGCGTAGCGGTGGGTGCGGCGGGCGATGTCGGCCAGGCCGTCGGGGCCGTGGTAGACGGCGTACATCGAGGCCATCACGGCCAGCAGCACCTGGGCGGTGCAGATGTTGGAGGTGGCCTTCTCGCGGCGGATGTGCTGCTCGCGGGTCTGCAGCGCCAGGCGGTAGGCGCGGTTGCCGTCGGCGTCGACGGAGACGCCGACCAGGCGGCCGGGCAGGTTGCGGGCGTACTCGGCGCGCACGGCCAGGTAGCCGGCGTGCGGGCCGCCGAAGCCCATCGGCACGCCGAAGCGCTGCGAGGTGCCGCAGGCGATGTCGGCGCCGAGCGAGCCGGGCGACTTGAGCAGGGTCAGCGCCAGCAGGTCGGCGGCGACCGCGACGACCGCACCCAGGCCGTGGGCCTGCTCGATCACCGGGGCGAGGTCGCGGACCGCGCCGGAGGCGCCGGGGTACTGCAGCAGCACACCGAAGACGCCGCGCTCGGCGATCTCGGCCGGGATGCCCTCGGCGAGGTCGGCGACGACGACCTCGACACCGGTCGGCTCCGCGCGGGTCTGGATCACCGCGACGGTCTGCGGCAGGGTGTCGGCGTCGATCAGGAAGACACCGCCCTTGACCTTGGTGACGCGGCGGGCCAGCGCCATCGCCTCGGCGGCGGCGGTGCCCTCGTCGAGCAGCGAGGAGCCGGAGGTGTCCAGGCCGGTCAGGTCGGCGACCAGGGTCTGGAAGTTGAGCAGCGCCTCCAGGCGGCCCTGCGAGATCTCCGGCTGGTACGGCGTGTACGCGGTGTACCAGGCCGGGTTCTCGAGCACGTTGCGCAGGATCACCGGCGGGGTGAAGGTGCCGTAGTAGCCGAGGCCGATCATCGGCTGCAGCACGGTGTTGCGCGAGGCCAGCTCGCGCAGCTCGGCGAGCACCTGGGCCTCGCTGCGCCCGGCGGGCAGGTCGAGGGCGGTGAGGCTGCGGATGGCCTCGGGCACGGCGGCGTCGGCGAGCTCGTCGAGCGAGCCGTAACCGACGAACGCCAGCATCTTGTCCTGGGCGGCGGCGTCGGGGCCGATGTGGCGGGACTCGAAGGGGCTGGCCTGCTCAAGCTGGGTGAGCGTCGCTTCGGTGGTCGGCTGGGCGTTCATGGGGGTCGAGGCCTCCTGGTCACGGACCGGCGGGGGTGCGCACACCGGAGGGCCCGATTGCCGCTGTGGGGCAGCGACGGCTCCCTGGGTACGACCCGACAGGCCTCCCCCTCTGTCATCGGTACCTGAGAGCTTCGCCCGCACGCGACGCCGGAGCGCCCCGTCGGCTTGCACCGTCGGTGAGGGCGGTGGCGTCGGCTCCCTGGCCGTCGACACTGCCCTGCTTTCCAGAGTGACCTATCCCACACGGTACGGATGCCTGAGAGATTCCGGGGAGGGTTTGCTCCTTCGGCGCCCCGTCTCCGCAGTTCACGGGGGTCGGGGACTCTCCCGCGCGGGCTCGGCGGTCGCGCCCAGGGTACCAGCGCGGCAGGCGCTGATCACCGGCGCTGTCAGGTCGGACGGCCCAGCTCGGAGCACTCCCGAACGGCCCAACCCCTGCCCGGACGGCGGTATCCGGCTCGCTGCCACCCGTTTGATGGCTTTTCGTATGAAATGGCAGCCGGACAGCTCCGCCGGCCGCCGGCCGACCGACCTTTCCCGGAGCAACCCGCACTGGAGGACAACGTGCAGACCGATATCGATCCGCGCGACCTGATCGGACACAAGGCGGTCGACCGGAACGGTGACAAGATCGGCACGGTCGACGAGGTGTACCTCGACGACGCGACGGGCGAGCCCGAGTGGGCCGCCGTGCGGACCGGGATCTTCGGGCGGGACGCCTTCGTCCCGCTGACCACCAGCGAGTTCTCCGGCGAGGAGCTCAAGGTCCCCTACGACAAGGCCTTGATCAAGGACTCGCCGGACTTCGGCGTGGGCCAGCACCTCTCCCCCGCCCAGGAGCTCCAGCTCTACCGCTACTACGGGCTGGAGACCACCTCCTCCGCCCCGCCCCCCGCGGCCGGCACCACCTCCGCCGACCACGACTTCGGCACCGTGCAGACCGCCGTCCCCCCGGCGACCACCACCGCTGCCGCAGCCACCGCAGCCGCAGCCACCCCGGCCGCGGTCACCCCGCCCCCGAACCCCTCTCCCGCTCCGTTGATGCCCGAGGCGACCACCATGGCGTTCACCACCCCCGTCCGCGACCACGACAAGTCCGCCCCCGCCGCGCCGATGCGCCCGGTCAACTCCGCCACCTCCCCGACCCTCGAACGGCCCGCGGCCCCGATGCCCTCGGCCGAGACCAGCGCGCCGAGCGGCCCGGTCGAGATCACCTGCCGCGAGGAGCGGCTCGACATCACCACCGAGTGGGCGGTCACCTACACCGCCCGGCTGCGCAAGTACGTCACCAGCGAGGCCGTCGAACGGCACGTCCCGGTGGTGCGCGAGCGGGTCCGGGTCGAGCGGGTGCCGGTCAGCGACGGCGAGCGGGACGCGCTCACCCAGGAGGAGATCGCCGAGGCGGTCGAGGAGGTGACCCTGCAGGAGGAGCGGCCGGTGGTGCACAAGTACCTGGTGCCGATCGAGCGGGTCCGCCTGGTGGTCGAGCGCTACACCGACGATCACGTGATCCGCGAGGAGCTGCGCCGCGAGCACGTGGAGATCCAGGACGGCCCTGACGCACCCGAAGCCCACGAACCGCCGCAGTGACCCCGCCCCAAGGGCCCCGGCGCCGCCGGGGCCCTTGGCGTACCGTCAGGGCCGCTCCGCCAAAGCTTCATCGGTCGATATTTGACACACTGAACTATCGGGGTGCATGGTTACTTCAGTTCATTCACTTTTCCCCGGCACAAGCGACCACCGCAGGCCGGGATCGAACTGGAGGAAGTCACCGTGAGTGAGGCACCACAGCCCACCGCCACGGCCCCCAAGCCGAGCAGTGCCCGCGTGCTCCCAGCCCTCGTGCTGGCCATGCTGGCGTTCAGCGTGGTGCAGACCGCGGTCGTCCCGATCCTGCCCTCGCTGGCCAAGGAGCTGAAGGTCAGCGGCTCCAACATCACCTGGCTGATGACGGCGAACCTGCTGTCCGCGGCCGTCCTGACCCCGCTGCTCGGCCGCTTCGGCGACCTGCGCGGGCGCAAGCCGGTGCTGCTGATCTCGCTGGCCGGCCTGGTCGCCGGGTCCGCCCTGGCGGTCAGCACCCACTCCTTCACCTGGCTGGTCGTCGCCCGCGTGCTGCAGGGCGCCGGCGGTGGCGTGCTGCCGCTGGCCATCAGCATCGTCCGTGACGAGCTGCCCCGCGAGAAGGTCACCGGCGGCGTCGCCGCGATCTCGGCCTCGATGGGCGTCGGCTCCGGCCTCGGCCTGGTCGCCACCGGTCTGCTGCTCGAGCACTGGAGCTACCAGTCCATCTTCTGGATGGGCCTGATCTTCGGCCTGATCGCCGTCGGCCTGGTCGTCCTGCGCGTCCCGAGCGACCCGGTGGTCGACAAGGAGGGTGGCGCCGACCCGCTCGGCGCGATCACCCTGGCCGGCTGGCTCTCCGCGCTGCTGATCGCCGTCAGCCGGGGCAACGAGTGGGGCTGGACCGCCACCAAGACCCTCGGCCTGTTCGCCGTCGCGGCCGTGGTCGCCCTGGTCTGGATCATCATCGAGGTCAAGGTCAAGCACCCGCTGGTCGACATGAAGATGATGGCCCGCCCGGCCGTCGCCTTCACCAACATCTCCGGCCTGCTGATCGGCTTCGGGATGTACGGCTCCTTCATGGTCATCAGCAACTTCGCCCAGACCCCGCAGAAGTTCACCCACTACGGCTTCACCGCGACCGTCCTGCACGCCGGTGTCATGCTGCTGCCCTCCGCCGTCGGCTCGATGCTCGCCGCCCCGGTGGGTGCCCTGCTGATCGGCCGCCGCGGCCCGCGTCTGCCGCTGGTCCTCGGTGGCGTGCTGGGTGCGGCCTCGATGGCCTACCTGGCCCTGCGCCACAGCGCCGAGGGCGACATCTACCTCGCCTCCGCCGTCTTCGGTCTCGGCGTCGGCCTGGCCTACGCGGCCATGCCCGCCTACATCAACGGCGCCGTCCCGGCCGAGCAGTCCGGCATCGCCAACGGCATGAACGCCGTGCTGCGCACCGTCGGTGGCGCCATCGGCACCGCCGTGATGGCCGCCATCCTGACCGGCGACACCATCAAGGGCCTGCCGATCCCGCTGCCCACCCTGGACGCCTACAAGAGCGCGTTCTGGACGGCGGGCGTCATGTGCCTGATCGCCGGCCTGGTGCCCTTCGCCATCCGCCGCATCAAGCCCGCCCTCACCACCCCGGCTCCGGCTGACACCCGCGAGCCCGCCAAGACCGGCGTCTGACAGGGACGCCCAGCCGAGCGCCAAGGGACAGGGCGCCCGGCCCCGGGCCACAGCGGTCGACGAGGGCATCGCGACCAGCCACGAGCCCGGCCCCGGAGGCCCCGCACCTTGCACACCAGGTGCGGGGCCTCCGGGCATCCCGGCAGGCACCACCCCCAGGGCCGGACCGGCCGCGCCTGCGGGCGCTCCTCGCCCCGGCGCCGCCCCCGAATTGCGGCCCCCACCCTGGCCCGGGCCCGGCCCTGCTCGCTATGCTCGCCCGCCAAGCGGCACGCCGACCCCAGGGAGCCCACCGGTGCAGGACGCCAGCGAGAACACCCACCGCGCGCTCACCCTCGGCCTGCCGATCGGCCTCGGCGCCCTGATCCTCGCCGGAGTCGGCGGTATGGCCCTGCTCAGCGGCAACGCCCCGCACACCGCCGCGCCGCGGCCGGCCGTCACCAGCCCGTCGCTCTCCCCCGAACCGAGCCTCTCCCCCAGCCCTTCGCCCAGCTCCTCGCCCAGCAGTCCGCCGCCCCCGGCCGCCTCGCCGAGCGCGACACCGCCTCCGCCTCAGCCCTCCGCCTCGCCCCACCGCACGCCGACGACGGCTCCCCGGCCCGCCACCGACACGCCGCTGCCGCACCCCACCGTCACCCACCCGCGCCCGCAGCCGAGCTCCTGCCCGCCCGGGCAGATACTCCTGCACACCGGCACCGGCACCGAGTGCGTCACCCTGGTCCACCCGTCCCCACTGCCACGGACCACACCCCCGCTCGTCCCGGCCGGCTGAGCGGCGTCAGTCGAGGGCGAGGCGCTTGTTGAGCGCCTCGCCGGAGGGCAGGGGGTCGATGAAGTTGTGCAGGAAGGCGAGCAGCGCGTCGGTGTCCAGGCCCTCGGAGGCGGCGTCCATCGAGGCGTAGAGGAAGTCCTCGATCTCGGCGACCGCGGTCGCCAGGCGCCGCCCCTCGGGGGTGAGGCTGAGCTGGAGGTAGCGGCGGTCGTCGGCGTCCGTGCGGCGCTCGACCAGCCCGGCCGCCACGACGCGTTCGACCAGCCGGCTCGGGTTGGTGCCGCTCTCGCACACCAGGAGCTGCCCGAGTCCGTTGAGGCTCAAGGTGCCGTGCTGCTGGAGCAGGCGCAGCACCTCGGCCTGCGACGGCGTGATGCCGTGGGGCTTGAGAGCCTGGATCAGCAGCCGGTTGCCTTCGCGCTGGGCCGCCAGGATCGCGAACCTCAGGTGTTCGGCCTTACGCATCAGCATCCTGTCGGGTGCCCGCCTGACCGGCGAGGAAGTCGTTGACGGCCGCAGCGTAACTGACGGGGTGCGAGAACCTGAACATGTGGCCGGTGCGCGGCAGCACGACCTCCCGGGCGTCGGGGATGCCCGCGAGCATGACCTTGGAGGCGTCCTCGCCGATCAGCACGTCGTGAGAGGGCGTCAGGAGCAGGGTCGGGACGTGGACCCGGCCCAGCGCGTGGACGTGGTCGGCGGTGAGGACGGCCCGCAGGCGGGCGCCGAAGGAGGTGGCCGGGGTGTTGTCGAGGAACAGCTCACGGCTGCGCGCCTCGGTCCAGGGCACCTCGCCCTCGCCGTCGAACGGGGAGGCCAGGCGGTGGGCGTGGGCCCGCAGGGTCAGCTGCCGGTAGAGCGGCCCGCGCGCCTTGCCGATCACCCGCATCAGGGCCTTCCACGGCTTCGAGTCGACCGGGTTGGCCGCGAATCCTCCGGACAGGACCAGGGCGCGCAGCCCCTGCGGGCGGCGGGTCGCCAGCGCGAGCGCGACGTTCGCGCCGAACGAGTCGCCGACCAGCACGTAGTCGTCCAGGTCCGCGATCGCGTTCTCGACGTGGTCGGCGTAGCGCTCGATGTCGTCGACGCCCTCGGGCAGGCGCAGCGTCCGCCTGGGTGCGTCGCCGTAGGGGGCGAGCTGCTCGGCGCTCCACGGAGCACCGGAGAAGCAGGGGATGAAAACCAGGGTGGGGTTCTTCGCCGAAGTGTTCATATCGGACACGTTACACGACACATGTGTCATGACATATGTTGCCTGCGGCACATCCAGGCCCGCCTCGGGTGTGCCGCAGGACTCAGCCGCGGACCAGCGGCTGCGGCTCGGCCGGGCTCAGGTCCGGGTCCTCGATCGCGAAGGTGCGGACCCGGCCGGGCAGGCTGTCCGGCGTCTCGAACCGCACGGTGACCCGGCCGACCCCGCTGCCCTGGACCCAACCGGGGCCGTACGCGGCATGGGTGACGTCCTGCCCGGGGTACCACTGCCGGACGGGCGGCTCGACCACCAGGGTCTGCACCACCGGCGCCGGCCCGCTCGCGGACGCGGCCGAGGGCTCATCGGCCAGGGGCAACTGCTCCACCGCCGGCTCCCCCGCCGCCAGCTCCTCGGCGGCCGCCTGCGCGAACAGGTCCTCCTGCGTGTAGTCCGCCAGCTGGGAGACACCGACCCCCAGCAGCCGCACCCCGCCGGCCGTGTTCACCTGCAGCGCGAGCCGCCGCGCCGTCTCCGCGATCACCGCCGGATCGTCGGTGGGGGCCCGCAGGGTCTCCGACCTGGTCAGCGTGGAGAAGTCGAAGCGCCGCACCTTCAGCACGACCGTCCGCCCGGACCGCCCGGCCGAGTGCAGCCGGGCGACGCAGCGGGCGGTGAGCACCTCGATCTCGTGCAGGATCCGGTCCCGGTCGAGCAGGTCCACCGGGTAGGTGTCCTCCACCGAGACCGACTTGGCGTCCCGGTCCGGCACCACCGGGCGGGAGTCCAGGCCGAGCGCCATCTGGTGCACGCCGGCGCCGTGGGCGCGGCCCAGCAGCTGCACCAGCTCTGTCTCCCCCGCCTCGGCGAGGTCGGCCACCGTCATCATCCCGGCCCGCCGCAGCACCTGCTCGGTCGCGGGGCCGACCCCGGGCAGCGCCCGGACCGACATCGGCTCCAGGACCGACCGCTCGGCGCCGACGCCGATCAGCACCAGCCCGTCCGGCTTGGCCTGCTCGGAGGCGATCTTCGCCATCAGCTTCGACCCCGCGAGCCCCACCGAGCCGGTCACGCCCGTCACCCGGCGGATGTCGGCCCGCAGGTCCTCCCCGATCGCCATCACCAACTCCGGCCCCGCCTCTGGCCCGGCCTCGGCCAGCGCGGGGCCGTACGGGCCGGCCTCCAGGTCGACGAAGGCCTCGTCCAGGCTCAGCGGCTCCACCAGCGGCGACAGCTCCCGCAGCAGGCTCATCACCTGCTCGCTGACCTGCCGGTACGCCGTGAACCGCCCGGACAGGAAGGCCGCGTTGGGGCACAGCCGCCGGGCCTGCGCCATCGGCATCGCCGAGTGCACCCCGAACTTGCGCGCTTCGTAACTGCAGGTCGACACCACGCCGCGCCCGCCGACACCCCCGACGATCACCGGCTTCCCGCGCAGGCTCGGCTTGGCCGCCTGCTCCACCGCTGCGAAGAAGGCGTCCATGTCGAGATGGAGGATGCTCGGCACTGACCGCACCCGCCGATCATGCCTCAGCCCTCTGACAATCGCCTTCCCGCCACGGCCGGCGCCGGGTTCACCACCCCTCAGCCGCGGGCGGCGTCCGCCAGCGCGGCCGCGATGCCCGGCTCCGTCGCGCCCAGGTACTTCGGATCCGGCGTCAGCAGGGCGTTGACCGCCGCCTTGCCGGCCCCCGGTATCTCGCGCAGCCCGCCGTAGTACCAGGTCACGTCGTGCGGCTCACCCACCCCGACGGCGTACGAGTCGATGCCCGCCGCCTGGCACAGCGCCAGCGCCCGCCGCACGTGGAAGTCCTGACTCACCAGCACCGCCCGGTCCACCCCGAAGATCCGCCGGGCCCGGGTGCAGGAGTCCCAGGTGTCGAAGCCCGCGTAGTCCCGCACCACCCGCACCGGCGGCACCCCGTGCGCCACCAGGTAGTCCCGCATCGCGTCCGGCTCGTCGTAGCTGATCCGGCCGTTGTCCCCGGTCACCAGGATCGCCTCGACCTTGCGGTCCCGGTACAGCTCCAGAGCCGCGTCCAGCCGGCCGGCCAGGTACGGCGAGGGCTTGCCGTCGAACAGGCCGGCCCCGAAGACCACGGCGACCGGCGCCGAGGGCGCGCTCGCCACCGTGCCGATCCGGTCCCCGCCGTTCAGGAACAGCCAGGCGCTCGGCGCCGTCGCGCACACGGCCAGCCCGACCGCGACCTGGTACGCGATCCGCTGCCGCCGTCTGCCGGCCAGTAGCTTCGGTATCCGCATGACCGCCCCCGTCCTCCGCCTCGGTGATCCACTCACCGAACCGGACGACGCCGAGGGCGCCGCGGTTCCGCGGTGCGAGGGCGCTCAGCCCGCGCGGCCGCGCCGCTGCGCCAACTCGTCGGCCGGGTCGTGGCCGTGCAGCGTCTCGCCGGTGTCGGTGCGCTCGGCCTGAAGGCGGGTCAGCGCCCCCTCGAGCTCCTGCCAGACCGCGCCGACCGCGATGCCGAAGACGCCCTGCCCGCTGCCGAGCAGCTCGACCACCTGCTGGGGCGAGGTGCACTCGTAGACCGTCGCCCCGTCGCTCAGCAGCGTGAGGCCGGTCAGGTCGGCCCGCTCGGCGGCCCGCAGGTGGGTGACCGCGACGCGGATGTTCTGCAGCGAGACCCCGGCGTCCAGCAGCCGCTTGACGATCTTCAGCAGCAGGATGTCGCGGAAGCTGTAGAGCCGCTGGGTGTTGGCCGGGTACGCGGCGCGCACGCTCGGCTCGAGCAGGCCCGTCCGGGCCCAGTAGTCCAGCTGGCGGTAGGTGATCCCGGCCGCCGCGCAGGCCGTCGGGCCGCGGTAGCCGACCAGCCCCGAGGTGGGGGCCAACCGCTCGATCGCGGGCTGTCCGGCCTGCACCGCCGGGAACCGCCCGACCCGGGCCGGCGCGGGCTGCTCGGCCTCGGCCGGCACCGACTCCCGCACCCGCTCCAGCAGGGAGCGTCCCGCGCGCGGGACGTGCACGGAGCACAGGGACCCGACAGCCGCCTCGTCGCCAATGCCGCTCATGCCAACCTCCGTCCGCTCGTCCGGTGCGCCGTTGTGGAGCCCAGGTGGAGTAACTCACCGGAGCCACTCCTGACGGTAAGCAGTCGTCTGGGACCCGTCAACGATCGCCACGCCGAGGCTCACGGACAACGTCACTCCAAGGAGTGGTTTTTCGTGCCCCCAGTGTGGGTATGCGGACGCACTTTGGCAAAACCGGACTTGCAGCCGACAGCCGAGCTGGCTAGAAGGCGGCCAACTCGGCTGGTAGGGCGTACGGCAGGGCTACTGCTGGCCGCCGAAGTCCTCCGGCGAGACCTGGTCGAGGAACTCGCGGAACTTCTCGACCTCGTCCTCCTGCTCGTCCGGGATGGCGATCCCCGCCTCGGCGAGGACCTCCTCGCTGCCGTAGATCGGCGTGCCGGTGCGCAGCGCCAGCGCTATCGCGTCGGACGGGCGGGCACTCACCTCGACCCCGCCGGAGAAGACCAGCTCGGCGTAGAACACGCCGTCCCGCAGGTCACTGATGCGTACTTCGGTGAGCTGCTGCCCCAGCGCGTCCAGCACGTCCTTGAACAGGTCGTGCGTCAGCGGCCGCACCGGCGTCATGCCCTGCTGCGCGAAGGCGATCGCGGTCGCCTCGCCAGGACCGATCCAGATCGGCAGGTACCGATCGCCCCCGACCTCCCGCAGCAGCACGATCGGCTGATTGGAAGGCATCTCCACCCGGACACCCACGACGTCGAGCTCATTCACATGGCAACCCTATGACCCGCGCCCCGGATATGAAAGCGCAGCCCCGGCCCCGGCGGCCCCACCAGGCGCTCCGGCCCCGCGCAGCGCGGGATCCGGCCACCGTCGGGCGGCCGGATTCAGCCACCCGCCGGCCGGGCCCGCAGCCCGGCCTGGACCATCGCGGCGTGCAGCCGGACCGAGAGGGTGGCCAGCTCCCGCGCGGTGGCCTCGGCGTGCGCCCTGGTCTGCGGGTTGCGGTGCCGGCGCAGCGGGGCCACCACCTGGTCGACCAGCGAGACCTCGCGGTCGGCGGCGGCCTTCATGGCCCGCAGGTGGCGCGGCTCGAGGCCGTAGCGGCCGATCTCGGCGACCAGCCGGGCGATCTGCAGCGCCTCGCCGTCGTACCCGCCGTCCGGCCCGGGGGCCAGCAGCCCGTATGCCTCCCACTCGGCCAGCTCGGCCTCCCCCGCCTCGGCGGCGGCCAGCAGCTCGGCCCGGCCGAGCCGCACCCCCGGCGCGGCGCCGGAGGCGGCCACCAGCTCGCGGTCGGCCTCCTCCAGCGGCCCGGGCCGGGCCTCCGGTCCGGGCAGCGCGGGCGGCGCCTCGCCGCGCTCGATGGCGTCCAGGTGCTCCCTGATCACCCGCAGCGGCAGGTAGTGGTCGCGCTGCACCCGCAGTACGTACGCCAGCCGCTCCAGGTCGGCCGGGCTGAACTTGCGGTACCCCGAGGGGGTCCGCTGCGGTTCGACCAGGCCCTCCGCCTCCAGGAAGCGGATCTTGGAGATGGTGACCTCGGGGAAGTCGTCGCGGAGGTGGGCGAGAACTGCTCCGATGCTGAGCAGTTCGTCACCCCGCCGCCGGGCCTCGCCCGCCCGGCGGGAGCCGGGTACGGGCATGGTCTCCGTGGCTGACGGGCTGTGCGAGGTCACTCGGGCTCCTGTTCGCGTGGTGGTCAGTACCCCCGGTGCGGGCTGGCGAAGAACACCAGCCGGTACTTCCCGATCTGCACCTCGTCGCCGTTGTTGAGGCCGACCTCGTCGATCCGCTCCCGGTTGACGTAGGTGCCGTTCAGGCTGCCCACGTCCGCGACGCTGAAGCCGCCGGGCTGCCGGCGGAACTCCACGTGCCGGCGCGAGACGGTGACGTCGTCCAGGAAGATGTCGCCCTCGGGGTGACGGCCCGCCGTGGTGACGTCCGCGTCGAGCAGGAAGCGGCTGCCGGAGTTCGGACCGCGCTGCACGATCAGCAGGGCCGAGCCCGGCGGCAGCGCGTCGATCGCCTGCAGCACCTCGGCCGACAGGGCCGGGGTGGCGCCGGTGCTGGTCGCGTTGGGGTCGTAGGACTCCAGACCGGAGATCGAGATGGTCGAGGTGGTCTCGGCCGCGCCCTCGGGGATGGCCATGCCGCGCAGGGCCGTGCCGCAGTTGGAGCAGAACCTGGCGGTCGCCGGGTTCTGGTTACCGCACCGGGGGCACGGAGTGGCCATGGACGCAGCCTCCTGGCGGGGCACACCGGCGGCGTGACCGTAGGGGTTCGGGGCAAACCCTCCACCAGAGGTTGAGGGTCCTGTCGGGAAACCTATGCGCGGAGCGCCCGAACCGTCGGCCGACGCGCCGTAAGCCGCCGAATTCCCTCCGACCTGCGCACCGGCGCCGTCCCGGAACAGCGGGCGCTCGTCGTAGCCGCCCTGCTCCGGCGCGGGCCGCATGCCGGGCACACCGGCCTCCTCGTCGGCCCGGCGGTGACGCGCCGTCGGGGCCTCCACCGCCGCGTCGCGTCGGTTGTTGCGGCCGAACAGCTTCGAGAACAGACTCACGGGCGAATCCCCTTGCGTGTGACAGACCCGCCCGCGGGGCAGGGTGCGAATCTCGGACAGGCACTCGTCCCGGCATCCTGCCAGGTCGGGGCCAGTGGTACGTACCAGTGTCGCTGATCGGCGGCTCGGCGACGGCGCCGGGGGTGCCCGGCGGCTGACGGACCGTACGGTGGCCGGGCCGTCACTTCGCCGCCGGCTTGGCGAACTGGAGGGTCTTCGGGGCGGCCAGTGCGTCCACCACGACGTTCTGCTGCTCGGTGATGGTCGCGCGCGCCTGCTGCTTCTCCAGCGTGCGCACGACACCGCCCGGGATGTTCAGTGCGGGAGTCAGATCCTGCGGGTGCCCGACCACCGTGAACTTGAACGGCTGGGAGACGGTCTTGCCGTCGATCTGCACACCCCCGCCGGAGCCGTCGGTGAAGTAGGTGCTCGCCACCACTCGGACATCGTTGATCTGAATCGCCTCCGCCCCCGCCGCTCGGAGTTCCTGCAGGGTGTCGAGCAGCATATCGGCCTTCACCTGCCCCTGGGGGTCATCGACCGTCAGTACGATGCCCGGACCAGTGGCCTTGACCGTGCCGGCCAGCACCCCGAGCTCCGTCGCCTTCTTCCTCGTCTGCTCCTCGGCGTCCTTGGCCTGGTTGGAGCTGTTCTCCAGCTGGGCCAGCGACTGCTCGAGTTGCGACTTCTCCTGCTGAAGACGCTGCTGACGGCTGTCCAGTTCGTCGAGGATGCGCACCAGATCCTCCTGGCGTGCCCCGCGCAGCTGGCTGTGGTCGTTGGTGGAGCGCACCTGGATGGCCAGCGCCAGGCCCAGCGAGAACAGCAGCAGGGCCACCACCAGCTGGCCGCGCGAGATCCGCAGCGGCCACAGCGCGGCCTTCAGCCGCGTCCGCGGGTTTGACGGCTCCTCCGCCTTCGCGGCCGCCTTCACCGGCCCGGGCGCCGCCTCAGGCGCCGGCTCGGGTCCCGGTTCGGGCTCCGGCTCGGCCTCAGGTTCGGGCTCCGGCTGGGGCGCCTGCTCAGGCTCCTCCGAAGCAGTCTTCTTCGCCTCCGGCTCGGGCGTGTCGCCCGCACCCTCGGCCTGCTCGGGCTCCTGCTCCGGCCCCGACTTCTCCTCGTCCACGTCGTCCCTCCTCAGGCCCGGAACACGTGCCGACGGATCGCCGCGGCGTTCGAGAAGATCCGGATGCCGAGCACCACGACCACCCCGGTGGACAGCTGCGAGCCCACGCCCAGCTGGTCACCGAGGAAGACGATCAGCGCCGCCACCACCACGTTGGAGAGGAACGACACCACGAAGACCTTGTCGTCGAAGATCCCGTCCAGCATCGCCCGCACGCCGCCGAAGACCGCGTCCAGCGCCGCCACCACCGCGATCGGCAGGTACGGCACGACGGCGGTCGGCACCTCCGGCTGCACGAAGAGGCCGACGACCACTCCGATCACCAGACCCAGTACGGCAATCACGGCTTGGCTGCTCCTGTCCCTGAGGTCGGCCCGGCACTCGGCGTGCCGGAGACGAACGGCTGCGCGTAACGCAGCGTGATGCCCAGTGCGGCGGGCACGGTCAGCTTCTTCTGTACGGAGAGGGTGGACCTGATCCCGTAGCTGTCCTGGATGATCTTCAGGTACCGCCCGGCCTCGATGTCCTGGAAGCGTGCGCTCATCGCCTGGCCGTCCCCGACCGCCAGCACCGTGTACGGCGGCACCAGCGGCCGGTTGTCCACCAGGATCGCGTCCCCGGCCGCCCGGATCGCCGAGAGCTCGGTCAGCCGCTGGCCGTTGACCGAGACCGCCTCCGCCCCGGACTGCCAGACCCCGTTGACGATCAGTTGGAGGTCACGGTCCCGCAGCCGCCCGGTGTCCGAGAAGCCGTTGGTCTGCCGGGGGTCGTTCGCCGAACCGCCCGCACCGGTGCCGGAGGCGTCGTCCAGGACCAGCTTGATCCCGGGCCCGGTCACCTCCGCCGTCCCGGCCCGCCCGGCCAGCTCGGCCACACCCTGGTCGTCCCCGGTGTGCAGCGCCTTCTGCTGCGCGGCGTCCACCTGGTGCCGAAGGTCCTGGACCTGCTTCTGCAGGTGGTCGGCGGCCGTGGTCGAGTTGGTCACCCGCTGCACCAGCGCGTCGCGCTCCTTGGCCAGCGTGGGCTCGGCGACGTGCGCGTTCACCGCCCCCACCGTCACCACCCCGGCCGCGAGCGCCAGCCCGAGCGCGAGCATCAGCCGGCCGCGCAGCGAGCCGGGCAGCCTGCTGGTGCCCTCGGCCCCCCTGGCCCGCGCCGCCTCGGCGTACCCGTCGTCGAGGCTGTGCTCCATCACGGTGGTCAGCAGGGACATCGAGGCGTCCGGTCGCGAGAAGCGTCCGTCCCGGTCACTCGGCGTCGTCGGTGCTGGCATGCGGTACATCGTCCCACGTCGCCAGGGCGCCCGGCGCACACCCCCCCACCGGTAGGCCGGTACGGGCGGTGCCTCCGCCCGTACCGGCCTGTGGGCCTACCGCCCGGCCCCGTCCACCACGGCCGCCCACTCGTCCAGCAGCGCCTCCGTGGCCTCGTCGTCCGGCCCCTCGGCCCACAGGTGGGTGATCGCCTCCGCCGGGTCCGGCAGCACCAGCGTCCAGCGCCCGTCCGGCTCGACCACCCGCACGCCGTCCGTGGTGTCCAGCCGCCGGTTCCCGGCCGCCTCCACCACCGAGCGCATCACCATCCCCTTCGCCGCCCAGGGCGTCGCGATGTCCCGCCGCTGGATGTGCGCCTGCGGAATGCGCGCGTCGATCTGGCTCAGCGTCAGCTGGGTCCGGGCCACCAGCCCGAGCAGCCGCACGAAGGCCGCCGCCCCGTCCAGGACCTCGCTGAACTCGGGCACCACGAACCCGCCGCGCCCGTCGCCGCCGAAGATCGTCTCGTCCGCCGCCGCGGCCCGCGCCAGGTCGTCGGGCGAGGTGGTCGTCCACCGCACCTGGGTGCCGTGGTAGGCGGCCACCTGCTCCGCGATCCGGGTGGTCGTCACGGGCAGCGCGACCTGCCCGCTCCGCCGCTCGGCGGCGACCAGGTCGAGCAGCACCAGCAGGGCCCGGTCGTCCTGGATCACCCGCCCGAGCTCGTCCACGAAGGACACCCGCTCGCCCACCGGGTCGAACCGCACCCCGAACGCCGCCTTGGACGAGGCCACCAGCTCCCCGAGCCTGGCCAGCCCGGCCCGCCGCTCCTCCGCGTCCTCCGTCGGCCGCGCCTCGTCCAGCCCGCTGCTCACGGTCAGCGCCTCGACCCCGAGCCGCCCGAGGATGCTGGGCAGCACCAGCGCGGCGCTGCCGTGCGCGGTGTCCACCACCACCTTGAGCCCCGCCTCGGCGATCCCGGAGGTGTCCACGGCCTTCAGCAGGTTGCCCGCGTAGCCGTCGAACACGCTGGAGGGGAAGGTCAGGTCGCCGATCTCCCCGGGGAAGGCCCGGCGGAACTCCTGCCGCGCGTACACCCGGTCCAGCTTGCGCTGGCCGGCCTGCGAGAGGTCCGCCCCGCGCTGGTCGAAGAACAGGATGTCCAGCGAGTCCGGCACCCCGGGCGTGGTCCGTAGGAAGATCCCGCCCGCACTGCCGCGCGCGGTGTGCTGCCGGGCCACCGGCATCGGCACGTTCTCCAGGTCGCGGACGTCGATCGCGCTGGTCTGCAGGGCCGAGATCATCGCCCGTTTGAGCGCACGGGCACCACGCGAGTGGTCACGCGCGATGGTGACGGTCGCCCCCTTCTTGAGGGTCGTCGCGTACGCCCCCGCCAGCCGCACGGCCAGCTCCGGCGTGATCTCGACGTTCAGGATGCCCGAGACGCCACGGAGCCCGAAGAGGTGCTCCTGGCCGCGGGACTCCCAGATCACGCTCGTATTGACGAAGGCGCCCGCCTCGATCGTCTTGAAGGGGTACACCCGGACGTTGCCCGAGATGATCGACTCCTCGCCGATCAGGCACTCGTCCCCGATCACCGCCCCGTCGTCGATCCGGGCCGCCCGCATCACATCGGTGTTCTTGCCCACCACACAGCCGCGCAGATTGCTCTGCGGGCCGATGTACACGTTGTCGTGCACGACGCTCTTGTGCAGGAAGGCCCCGCGCTTGACGACCACGTTGCTGCCGAGCACCGTGTGCTCCCGCAACTCGACCCCGGCCTCGACCTTCGCGTAGTCCCCGATGTACAGCGGCCCGCGCAGCACCGCCCCCGGATCCACCTCGGCGCCCTCGGCCACCCACACGCCGGGCGAGATCTCGAACCCGTCCAGCTCGACGTCGACCGCGCCCTCCAGCACGTCCGCCTGGGCCTTCTGGTAGCTCTCGTGGGTGCCCACGTCCTCCCAGTAGCCCTCGGCCACGTACCCGTAGACCGGCTTGCCCTCCTTCAGCAGCTGCGGGAAGACGTCGCTCGACCAGTCCACCGACTCCCCGGCCGCGACGTAGTCGAAGACCTGGGGCTCCATCACGTAGATCCCGGTGTTCACCGTGTCCGAGAAGACCTGGCCCCAGGTCGGCTTCTCCAGGAAGCGCTCGACCCGCCCCTCCTCGTCGGTGATGGTGATCCCGAACTCCAGGGGATTGGGCACCCTGGTGAGGCAGACGGTGACCAACGCCCCCTTCTCCCGGTGGAAAGCGATCAGCGCCGACAGATCGAAATCCGTCAGCGCGTCACCCGAGATCACCAGGAACGAGTCGTCCCGCAGTGCGTCCTCGGCGTTCTTCACACTCCCGGCGGTACCGAGCGGGGTCTCCTCGTTGGCATAGGTGAGGTGCATCCCCAGCTCTTCGCCGTCCCCGAAGTAGTTCTTCACCAGAGAGGCCAAGAACTGCACGGTGACGACGGTGTCCGTAAGGCCGTGCCGCTTCAGCAGCCGCAGCACGTGCTCCATGATCGGCCGATTGGCCACCGGAAGCAGCGGCTTGGGCATGCTCGAAGTCATCGGACGGAGGCGGGTGCCTTCGCCCCCTGCCATCACAACGGCTTTCATTACGGGTGCGTCCTCCTTCGCGGTGGTGAACCCTGTGGGGGTCCATCAAACCGTTCCAGTGCACCTCTACCCGGATAACTCCTGCCGACTCACCGAGCCGAGCGTGGGAGTCGTCTCACTCACCCGCTCACTCTCCGCCATCCGGGGCCAACCGGAGCCCCCGGCTCGACTTTCAGACCCCGGCCGCCCGCGCGCCCTTGACGATCTGCCGCACCTGAATCGCGTACAGGATGGCGGCCCACCAGTAAAGCGTGGTCCCCCACCAGATGAACGCCCAGCTGACCACCCTGGCCGGCGTGGCGATCCAGGTCCCGCCATCGCCCAGCAACAGCAGCGGGAACGCGTACATCAGATTGAATGTCGCGGCTTTCCCGAGAAAACTCACATTCAGCGGCCCGTAGCCGTACTTCGCCAGAACGGGCAGCAACGCACCGATGAACAGCTCCCGGGCCAGCAGGATCGCCGTCACCCACCACGGCAGAATCTCGCGCCAGGTGAGCCCGACCAGCGTCGACAGCACGTACAGCCGGTCCGCGGCCGGATCGAGGATCTGCCCCAGCCGGCTGATCTGCCCCCACCGCCGGGCCAGCTTCCCGTCCAGGTAGTCACTGATCCCGCTCAGCATCAGCACCAGAATCGCCCAGCCGTCGACCTTCGGCCCACCGAACTTCGGCCAGAGGATCAGCCACAGGAAGATGGGCACACCAGCCAGCCGCGCCATGCTCAGCAGGTTGGGAATGGTGAGGACGCGGTCGGTCTGGACGCGCGTCTCCTGGACCTCCACCGGGGGGCCTCCTGTGTCCGGGTGTGACAACTCTGCGGCACTGACCTTACAACAGAGAAGCCCCCCATCCGTTCCCGGATGAGGGGCTTCTCTGAATATTTGTTCGGCGGCGTCCTACTCTCCCACAGGGTCCCCCCTGCAGTACCATCGGCGCTGTGAGGCTTAGCTTCCGGGTTCGGAATGTA
>NZ_JBEOWY010000077.1:0-26527 GCF_040296285.1 Kitasatospora sp. NPDC002227
AACGGCCCAAGCGTCGTTCGGCGTTGGCGGGCGACCCCACGCCGATTTTCACGCCCGCGAGGCGTCACCCGCAGGTGAACGGCTGACTCCTATGGGCTGTCAAGCGGCGGTGAGCCAGTCGCGGTAGGCGGTGGCGAGGGTGTCGTCGCGGCGGGTGCCGCGTTCGATGTTGGAGATGACGGCTGGCCAGACGCCGAAGTGGTTGGCGACGGCGGTGAGGGTGATGTTCTTCGCCTGGCGTGCGGGGCGCAGGTCGGCGATATCGGGTACCGCGACGGGCGTGGTCAGGCAGCGGAAGATCTCGCGGGCGATGGCCCGCTTGAGGAGGCGGATGATCTCCTTCTTGGTGCGGCCCGCCTCGGTCTGACGGGCGACGTAGTCGCGGGTTCGCCGGTCACTGGCCATCCGGCAGAGGGCTATCCGGTAGAGGGCGGCGTTGGCCGCGCGGTCCCCGCCCCGGGACAGGCGGTGGCGGTTGGTCTTGCCGCTGGAGGCGGGGACGGGGGCGACGCCGCACAGGGCTGCGAAGGACGCCTCGCCGCGGAGCCGGTCGGGGTTGCCGCCGGCGGTGATCAGCAGCTGGGCGGCGGTGTCGGGGCCGACTCCGTAGGTCGCGCGTAGGCCGGGGTTGAGCTCGGTGACCAGGGCGTCGACGGCGGCGGTGAGGTTGTGGTGCTCCTCGGTCAGGGCCTTGACGCGTTTGGCGAGAGTCCTGAGCGCGGTCAGGAGTGCGACGCGGACGCCGGCGCCGGCCGGGCGGAGCCGGGCGAGGGCCTCGGTCCGTTTGTCGCCTTGCAGGGCAAGGTACTTGGCGCGGATGTCGTCGGGTGCGGTGATGAGGGTGTGGGTGATCTGGTTCAGGGTGGCGGTGCGGGCCTTGATCGCGGAGCGGGCCGCGTTGTGCAGGGCTCGTAGGCCGGCGACGGTGTCGTCCTTCGGGGTGCTGGAGGCCCGTCCGGAGAGGGCGGCGCGGGCGGCGGCGTAGGCGTCGATGGGGTCGGACTTGCCGATCCGGCGCCGCTCGGCTCGGTCGGGCCGGTTGACCTCCATCACGGTCAGGCCGGCCTGGCGGGCGGCTCGGGTGAAGCCGGAGCCGTAGGAGGAGGTGCCTTCCACCCCGATTGAGGCCACGGTCCCGTGCGCGGTCAGGAATGCGATCGCGGCGGTGTAGCCGGCGCTGGTGGTGGGGAACTCGGCGTCGGCGAGGTGGCCGCCACGGTCGGTGATGATCGCGAGGTGGACGGTGTCGGCGTGGGAGTCCACTCCGCCGAACACCGTGTGATCCGTGGTGTCCGGGGTGCTTGGTCCTGTCATGCTGGTACTGCCTTCCTAGCCGGAGGCGGCTCCGGCCGGGTGGGGCAGACAGGACACTGAGGGGGCCTCTGGCCAGGCTCCTATGAGGTCATGCTCCGCCTGGCCGGGGCCTTGGGAACGGGCCCGGCAGCCGGACAGAACAACCAGAGGACAGCCCAGCAGGGCGTCAGTCAGTGGCAGAGCCACGACCGCCGGAGACCCACCTACGACTATCAGTGTCAGTGGGGGTCGATAGGCTGCCGGGCATGGATCTTCGCCGCCTGCGCTACTTCGTCGCCGTGGCTGAGGAGCTGCACTTCGGGCGTGCGGCCACCCGGCTGCACATGTCGCAGCCGCCGCTGAGCCGGCGCATCCGCGAGCTGGAGGAGGAGCTGGGCTGTCCGCTGTTCGAGCGGGCGGCGGAGGGTGTGCGGCTCACCTCGGCGGGTGAGCTGCTGCTCGGTGAGGCCCGGGAGCTGCTGGGCGCGGCCGAGCGGGCCGAGGAGCGGGTCCGGGAGACGGGCCGGCGCCGCACGCTGGTGGTCGGCACGGTCGCCGGGGCGGGCCTCGGCCTGGGCCCGAAGGCGGCGCAGGCCTTCCGCCGCACCCATCCGGACGTCGAGGTGCACCTGCGCGAGGCCGACATCAGCGACCCCTCGGCCGGCCTGCGCTCCGGCCGGGTCGACCTGGCGCTGACCAGGCTGCCCTTCGACACCACCGGCCTGACGGTCCACCCGCTGGGCGCCGAGCCGCTGGTCGCCGCCCTCGCCACCGACGACCCGCTGGGCGGCCGGGCCCGGCTGACCGTCGCCGAGCTGGGCGTGCGCCCCTGGATACAGCTGCCCGCCGCGGCCGACCCCGCGTGGCGGCGGTACTGGCTGGGCGGGGCCGAGTCGGCCACCGGCCCGGTGGTGCGGACGGTGCGGGAGTGCCTGCACGCGATCGTCTGGCAGCGGGCGGTCGGCCTGCTGCCCGCCGGGGCCGAGGAGGCCCACCGGGCGGACGGCATCCGCTTCGTCCCCCTCGACGGGTACCCGCCCAGCCAGGCCGTCCTCGCCTGGCCGAGCGCCTCGGCGGACGCCACCGTGCGGGCCTTCGCGGCGGCCGTGGTGGCCGCTTCGGCGCAGTGACCGGTGCAGTGACCGGCCGTCAGCAGGCGAGCGTATTTTCTGTAAAGGATCTTATCCACCCGGCTGGCGGAAACCGGGTATTCGGCGAACGTGGGCGTGTCCGGAGCCGACCGTACTAGTCTCCCGCCCGTTGTTGATCCAGCGATTCATCGATCCGTCGATCAGGGAGCACAGTTCCGTCATGTCCAAGCCCCCGCTGCCGCACGACTTCCAGCGACCCGTCCCGTCCTTCACCGTCACCAGCGACACCGTGCGGGAGGGCGAGACCCTCTCCCCGCTCCAGGTGTACGCCGAGGGCAACGTCTCGCCGCAGCTGAGCTGGTCCGGCTTCCCGGACGGGACCAAGAGCTTCGCGGTGACCTGCTTCGACCCCGACGCCCCGACCGGCAGCGGCTGGTGGCACTGGGTGCTCTTCGACCTCCCGGCCGACCTCACCGAGCTCCCCGAGGGCGCGGGCAGCGGCGTCTTCCCCGGCCTGCCCGAGGGCGCCGTGCACGGCCGCAACGACTACGGCACCAAGGACTTCGGCGGCGCCGCCCCGCCGCCCGGCCACGGCCCGCACCGGTACGCCTTCACCGTGCACGCCCTCGGCGTCGAGAAGCTCGGCCTCGGCTCCGACACCTCGGCCGCCGCGATCAGCGGCACCCTGGGCTTCCACGCCCTGGCCCGGGCCACCGTCGTCGCGGTCTACGAGAACGCCTAGGCCTCGGCCGAAGCCGTCCAACTGCCGAGCAGGGCAAGGCGTTCGGCGGTCGGGGAGCCGGGGGTGACGGTGTACGCGACGAGCAGCTGGTCCGGGTCGCCGGGCAGAGCGAGCGTCTCGTACCCGAACTCCAGCTCCCCGGCCAGGGGGTGGACCAGCCGCTTGATGCCGTACGTCTTCTCCTTGACCAGGTGGTCGGCCCACAGACGGCGGAAGTCCGCGCTGTGCAGGGAGAGTTCGCCGACCAGGGTGGCCAGCGCCGGGTCGTCCGGGTGGCGGCCCGCGTCGAGGCGCAGGTACGCCACCGTCTCGGCGGCCACGGCGGCCCAGTCCGGGTAGCAGGTGGGCGCGGTGGGGTCGAGGAACACCTGCCTGGCCTGGTTGAGTTCGGCCGGGCTCCTGGCGGAGAAGCCGGCGATGGCGTCGGCGAGCGCGTTCCAGGCCAGCACGTCCATCCGGCGGCCGAGCACGAAGGCCGGGGTGGTGGTCATCGCGTCGAGCAGCCGCTGCAGGCCGGGGCGGACGGCGGCCCGGCCGGCCGGTGCGCGCCGCCGGGCGGGCCGGACCAGGTCACGCAGGTGGGCCTGCTCGGTGCCGTCCAGCCGCAGCACCCGGGCGATCGCGGTGAGCACGGCTTCCGAGACGTTCTGCCCGCGGCCCTGCTCGAGCCGGACGTAGTAGTCCACGCTCACCCCGGCCAGCTGCGCGACCTCCTCGCGGCGCAGCCCCGGCACCCGGCGGCGGCCGTGCGCGGGCAGCCCGACCTCCTCCGGCCGGATGCGGGCGCGCCGGGACTGCAGGAATCCGCCGAGGTCGTTGTCCATACCGCAGAGCCTAGGCGGGAGGCGTCGGCCGAGCCTGGTACTGCCAGACCTAGGAACAGTTCAACGCTGGGCGGGCCCGCCGGGCGGCCGCAGAGTGGCTGCTGTCAGCGAACCTCAACTGCCCTTCAGGAGTGCCGCCATGTCGTACCCCACCCTCTCCGGCCGTACCGCCGTCGTGACCGGCGCCGCCAGTGGCATGGGCGAGGCCACCGCCCGGCTGCTGGCCGCGAACGGTGCCCGGGTCGCGCTGCTGGCCCGCCGCAAGGACCGGCTGGCCGAGCTGGCCGAGGAGCTCACCGCCGCCGGCGGGGTGGCGCTGGCCGTGCCGGTGGACGTGACCGACCAGGCGGCGGTGGACGCGGCCGCGGCAGCCGTCCACCAGGCCTTCGGCCCGGCCGACCTGGTGGTCAACAACGCCGGGGTGATGCTGCCCAACCCGGTCACCGACGGCCGCCTGGACGAGTGGACCAGGATGATCGACACCAACCTCACCGGGGCCCTGCGGATCGTCCGGGCCTTCACCGCCGACCTGCTCGAGGCCGCCGCCGCGGGCCGCACCGCCGACCTGGTCTCCATCTCCTCCATCGGCGCCCACCTCACCTTCCCCAACTACGCCGTCTACAGCGCCACCAAGGCCGCCCTCACCCACCTCTCGGCGAGCCTGCGCACGGAGCTCGGCCCCCGCGACGTCCGCGTCACCACCGTCGAGCCCGGACTGACCGACACCGAGCTCGGCGACCACCTCGACAACCCGGCGCTCACCGAGCAGTTGCAGACCATGGTCGAGGCCATCGGCCCGCTCGCCGCCGAGGACGTGGCCGACCTGGTCGCGTACGCCACCAGCCGCCCGCGCCACGTCAACCTCCGCCAGCTGATCGTCCTGCCGACCCGTCAGGCCTGAGCCTGCTGTCGGGGGCGGTTGCCAGTTCGCTCAGCTGTAGACGGATCAGTACGGCAGCAGGCCGCCCGTAGCCAGCTCGAAGTCGAACGGGGCGGGGATGTGCAGGGTCTCGCCGAAGTCGATGTCCTCGCGGCGGTGGTACTTGGTGCCGTCGGGGCGGCTGAACAGGGTGACGGTCTTCTGGCGGGCGTCGACCAGCAGGTAGAGCGGGATGCCCATCAGCGGGTAGTCGCGCACCTTGCCGACCCAGTCGTTCTCCGGGTTGGAGGGCGAGACCAACTCGACCGCGACGGTGGCCAGCTCGGCCGGGACCTGGTTGTCGGTGGTATCCAGAGCGGATTCCGGGAGGTACGTCAGGTCCGGGTTGCGGCTCTTGCCAACCTTGGGCGAGACCAGGTCGGTGTTCTCGCTCGGCATCAGGTCCAGCGGGGCGTGCGCGTCGAACTGGCGACGGACCACTAGGAGATTGCGCTGATGGATGCCCGAGGGGCTCACCATCATGACGATGGTGTCGCCCGAGAGCTCCACCTTGAAGCCGTTCGGCAGGCTACGGCGGGCTTCTTCGAGAAGTGCGAAGTGCTCCGGGTTCATCGGCGATATCTCCTGGGGTGTGCCGGGCAGCACCTTCAGAGTAGACCGGCGTAGCGTCAGTCCTGGCGTTGGGCGGCGGGGGACTGGCCGGTGGACCAGGCCCAGGCGGCTATGCCTACGCGGTTGCGGGCGCCCAGGCGGCGTTGGATGGCGGCGAGGTGGTTCTTGACGGTGCCGGGGGAGATGAGGAGGGCCTCGGCGATCTCGGCGTTGGTGTCGCCGCGGGCGACCAGGCGGGCGATCTCGGCCTCGCGGGGGGTGAGGCGCGGGGTGTCGGCGGGCGCCGCGGCGGGCGGGGGGTTCAACTCGCGGAGGAGGCGGACGGTGATCTGGGGGCTGATCAGGGTGTCACCCGACATCGCGGAGCGCACGGCCTCGGCCAGGAGGGCGGGGCCGGAGCGCTTGAGCAGGAAGCCGCAGGCGCCGTTGCGCAGGGCGGTGTGCACGTACTCGTCCAGGTCGAAGGTGGTCACCACGATCACCCGGAGCGGATCGGCCACCTCCGGGCCGGCCAGCGCCCGGGTGACCTCCAGACCGTCGCAGCGCGGCATCCGGATGTCCGCCAGCACCACGTCGGGCCGCAGCAGTCGCGCCTGCTCGATCGCCGAGAGCCCGTCCGCCGCCTCCGCGACCACGGTCATGTCCGGCTGGGCGTCCAGGATGATCCGGAAGGCGCTGCGGATGCCGGCCTGATCGTCGGCGATCAGTATGCGAGTGGACATGGCTGACATCATGTCAGCCGCTCAGCGGCAGCCGGGCGGCCGTCCGCCAGCCGCCCGCCGCGAGCGGCCCGGCGGTGAGCGTCCCGCCCAGCGCCTCGACCTGCTCGGTGAGCTGGATCAGCCCGAGGCCGCCGCGCCGCTCGCGTGGCGCGGCAGCGCCCCCGGGCTCGTTGCAGACGGTGATCTCCAGGGTCTGGCCGGCCCGGCGGACCGCCAGGGAGACGGCTCCGGTGCCCGGTGCGTGCCGTCGGATGTTGGTGAGCGACTCCACCGCCACCCGGTGGGCGGTGGCACTGACCTCGCGCGGCAGTCGCGCGGCGAGCCGCGGATCGAGGTCGAGCCGTACGGCGGTGCCCTCGGCGGCGGCGAACCGGTCGGCGAGCCCGGGCAGATCGGCGAGGGTCGGCAGCGGGCGGCGGCGGCCGCCGTCCGTGGGCGGCTCCTCGTGCAGCATGTGGACGGTGCGGTCCATCGCGGCCAGCGCCTGCTGGGCGGCGTACTCGATCCGCCCGAACAGCTCGGCCGCCGGGCCGCCGGTCTCGGTGACGAAGCTCCCCGCCTGGGCCAGCGCGAGCATCTCGCTGACGTCGTGGGCGACGAAGTCGTGCAGATCCCGGGCAAGTTGGAGCCGCTGGCTGCGGCGGGCGGCCGCGACGGCCTCGGCCCGGCGCTGGTCCAGTGTCCGCAGGTACCCGCCACCGGCGGCGGCGAGCAGCGCGATCGCGGCCCAGAAGCCGACCGCCGGGAGGCTGGCCGGGCCCAGTACCCCGAACCGCAGGAACCAGCAGGAGACCGCCACCCCGGCGGGCACCGCCGCCCGCCACCGCCCGGCCCGGACGGCCACCACCGTGAGCAGCAGCAACGCCCCGACCTCGACCAGCGCGGCCGACGACGCCCCCGCGGCGGCCACCGGATGCCCACCGCGCAGCCGCACCGCAACGGTCGCCACCGACGACACCACCCCGGCGCCCGCCACCACCACCGGCCCCAGCGGCCCGGCAACGCTGCTACCGGCGGACTCCCGGTCCGTACCGTGGGCCGCGGGCCGTCCGACAGTCGTACCGTCGGCGGTCCGGCTCGGGGCGGTCAGTCGGTCGGAGGCCGCCGGCCGTCCGGGGCGGGGCCGCAGCCTCCGCAGTGCCCGCTCGGCCCAGGGCCCCGTGATGAGCAGAGCCCCGGCCGCTGCCGCGGCGGCCGCCGGCAGGGCGACCAGCACCCCCAGCAGCGGGGCCGTCGCCGCCCCCGCGAGCAGCAGCGCGGCGGCCGCCGCCAGCGCGGCCCGGTCGCTCGAGGCCGTAGGAATCATCCGCATGGCCCGAGCGTAGCCACGCCACCGTCCGCGCCGACCCCTGCCGATCGGCACGGGTCCGGCGAACTGACGCCGGATTCAGTGCCGATCGGCACCTGGGGCGGCCGCAGCCCTCGCCCCGAGGCTGGAGGGGAAGCGGACGAGACGAGGAGCCCGGGATGATGCGCGTGTTTCGCTGGTTGCGGTACTGGCCGGACTGGTCCGGGTATGCGGCGGCGCTGTGGTCGCTGCTGTACGGGGCGGCGGGGCTGTACTGGGCGCTGGGCGGGGGTGGTTACCCGTTCGCCAAGGTTTCGCCGGGGCGGTCCGGGCTGTCGGTGCTGGAGCCGAGCCGGGCGGAGGTGGTCGCGCCGGTGATCGCGGTGCTCGGGCTGGCGGGGGCGGTGGCCGGGGTGCTGATGGCCCGGGGGCACGGGCACGGAAGGGCCAGGTACGCGCTGCTCGGCTTCGGCTGGCTGCAGGCGGTGACCCTCGCGCTGGTGCTGCCGGACTACACCCTGATCGGCATCCTGGCGCTCTGGCCGGTGCTGCTCGTCTTCTGCTTCACCGGCGTGCCGGGCCCGCAGCAGACCATCGGCAACGTGATCTTCTGGCACCGCGAGAACCTGATCATCATCTTCCTCGGCGGTCTGCTCTGGGCCGCCGCGACCCTGGCCTACCAGCGCCGCACCGGCGGCCACTGCGTCCGCTGCGGCCGGGGCGGGCGGGCGGCGGGGGCGTGGACCCGCCCCGAAGCTGCGCTGCGCTGGGGCCGGTGGGCCGTCCGGGTGGCGGTGGTGTCCACCCTCCCGTACGAGATCACCCGGCTGGCCTGGTACTTCGGCTACCCGCTCGGCATCACCCGCGCCTTCGAGGCGGACATGCAGCACACGCCGCACCTGCTGGAGATCGGCCTCTGCCTGGGGCTGGCCTCGCTCGGCGGCAGCCTGCTGACCCACGGGCTGGTCTCGGGCTGGGGCGAGGTCTGGCCGCGCTGGGTGTGGTGGAAGGCGGGCCGGCCGGTGCACCCGGCCACCGCGATCGTGCCCGCCTCGACCGTGGCGGTGGTGCTCATCCCCGGTGGCCTGATGATGGCCCGGGCGGGGCTGAGCGCCGACATGTGGGGCACCAACGGCCCGGGCATCCTGTGGATCGTCTGGGGCGCCGCCCTCGGCGCCGCCACCCTGGCCTACCACCTGCGCCGCCGGGGCAGCTGCCGCCACTGCGGGCTCGGTGCCCCGGCGGTGGAGCCCGAATGCGTTCTGGTGTGATGAGCTTCTGATCATGTTTCAGAGAGTCCGCGCCGCACTGATATCGGCGCTCCTGCTGGCCCCGCTGCTCGCCACGGCCCCGGCCGCGTCGGCTCAGGGCACCGCCACCCCGTCCGATCCCCAGGCCACCCCGGTCACCGCGCAGGTGCTCGACTGGCTGGCCCACCTGCCGGGCCGGGCCCAGCACCGCGTGGTCTCGGGCCTGTTCGCCGGGTACAGCGGCACCGCCTTCTCGCTGTCCGGCACGGAGGCCCTGAAGGCGCAGACCGGCCGGTACCCCGGCCTGATCGCCTGCGACTACGGCTCGAACGGCAGCTCCACCATCGACTCCTCCTGCAACGCCGACCTCAAGAACTGGTGGGCGAACGGCGGGCTGGTCTCGGTCAGCGTCCACGCCCCCAACCCGGCCCAGCCGAACTTCCAGGGCCTCTACACCCACCTGGACAACTTCCAGCAGCTCACCGACCCGGGCACCGCCGTCGGCGCCGCCTGGCAGCACACCCTCGACCAGATCGCCACCGGCCTGGCCGACCTGAACACCGCCGGCGTGCCCGTCCTGTTCCGCCCGTTCCACGAGATGAACACCCAGGGCGCGAACGCCTTCTGGTGGAGCGGCCAGGACCGCGCCACCTTCGCCGCCGTCTGGCAGTACAGCTACCGCTACCTGACCCAGACCAAGAACCTGCACAACCTGCTCTGGGTCTACTCCCCGCTCTGCGGCACGGGCGACCGCGCCGCCTACTACCCCGGCGCCGCGTACACCGACGTGGTCGGCCTGGACTGCTACCCGGGCGACCCGGCCGCCGCCCAGGGCTACGGCGAACTGACCGCGCTGCACAAGCCGTTCGCCTTCGCCGAGATCGGCCCGCCGAACGACCCCACCACCCACCTGCCGGTGCCCGCCTCCTACGACTACGGCGCCTGGGCCGAGGCGATCCGTACCCACTTCCCGGCCACCAGCTACTTCCTGGCCTGGAACGACAAATGGAGCCCCACCGCGCAGCTCGGCGCCGCCACGCTGATGAACGACCGCTGGACGGTCAACCGGGGCGGCATCGACCTCACCGCGAAGACCGACCCGGCCGGCCCGCCCCGGCCCCCGGCGCCGTCCGTGCCGGTCGAGGGCTTCGAGAACGGGCTGAACGGCTGGACTGGCCTGCAGATCCTGCACGGGCCGTGGACCGTCGACGAGTGGGCCTCCGAAGGCGCCCACTCGCTCAAGGCCGACATCGACCTGGCCCAGCCCCAGATCTACCTCAGCAAGGCCGGCCACCAGGACCTGAGCGGCTACGCCGGCATCTCCGTGGACGCCCGTACCGCCCCCTGGGGCAACCAGGCGGCCGGGACCACCGCCACGCTCTACCTGCGGACCGGCTCCGGCGGGACCTGGTACGGCAGCGGCGCCACCAAGGTCGGTCCGGACGGGGCGGTGCTGACCGTGCCGCTCGCGGGCGTGACCGGCCTCTCGGACGTCGAGGAGATCGGCGTCCTGTTCACGCCCGCTCCCGGCGCCTCCGGCCAGAGCGCGGTCTACGTCGACAACCTGACCGCCGCCCGCCCGGCGAGCGTCCTGGGCGACTTCGAGACCGGCACCGCGGAGGGCTGGGGCGCCTGGGCGATCAAGAGCGGCCCCTGGCCGGTCACCGAATGGGCCGCCCAGGGCACCCACTCCTTCAAGGCCGACGTCCAGCTCGAGAACGGCGAGGCGTACCTGCTCCGCCACTACGCCCCCGCCGTCGACCTCACCACCGCCGGCACCCTCACCGTCACCGCCCGCACCGCCCCCTGGGGCAACCAGTCCACCGGCACCGAGGCCAAGCTCTACGCCAAGACCGGCCCCGGCTGCACCGACTGGTACGACAGCGGCAGCTTCCCCGTCGGCCCGAGCGGGACCCAGCTCTTCCTCAACCTCGACCGCATCCCCGACCGCACCCAGGTCTGCGAGCTCGGCGTGGACTTCGCCCCGGCCCGGGGCGCCACCGGCCAGTCCGCCGTCTACCTCGACGCCATGACCCTGCGCTGACCCCGCGCTGACCCCCACCGGACGGCCCCGCCCCGGGCCGGGGCCGTCCGCTACCGTGGCCGCCATGTCCGCCGTACCCGCCGTACCCGCCGTACCCGCCGTACCCGCCGTACCCGCAGTGCCCGCCGTGCCCGCCGTGCCCGGCCACCGCGCCGTCCAGCTGCTCCGCTCGGCCCCGGAGCTGGCGGAGCTCGCGGCCTACCCCTTCGACTTCGACCTCGACCGGGCCGAGCACCTGGAGGCGGTCCACCTCTCCTCCGGCCTGGCCCTGACACCGGTCGCGGGGGACGACACGGGCGGGACGTACTTCGTCTGCGCCGACGGCGCCCTGCTGTACGCCGACTCCGAGGGCGGGGCCGGGCTGCTCGCCGACAGTCTGGACGAAGCCCTGGAGATCCTGATCGGCCTCCCCGGCTGGCACGACCTCCTCGGCCTCGACCCGGCGGCCGACGACGCCACCCTCCGGGCGGCCTTCGCCGAGACCGAGGAGGACCAGCGCGAGTACTACGGCCCCGAGCTCGACGCCGACCGCGCCCGCCTGCTGACCGCCCTCGGCCTGCGCGCCACCCCGGCGCCCGAACTGATCCGCCGCCTGCACCACGCCCTACGGCGCACCGAACCCGACCACCTGCTCCTCAACTCCGAAGAACTCTGCGCCCACGCCCCCCTGCACCGGGGCCCCGACTTCTGGCAGACCCTCCCCACCACCGCCGAACCGGACAGCCCCCTCACCCGAGCCGCCCTCGCCCGCCGCCAGGGCCGCACCGAGGCGGCCCGCTGCGTCCTGATCCGCCTCCTCGACGGAGCCGGCCCCCGCGACGCCCTCCTGCTGGCCGACCTCGCCAAGGAGTTCACCCTCCTCGGCGACACCGCCCAGGCCACCCGGGCCCACCACCTCCGCCTCGGCCTGCGCCAACCGGGCTGAGCCGCCGACAGAGTCCGGGCGAGGCCGCGGAGCTCCCCGGGCCGGGAATGAAGAAGGCCCCCGAAGCGAGTGCTTCGGGGGCCTTCTCTTGCAGGTGGCCAGGGCCGGGGTCGAACCGGCGACCTTCCGCTTTTCAGGCCAAGCCGGGGTGTTGGAATGCCCCAGTTCGAGAGCTTCTGTCGTCCGTGGAAGGCCGCGATCGGGTGCCTTTGTACTGGCCGGTTGGCGTCAGCGTTGGCGTCGACCGGCACGGACGGGCTGGTCGGGCTGCACCAGTCGAGAGCGCGGAGCCGCTGGTTCGTCCGGTGAGGGTCGAAGCGGGTCGGGTCGAAGTCGGCCGCCGTGTCGAGGCCGAGCAGCGTCGCGAGCACGCGGTTTACGTCAGGCTCAGGTGGTACAGCTCCGGGCTGGACTCGGGCTTGACGGATTCCATCATCGAGGACCGGCAGACCCGCTAGCGTCGCGGTGATGAGCGAGTACCAGTACTACGAGTTCCTGGCGATCGACCGCCCGCTGACCGGCGAGGAGCAGGACGAACTGCGGGCGCTGTCGACCCGGGCCCGGATCACCGCGACCAGCTTCACCAACGAATACCAGTGGGGCAGCTTCAGGGGCGATCCCAGGCGGATGGTGGAGCGGTACTACGACGCTCACCTCTACCTGACCAACTGGGGAACCCACCAGGTGATCCTCCGCCTGCCCAAGGGACAGCTCGGGCCGAAGACCGTGGAGCCGTACTGCTTCGACGGGTCCGTCGAGGCATGGACGACCAAGACCCACCTCATCCTCGACCTGCGCAGTGAGGACGAGAGCGGAGACTGGGACGAGGGCGCCGAGGACTCGCTCGGCGCCGTCGCCGGGGTTCGGGCCGAGCTGGCCGCCGGGGACCACCGCGCCCTGTACCTCGCATGGCTGTCCGCCATCGGCGCCTGGGCACTCCAGGACGACGACGAGGAGGCTTACCAGGACGAGGTCGAGCCCCCGGTCCCGGCTGGGCTCGACCGGCTCACCGCACCGCAGCGGGCGCTCGCGGACTTCCTACGAGTCGACGCCGACCTGCTGGCGGTCGCCGCCCAGGCCGGCCCGCCGGCCCCCGCGCCTCGGAAGCGGCCCGGGAAGAAGGAGCTGGCGCCGCTGATCGCTGCGCTTCCGGCGAAGGAGAAGAACGACCTCCTGCTGCGCCTGGCACTTGGCGACGAGCCTCAGCTGGGAGCAGGACTCCTGCGCCGCCTGTACGGCGAGCCGCCCGTAGTGACGGTGCCGGGGCAGCGCTCCGTCGCAGAACTGCTGGACGCTGCGCACACGCTGGCCACCGAGCGCCGGCAGGGTGCCGAGCGGGTTCGAGTCGAGGCACGGGCAAAGAAGCTGACCATCCTGGCCGCCGACGAGCAAACGATCTGGCGCGAAGTCGAGAACCACGCCGCCCGCAAGCAGGCAGCCCGTTACGACACCGCCGTGGCCCTCCTGGTCGAACTCCGCGACGCCTGTGACCATGTCGGACGCGGCGTCGAGTTCCGGCAGCGGCTGGCCACGCTCCGCGAGCAATACCGGCACCTGCCCGGGCTGCTGCGCCGGCTCGACGACCGGGCCCTGCGAGGCTGACGCCGGTCACTTCGCAACGGGCATCGGCCGCCGGGGCACCTCCCGGCTGGAGGCCGGGGGAGAGTGCGTCTTCGGAGGTCCTCGTCCACTTCGATCTGAGTCAGCCTCGGCGAAGCGACGGCGGAGGGGCCGTGGCTTCGAGCTTTCGGTCCTCTCTCCGCTGGCGACTCACTACGCTTGGTCAGGTGAAAGCAGCACGAAGCCTCGCGATCTGGCTGGCCGAGCGTACTCCCGCGCAGCTGACCGAACTGCTGGAGCACCGCGAACTTCCGTACGCGGCCAGGGTGGCGAACCTGAGCGATCTGGCCGGCCACCTGCTGACGGATGCCTCGACGGCCCGCGGGTTGACCGAGGTCAGCCTCGGGGACCTTCAACTGCTGACCGCCGTGGCGACCCTGGCCGGACGGCTGCACGGTCCGCTTCCGGCAGTCCCGTCGGCTCATCACCTGTTCACGGGCTACGGCGGCCGTTCACCGCGGCTCGAAGCGCCCGCGGCCGACCCCGCTGACCGGTCCGTGACCCGGGATCAGCTCTTCCGATTCCTGCAACTCGACGGCGCGGGGCGGTCCGCAGCCGAGGCCGCGCTGTCCCGGCTGACCGAGCGGGCCCTGGTGCTGCCCTCACCCGGAAGCAGGGTCACCGTTCCGATCCTGCTCCACCGTCAGGCGGGCGAAGGCGGCGGCTACGGCCGGCCCGCCGAACCTCTGCTCACCGACGCCTTCAATGCTCCGGAGATCCACCGCATCGCGCAGGGGCTGGGGCTAGCGAAGGCGCGGACACGGGAGGAGGCGCAGCGGCAGATCGTGGACGTGCTCAGGGACGCGGGGCGCGTGCGTGCCATGGTCGCCGAGGCGCCGCCCGCGGCGTCGGACCTGCTGGACAAACTGGTTCCGGGCCCGCCACTGCTGCGCACGCACTGCTTCGTCTCCCGGTACGGCGGCTTCTACTCGACTGCCGGAGGCAAGTTCACCTTCCGGGAAGGCGGCTCGGGAGATCCCGGCACGGACTGGCTGGCCGCCCGGGGCATGGTCGTTCCGGTGGATGAGGACCTGGCGGAGCTGCCGCGGGAGGTGGCCGACGCGTTGCGCGACCTCGACCGCGCGCCGAGCTACCAGTCCGCACCGCCCCCGGTCGAGGGGGCGGCGGAGATCCCCGGTGGTGCGGTCGAGAGCCAGGCGCAGGCGGCGTTGGCCGAGGCGGCCTCCCGGGTCGAGCTGATGCTCCGCCAGATGGCCGTGCAGCCGCCGGCCGTGCGCAAGGCAGGCGGGATCGCGGTCCGGGACACCCGCCGGCTGGCGAAGGCGGTCGGATTGCCGGAGGAGCAGGTCCGGTTGTGGCTCGACCTGGCGAACAACGCGGACCTGATCACCCCTTGCGCCGAGGAACCTGAGGCCCCGGCGAGAGCGCGGGGCCGCACGCGTCGCCCGGAACCCCAGCCGCCTGCCCGGATGCTGCCCACCGAGCGGTACGACGACTGGCTGGCGGCTCCACCCGCTCAGCGGCTGCTGCCGTTCGTCGCCACCTGGGCGGTGGTGCCCGAGGTGTTCAGTCACTGGCCGGACGAGAACGACACCCCGGTCGCGCTGGTCACGCCGGAGGACAGCGAGGCCGTCGATCTGCGCCATGCCGTGCTGGAGGCCCTGGCCACCCTGCCGGCCGGTCATGGAGTCGCCACCGGAAAGGCCGCTCGCACGCGGGCGACCGCGCTCGCCGGTCTCATCGCCACGGCGGCCTGGTTCCGCCCCACCGTCCTCGCCCGAGGTCCGTGGGAGGAAGAGCGGGTCGAGGCCACCCTGGCGGAGGCGGAGCTGCTCGGGGTCGTGGCCCACGGAGCATTGACCCCGCTCGGGCACGCCGTGCTCGGGCTCCTGAGGGCGGGTGCACACCGCCACTTCCCCGCCGTTCCGGGGGCCGGGCCGGCGCTGCGCGACCATCCTGCGCTGGCCGACGCCGTTCGGCAGGTGTCCGCTGCCTTGGACGCGCTGCTGCCCTCACCGCAGACCACCGCCCGGTTCCAGGCGGACCTCACGGCCGTGGTCGCCGGATCTGGCGCACCGGAGCTGACCGACCTGCTGGCCGCCTGTGCGGCCCGGGAGTCGGAGGGCCATGCCGTGGTGTGGCGGATCACCCCTGCGACGGTGCGCCGGGCGCTGGACTCCGGATGGGACGCCGCCGACCTGCTGGCCCGGTTGGCCGACGTCTCCGAGGGCGGACGGCCGCTTCCGCAGCCCCTGGAGTACCTGATCAAGGACACCGCGCGGACCCACGGCCGGATGCGAGTGGTGCGCTCCGCGTGCTGCATCCGCTCCGACGACGAGGCACTGGTGTCGGAGCTCGCCGCAGCCCGTGCGCTGGCCAAGCTCGGGTTGCGACGGATCGCGCCGACGGTGCTGATCAGTACGGCCGAGCCCGAAGCGACCCTCGCCGCGCTTCGATCTGCCGGCTACGCCCCCGTGCTGGAGGCGGAGACCGGGACGACGGTCATCGAGAAGGCCCGCCGGGAACACGGCCCCAACCGCATGCCGTCACTGTCCGGAGCACGACCGCGCCACGGCAAGGGACCGAGCACCGCATCGGCGTTGGCGAGCGCGCTGCTGGCCGACCGCTGACCAGGGAATCGCCCGAAGTGCTCGGGCAGGGCGGTGCGCACCGCGCCATGGCGGTGAAGTCGCTCCGGAGCTCCCAGACCGTAGGCCGGAGCTCGGCACGCTGGGCGCGTTGAACCGGCGGTGAGAGCAGTGTGTCAGTGGCCCTCGGTCCAGAACTGCTGGAGTCGCGCGATCGCCTGGGCCTTGTCCAGCTCGGCGACCTGGTCCTCGGTGAAGTTCCCCCCTGATCTTGGACAGCGGGTTTCTACGCTGCGGGGGTGGAGTCGCGCTGCAGTCTTGCCCGGGTTTCGAGCGGGGTGAGGTAACCGAGCTCGTGGTGTCTGCGGAGTCGGCTGCGGTTGTACTCGACTTCGATGACCCTGTTGCCCAATTGGCCTCATGCTGCGAGCTGGAGCTTGTCAAGATGCGAGGTTCTGGTGGGAGCGAGGGGCCGCCCCGACCACCACGTGTCGAGGCGGATGAGGTTGATCGCTGCGGCGGTGAAGATGTGTGCCAGGCGGGTTTTCGGCAGGCCCCTGTATCTGGTGCGGCGGCAACCGGTGCTCGCGACCGCCTGGTGGATCGTGCCTTCAACGCCCGCGCGGATCGCGTATTTCTGCTGCCAGTCTTGGGAGTTCTGGTCTGCGCGGACCCCTCGCCGAGCGCCTCAAGGCCCTGAGCCGCCTCGGGGAGGCGCTTTCCTGAGCTCGCTCATCTGACGGCCGTTCAACGCTGGATCTGGGGCCAGCGGCGGGCGGCAACACGTCGGGTCCGGCCCGTGGTACATGGGTCGGACCCGACGGTCACGCTTCTAGACGAACTGGTAGGCGATACCCGCCGCTGCGTATCCGTTGACGAAGCCGATCGCGACGGCGAACCCAGCCTTTCGGTCACTGGCGTAGGCGGCGGCGACCGAGGCAGCCAGTGCCAGGGCGCCCGCGGTCAGCGATCGCCAGTCGGTGAGCGGCGCAACGGCGCCTCGCGGATGCAACCCGATGAAGAGGACGGCCGCCGCGCCATAGGCGGCCACCATCCACCGTTCGAACCCTGGCAGCTTCTTCCCGTTCGTACGGCTGTCGTCCGGCACCGTTACCCCTCCCCGATGTACGGATGCTGCTGCAACTATGCCATTACGCGCAGTAGCTGTTGTCGCTGTTGCTGTAGACCTGCGGAAGGATCATGGACGGCGGGACCAGCTTGAGCTTGAGGCAGTTCCCGCCGCTGTAGGCAACGTTCGCCTGGTAGATGATGCCGGTCATGTACCCGCCCATCGCGACCTTCACCCAGTCCGGCAGCGGAATGGAGCCGATGATGCTCGCGATGGCGCCAGCCCCGAAAGTCGCCTTTTGCGTCTCGGCCCGGTTGAAGTAGAGCGTCCCCGTCACCCAGCCCCAGGTCATCTTCGGGTCTGCCACGACCGGGAAGGCGGTCGAGGAGTTGGTGTCGACGCTCTGGACGAGGGTCGAACCCTCGACGCGGTACTGAGTCGGTACAGGCTTGCCGTGGGCGTCTTTTGCCCAGGGCGCCTCGAACGAGGCGATCTCGGCACGGATGCCCTCCGCCGCGTCGACGTTCACGGCGACCGAGCCGTCGGGCGCGAGGTCCAGGTGGGCACCCCGCGGAAGGTTCAGCGGGAACCGGAACTCCTTCGCCTTGCTGTCGCCGGCGACGGCAAGGACGCGTACGCCGTCCTGCAGCGGCTGGACCGCCGCCGCGTTTCCGTTGGCCGCCTCGTAGACGACCGTCCCCGACGGAGCGACCTTGGCCGTGGCCGTCCCGGCCGACTCGGGCACACCGATTCCGATGGTGTAGCCCTCGCTGCTGACTGACACCTTGTCCCGTGCTGTCGTCGGCACCGTGACCTGTGAACGGCCCGAGGTCACCACGGCGGAGGACCCGCTCCCGGTACCGGTGACCACACCGGTCGTGGACGTGGCCAGCTCGACCACCGCTGCGGTGTCCGCCTTCGCCCTCCCGTGCTGGTTCTGTGCCATGGCCGGTGCCACGGCAGTTCCGGTGATCACTGCCGCGACGGCGACGGTGGCCATTGTCTTTCCGAAGATCGGCGAACTCATGGAATATTCCCCTCCCTGATGCGCCCCGGCGGGGGCGCCAGATCAAGACATCACGGAAAGGCGGGTCCGATCGATAAATCTGAGCGAGATCTGAGGCTGGTGGGCCAAGTGATAGAAGGCTCGTCCGTATACAAGCTCAACTGGACCAGGGGGCTCCGGAAGTCATGCCAGGCAGGCCGGTGACCGTCACTGCATAGGGGGCGAGACCGGGTTCTTCGAGCAGCCGGCTGGACGTGGTCTCAGGGTTGGGCCGGACTGGGGCCGGCGGTGTGGAGGTGGGGCTCCGCGAGCGGGTGGCCGAGGGGTGGGGGCGTGGCTCCCGCTCGGCTGCCGTGGTGGTCCCGACAGGGCAGGTGCGGCGGCATCCTCGCCTGCTCGAGGCGAGACCTTGTGAGGAGACGATCCCCGAAGTGGGACACGCCTTATGGATGTGTCGCCAATCACACTCTGCTGCCGGATGGTGGTCAGTGTCGCCTCGGGCCAGGGTGATTCGGGGTCGTTGGCGTCAAACGGCATGAAAATGCCCCCGAAGCGATCCGCTTCGAGGGCATCGTGCCTGGTCAAACACTGTGGCCAGGGCCGGGGTCGAACCGGCGACCTTCCGCTTTTCAGGCGGACGCTCGTACCAACTGAGCTACCTGGCCGTACTGCGACGCCCCTTGCGGGACGAGCGATCCTGACGGGACTTGAACCCGCGACCTCCACCTTGACAGGGTGGCGAGCTAACCAACTGCTCCACAGGACCATCTGTGCGGATCTTATCCGCTTCAGCTTCTTGCGAAGCTGACTGTACTACGTGTACTGCAGTGCCCCCAACGGGATTCGAACCCGTGCTACCGCCTTGAAAGGGCGACGTCCTGGGCCACTAGACGATGAGGGCTTGCGGCCCGCCCGGCTGGTATCCAGCGGTCGGGGACGTGAGAAGCATATGGGATGCCGGGCGGGATCGCCAAAACGGTTAGGGCCGGTGGGGCGGGGGGTGGTGTCAGGACCAGCCGAGTTCGTGGAGCTCGTGGTCGTCGAAGCCGAAGTGGTGGGCCACCTCGTGGATGACGGTGGTGCGGACCTCGGCCACCGCCTCCTCCTGGGTCTCGCACTGCCGCAGGGTCGGCCCCATGTAGATGATGATCCGATCGGGGAGCACCCCGGCGTACCACTCGCCCCGCTCGGTGAGCGGCGTCCCCTCGTAGAGCCCGAGCAGCTCGGGCTCCGCCGGGTCGGGCTCGTCCTCGACGAAGATCGCGACGTTGTCCATCATCGCGGCGAGCTGCGGGGGGATCTGGTCCAGGGCATCGGCGACCAGCGTCTCGAACTCGTCCCGGGTCATGTCCACCGGTTCATTGTCGGGTCCGGGGTGACGGTATGCCAGGTGATCCGCACCGGTGATTCCCCGAGTCCGGCCGGAAGCGGCCGGTGATTCACTGGAGGCATGGCAATCGAACGGACGGCGGAGCCCGCGCCGGTGCAGGCGCCACCGAAGCGGCGGGGGCAGGCTCCCGTGGTCGGTGCGGTCGCGCTCGGCGGAGTGCTGGGTGCCTGGGTGCGGTACGGCGCCGGGCTGCTCTGGCCGGACGCGCCCACGGCCTTCCCCTGGACCACCCTCGTGGTCAATGTGGCGGGCTGCGCGGTGATCGGGTTCTTCCTGGTCGCGATCACCGAGATCTGGCGGCCGCACCCGCTGCTGCGGCCGTTCTTCGGCACCGGCGTACTGGGTGGCTTCACCACCTTCTCGACCTACGCGGTGGACATCAACCGGTTGGTCGAGCACGGCGAGGCGGCCCGCGGCTTCGGCTACCTGGCCGGGACGCTGATCGCGGCGCTGACGGCCGTCTGGGCCGCCGCCGCGCTGACCCGGAGAGTGCTCGGAGGTGCCCGGTGAGGCAGAGCGAGCCCGCGCTGCGGCTGACCGTGTTCGTCGGCGAGAACGACACCTGGCACCACCGCCCGCTCTACAGCGAGATCGTCCACCGCGCCCACGCGGCCGGCCTGGCCGGCGCCAGTGTCTTCCGCGGCGTCGAGGGCTTCGGCGCCTCCGCGCTGGTGCACACCACCCGGCTGCTCTCGCTCGGCGAGGACCTGCCGGTGGCGGTGGTGATCGTGGACGCCCCCGACCGGGTCCGGGCCTTCCTGCCCGAGCTGGACGGGCTGGTCGCCGAGGGCCTGGCCGTGCTGGACCCCTGCGAGACCATCAGCTTCCGGAGGGACGTGTGAGCCTGACGAACTGGCTGCTGGTGGCGGCGGGCGCGACCGTCGGCGCGCCGCTGCGCTACCTGACGGACCGTACGGTGCAGTCCCGGCACGACACCGTCTTCCCCTGGGGCACCTTCACCGTGAACGCGTTCGGCTGCGCCGTACTCGGGTTCGTGAGCGCCGCCGTGGCGGCCGGAGTCGGCTCCCCGCACCTGCAGTTGCTGCTCGGCACCGGCTTCTGCGGCGCGCTCACCACGTACTCGACCTTCTCGTACGAGACCCTGCGGCTGGCCGAGACCGGGGCCCGGCTGCTCGCCGTGGCCAACGTGGCCGGGAGCCTGCTGGCCGGGCTGGGAGCGGTCTGGACGGGCACCGAGTTCGCCCATGCCCTCTGGGGCTGAGCCGCCGCTGCCCGTGTCCGGGGGCCGGGCCCGCGCGTTGGGCACCGGAAGGGGCCGCGCTGGGGCGGTGTGCGCCGTACGGCGGAGCGGCCCGGCGGGAGAGGGAGCTCGGTGGAAGCGGTACGTGCGGTGGCGGCGGGCCACGGGGTGGCGGCCCGGCAGGGTGGCGGCCAACAGGGTCTGGAGCGGCAGGGTCTCGAGCGGCAGGGTCTGGGCCGGCCGGGTGGGGGCCGTGACGGCGGAGGGCGGCGGAGCCGGGCCGCGCGGGCGGCGGGCGGGGTGGCGCTGGTGCTGGCCGGGTTGGGCGCGGCGGTGGGGCTGACGGGCTGCATGTCGGTCGGCGGGAGCTCCTCCGAGCAGGCGCCCGGGATCCAGCCGGTGGGTCAGGGCGGTGCGATCGGCAAGTCCGGTGCGGCGGCCCCCGGCGGAGTGCGCGGCGGGAGCGGGCAGCACGGCGAGCGCCCCTCGGGGAGCGTGAGCGCCCAGAACGCTCCGACCGCTTCGGTCTCCGGCAGCGCCCCCGGCCTTCCGGCGCTGCCCGGCGGGATCAGTCCGGGCCCCCTGCCGGGCGGCACCGGCAGCCCGGCCCCGAGCGGCAGCGCCAGCCCGCACCCGTCCGCCTCGCACAGTGCCCCCGGCTCGCCGGGCTCGCCCAGCCCGGCCCCGCCGGAGGGCTCGCCGAGCCCCTCGGCGAGCGCCCCAGCCGTCTCACCGTCCCCGGAACCCTCGCCCAGCACCAGCGGATCGGCGGCCCCGTCCACCGCGCCGACCGCCCATTAGTGGCCTGGCCTGGGGATTTGCCTCTGATCCCCAGGTTCGCCTATGGTGGTAGATCGTTCGTATGATCCATTTGTCTGGCGCCCTCATTCCTCTTTGGCGCCCTTGGCGCGTTCCGGCGATCCGTGGCTGACCGCATAGAGGCGGTTGTGTAACAGAACCCCGGACTTTGGCGCGTGCCACTTCCGGAAGGTTTTGCATTGTCTCTCGTTGACGACGACCGCTTCGCCATGCCCGCGAACGGTTCGGACGCCGATGTCCGCTCCACCGACACCACCGAGATCGCCGAGATCACCGACTCCGTCGCCGCCGACCAGGCCGTGACCACGGACGCCGCCGACTCCGCCTCCGCCGAGGCCATCGAGGAGTTCGAGGCCGAGTTCGCCGAGGACGCCGAGTCCGCCGAGGACGACGCGGTCGAGGAGGCCGCCGAGGACGCCGAGCCCACCCTCACCTTCGGTGACCTGGGCCTGCCCGAGGAGGTCGTGCGGGCGCTGGCCAAGCGCGGCGTCACCACCCCGTTCCCGATCCAGGCCGCGACCATCCCGGACGCCCTGGCCGGCAAGGACGTGCTCGGCCGTGGCCGCACCGGCTCCGGCAAGACCCTGAGCTTCGGCCTGCCGCTGCTCACCCGCCTCGCCGGCGGCGAGCGCACCCGCCCGAAGCACCCGCGCGGCCTGATCCTGGTCCCGACCCGCGAGCTGGCCATGCAGGTCGCCGACGCGCTGGAGCCGTTCGGCTCGGTGCTCGGCCTGCGCCTCAAGGTCGTCTGCGGCGGTACCTCGATGTCCAACCAGATCTACGCGCTGGAGCGCGGGGTCGACGTCCTGGTCGCCACCCCCGGCCGCCTGCGTGACCTGATCAACCGTGGCAGCGCCAAGATGGACGACGTCCAGGTCGCCGTCCTCGACGAGGCCGACCAGATGGCCGACATGGGCTTCCTGCCCGAGGTCACCGAGATCCTCGACCTCGTCCCGGCCGGCGGTCAGCGTCTGCTGTTCTCCGCCACGCTGGAGAACGAGATCGACACCCTGGTCAAGCGCTACCTGAACAGCCCGGTCACCCACGAGGTCGACCCGTCGGCCGGTGCCGTCACCACCATGACGCACCACATCCTCGTGGTGAAGCCGAAGGACAAGGCCCCGATCACCAACGCGATCGCCGCCCGCAAGGGCCGCACGATCATCTTCGTCCGCACCCAGATGGGCGCCGACCGCGTTGCCGAGCAGCTCATCGAGGCCGGCGTGAAGGCCGACGCGCTGCACGGCGGCATGACCCAGGGCGCCCGTACCCGCGTCCTCGGCGACTTCAAGGACGGCTACGTCAACGTCGTCGTCGCGACCGACGTCGCCGCCCGTGGCATCCACGTCGACGGCATCGACCTGGTGCTCAACGTCGACCCGGCGGGTGACCACAAGGACTACCTGCACCGCTCGGGCCGTACCGCCCGCGCCGGCCGCTCCGGCACCGTCGTCACCCTGGTGCTGCCGCACCAGCGCCGTGGCGTGTTCCGCCTGATGGAGGACGCCGGCGTCGAGGCCAGCCGTCACATCCTCGACCACGCCTTCGACGCCGAGGTGGCCCGGATCACCGGCGCCCGCTCGCTGGTCGAGGTCCAGGCCGAGTCGGCCTCCGGCATCGCCGGTGCGGCCGAGCGCGAGGTTGCCGAGATGACCCGCCAGCTGGAGCGCGCGCAGCGCCGCGCCACCGAGCTGCGCGAGGAGGCCGACCGCCTGGCCGCCCGTGCCGCCCGTGAGCGTGCCGACCTGGGCATCGAGGACGAGGCTCCGGCCGCCGAGGACGCTGCCGGTGCTGCTGCCGAGGACGCGCCCGTCGCCGAGGCTGCCGCTCCGGCCGTCGAGGCCGAGCGCACGCCGAGCTACCGCGAGGCGCGCACCGAGCGGCCGTCGTACGGCGGCCGTGACGAGCGTCCGGCCCGTTCCGGTGGCTTCGGTGACCGTGACCGTGGCGAGCGCGGTGGCTTCAACCGTGACGACCGTGGTGGTCGTTCGGGTGGCTTCGGTGACCGTGACCGTGGTGGTTTCGGTGGCCGTGACGACCGTGGTGGCCGTTCCGGTGGCTTCAACCGTGACGACCGTGGTGGCCGTTCCGGTGGCTTCGGCGGCCGTGACGAGCGTCCGGCCCGTTCCGGTGGCTTCGGTGACCGCGACCGTGGTGGTTTCGGTGGCCGTGACGACCGTGGTGGTCGTTCGGGTGGCTTCGGTGACCGTGACCGTGGTGGTTTCGGTGGCCGTGACGACCGTGGTGGCCGTTCGGGTGGCTTCAACCGTGACGACCGTGGTGGCCGTTCCGGTGGCTTCGGCGGCCGTGACGAGCGTCCGGCCCGTTCCGGTGGCTTCGGTGACCGTGACCGTGGTGGTTTCGGTGGCCGTGACGACCGTGGTGGCCGCTCCGGTGGCTTCGGTGACCGTCCGGCCTTCGGTGACCGTGACCGTGGCGCCGGCGCCTCCCGTCCGTTCGCCCGCCGCGACGACCACCGCTCGGGTGGCCGTCCGCAGGGTGGCTTCGCCGGCCGTGACGACCGTGGTGGCCGCTCCGGTGGCTTCGGTGACCGCGACCGCGGTGGCTTCGGTGGCCGCGACGACCGCAAGCCGCGTTGGAAGAGCTGACACCGGCTCCGCAGTGCTTCTGAGGGCCCGTTCCGCTTCGGCGGGGCGGGCCCTCCGCCGTTTTCCCGTGGAAAATCCATGGCGGGGCGGTCAGTTGGTGACCTAGCGTGACCGGAATGGGAAACAGACTTCAGAACCTCGCGGCGTCCAACGAAGAGATCGCCGAGCGAGGGAGCTACCTGGCGCCGTCCGGCACCGAGGTGAAGATCGGGGCGGCCCTGGCCGCCGCGCGGGCCGGTACCGTCTCGTACGGGCCCGAGGAGCCGTACGCCGCCGGGGCGGGCCCCTTCGGCGGGGTGGTGGAGGTGACGGCCGAGGGCAGCATGACGGCCGCCCGGCGGCTGCTCGAGGCGGGGGCGCGGCACGTGGCCGTGCTCAACTTCGCCTCGGCGCGCAACCCCGGGGGCGGGTACCTGCGCGGCTCCAAGGCGCAGGAGGAGGACCTCTGCCGCTCGGCCCTGCTCTACCGCTGCCTGCTCGAGGCCCCCGACTACTACGAGGCGCACCGCGCCTCCGCCGACCTGCGGTACAGCCACCGGGTGGTCTTCTCCCCGGCCGTCCCGGTGATCCGCGACGACCACCGGGTGCTGCTCGAACGGCCTTACGCCGTCTCGTTCCTGACCTCGCCGGCGCCCAACGCGGGCCAGCTGGCGCTGCGTTCACCGGACGCTTCGCCGGTGGACGTACGCGAGGTGCTGGCCGAGCGGGCCGGCCGGGTGCTGGCGGCGGCCGAGCGTCACGGCGTACGGGAGTTGGTGCTCGGCGCCTGGGGCTGCGGGGTGTTCCGCAACGACCCGGCCGAGGTGGCGGAGGCTTTCGAACGGGCGCTCGGCGCGTACGGCGCGGCCTTCGACCGGGTGGTGTTCGCGGTCTGGGACCGCACCCCGGTCTCGCCGAACCGGGCGGCCTTCGAGGCCCGGTTCGTCAGCGCTTAGCCGGGGCGAGGGCGGACGCGGCCGTCACCACGCCGGTGACGGCCAGGACGGACGGCCAGGCGCCGATCTTCTTGGCCAGCGGGTGCGAACCGCCGAACGCGGCCACGTACAACCCGGTCAGCGCGGCCGCGGTGGCCACCCCGCTCTGCCGCTGCCACTGCACGGCCGCCGCCGCACCCGCCACCGCCAGCACCGCACCACCCAGCTCACGCCGCCCGCTCCAGCGGGCCGTCCCGTAACCACCGAGCAGGCCGGTCGCGGCAATCGCGGCCGTGGGGATCTTCGCCATCGGGTGTGCTCCTCGCTCCGGCGTCACCGCTGGTCGGGTGCCACCACATCGTTCGGTCCTTTCCGACCCTAACGCGCAACCCCCACCCCCAGTGCCGGGCCCCGACCCGCTCGAGCCCCGAAATCCCACCCCCGCCGCAACGCCGGTGCCCGATACTCCCCGCGTGACCGATCACCACGCCGTTCCCGTGCGCACCGTCGAACCCAGTCTGCGGGTCACTCCGCTGGAGCTCTTCTTCGACCTCGTTTTCGTCTTCACCATCACCCAGCTCACCGAGAGCCTGGCCCACCAGCTCACCCTGGCGGGGCTGTTGCGGGTGGTGGTGATGCTCGCGGTCATCTGGTGGATGTACGACGCGTTCATCTGGAGCGCCAACGCCCTGCCGCCCTCCACCCACCCCAGGCGTGGGCTGCTGCTGCTCGCGATGGCGGGCTTCCTGGTCATCTCGCTCTCGGTGGCGCACGCCTTCGAGGGCAGCGGGGTGGCGTTCGGCTGGGCGTACCTGCTGGTGGTGGCGGTGCACACCGCGATGTTCCGGGTGGTGGGGGTGGCGCGCGGCTCGGTGCGGCGGATGGGGCTGCTCAACTGCCTCAACGCCGGTCTGGTGGTGACCGGCGGGTACCTCCAGGGCTCGACCCAACTGGAGCTCTGGGCACTCGCGTTCGGACTCCAACTGGTCACGCCGCGGCTGGTCGGCCTGCACCGCTTCCGGCTCAGGGCGGACCACTTCGTGGAGCGGCGCGGGCTGGTGGTGATCGTGGCCTTCGGGGAGTCGGTGGTGGCCGTCGGCGCGGGGGCGACCGGCACCGAGCTGACGCCCGTGGTGGCGGTCGGGGCGTTGCTCGCGCTGGGGGTGTGCGTCGGGCTCTGGTGGGCCTACTTCGGCCACGACGACGAACACGCGGCCGACTTCCTGGCTGGCCTCACCGACGCCCGCCGCAACCGCCTGGCCGTCAGCGTCTACAACCTCGGCCACTACGCCCTCCTTCTCGGCATCCTCCTCCTCGCCACCGGTGCCAGACCCGCCGTCGCCCACCCCACCTTCCCCCTCACCCTCCCCCAGGCCACCGCCGTCGCCGGCGGCATAGCCCTCTTCCTCCTCGCCAACACCACCACCCGCCACACCCTCGGCCTCCACCCCCACACCCCCCGCCTCCTCACCGCCGCCCTCCTCCCCGCCACCATCCCCCTGGCCACCCACCACACCGCCCTCACCCAGACCGCCACCATCGCGGCTCTCCTCACCCTCACCTTCACCTGGGAGGAGCGGGTCCTCAGGGTGTGTCCAGCGACTGGTGTATCTCGTGTTGTGTGAGTTACCGGCGGCCGACGGAGAGGCGACCGTCGAAGGCGATGTCGAAGGCCTGGA
>NZ_JBEOWY010000078.1:0-25470 GCF_040296285.1 Kitasatospora sp. NPDC002227
GGCCGACCTGGCCGGGCTCGAGAAGGCCGCGGCCGGGTTGGGCGCCGCACTGGTGCTCGACCAGGTCGCCGGGGGTGACGGCACCCCGCGACACGCGCCGACCGTGGGGGTCGGCGGCCCACCCGGGTCAGAGCGCCACCAGCACCTTGCCGAGACCGGCCGTGGTGTCGCCGTACAGGCTGCGGTAGGCGGTGGGGATGCTGTCGAACCCGTGGTGCACGGTCTGGTCGAAGGCGATCTCGCCGCTGCGCACCAGGGCGCCGACCTCCGCCCGCAGCCCCGACCAGTTCTCCTCGGTGAACCACTCCGGGGCGAAGATCCCCCGGATGGTCGTACGGGGGAACATGATCATCGGCAGCAGCCGCGGCCCGACCCAGTCCCCGCCCACCTGGCTCGCCCACTGCCAGCAGACCGCCACCCGGCTGTCGATGTTCAGCATGGTGAACACCACGTCCGTCAGCGTGCCGCCCAGGTTGTCGAAGTACCGGTCCACGCCCTCCGGCGCCGCCTCGGCCAGCTCCGCGCGCAGCCGCTCGGCGTCGTCACCGTCCCGGTAGTGCACGACCGCGTCGAAGCCCAGCTCGCGCAGCCGGGCCGCCTTCGAGGGCGAACCGGTGGTGCCGACCACCCGGGCGCCGCGCTGCCTGGCCAGCTGGCCCACCAGCGTGCCCACCGATCCCGAGGCGCCGGCCACCAGGACGGTCTGGCCCGGCCTGACGTCCAGGAACTTCGTGACCGTGGCCCAGGCCGTCATGCCCGAGCCGCCCATGATCCCCAGCACCGTCGACAGCGGCAGCACCTCGTCGTAGTCGCACGGATCGAGCCGCCGGTACGCGGGGAAGACCATCGGGAACGTCCCGGTCTGCCAGGGCGACGCCTGGCCGTTGCCGATGACGTGGCTGCGCCAGCCGCCGAACCCGTGCACCAAGTCCCCCACCGCGAACCGGGCGTCCGGCCCCGCCTCGACCACCTCCATGACCGAGTCGCCGCCCATGTGGTCGCCCAGCGGCGTGTCCAGCGCGATGCCCTGGAGGTACGGGTCCACGGAGACGTAGCGGGTCCTGAACAGCATCTCGTCCGCCGCGAGTCGCACCTCCACCTCCTCGGCCACCTTCCGGTACATCCGGTCGACGTCCGGGGCCCCCTCGACGTGCTCCTGCACGATCCACTTCTCGATCTTCACCGATGTCATGGCGGACTCCTCAGAACTGGCCGACGGGGTCGACGAGATGGGTGGGCAGCGGGCCGCTGTCGTCGAGCGTGGCGGTGAACGGACGGCCCTCCTCGTGGCAGATGAACTGCAGCAGGTGCCGGCCGGAGGCGGCGGCCCGGATCAGGCCGCCGGTGGTGGCCCAGACGCCGGAGAGGTAGAAGTTCCGCAGTCCGGGCAGGCCGGGGCCGTTGCGCTTGACCTCCTCCTCCATGGTGTCGCCGCTCTCCATGAACGGCTGCCAGCCGAGCACCGAGCCGTCGTGGTTGCCGGTGTAGCGGAGCTGGGTGAGCGGGGTGGAGACGTCCTTGACGGTGATCGCGCTCCGGATGCCCGGGTGGTGCCGTTCGAGCACCTCGACCACCGCGTCCCGGACGCGGCGCTTCTCCCGCTGGTACTCCCGGCCCCGGCCGACCGGCAGGGTGTGCAGCTCCTCGCCCCGGCGGACCCGGGCGGCCTGCTCGGGGCCGGTGCTCAGCGCCCGCCAGGGGGCGATGTCGCTGAAGTAGCTGGCGAAGACCACTCCGGTGCCCTGCGGCGACAGCTCCGGGTAGTGGCGGCTGCGGAACTGGATGTTGATGCTCGGGTGCCGGATCCCGGTGAGACGGGCGGCGAGTTCCTCCTCGAGCAGGTAGGTGGTGCACGGGTCACCCACGGGGAAGGGCTCGCGCAGGCCGAGGAAGACGGCGACGTAGCCGGGGAACACCTGGTCCCGCTGGTCGACGCAGTGGGTGTAGAGGCGGCGGTAGGCGTCGTTCAGGTAGCGGCCCTTGAGGAGCTCCATCACCGTCGTACGGCCGTCGCAGGCCGACACCACGATGTCCGCCGCGATCTCGGACCCGTCACTCAGCCGCACCCCGACCGCCCGGTCGTCCTCCACCAGGATCTCCACCACCTTGGTGTTGCAGACGAGTTCGCCACCGAGCCGGCGGTAGCGGGCCTCGATCGAGCGGGCCAGGCCGAGCGACCCTCCCTCGGGCACACCGGCCGACAGGCCTTCGTGGGCGGCGAGTTGGAAGTGGAACGGCAGGACGGGGAAGTTGGGGTGCTTCTCGTAGAGGATGAAGTTGAACGCCTCGCGCAGCAGAGGGTCCTGGAACCGGGTGCTGTAGTCGGCCATCAGGGTGCCCAGCGTGCGGCGGATCAGGTTCAGGTACGGCACGAACGAGGCCAGCATCCGCCAGCGGGCCCAGCGGCTCATCAGCCCGACCGGGGTGAGGAAGGGGTAGAGCGTCAGGCAGCGGCGGAACCTGCGCAGGTCGGCGCAGAACGCCCGGATCGGCTTGGCGTCGGCGGGCGAGAGGCCGAGCAGGTGGGCCTCCAGCCGGTCGGGGTCGGAGTAGAAGTACACCGCCCGGCCGTCCCGGCCGCGCACCACGTTGAAGGCGTCGAAGTTGCGCATCCGCTTGCCCTGCAGGGCGCCGAGCTCCAGCCAGATCTGGTGCATCTCGTTGCCCGGGCCGCTGCCGAGCAGCCAGCTCACGGTGGGGTCGAAGGTGAAATCGCCCCGCTCCCAGCCGGTGCAGCAGCCGCCCGGGATCTCGTGCATCTCGAGCACCTTGGTGCGGTAGCCGTTCATCCGCCCGTAGCAGCCGGCGGACAGCCCGCTCAGGCCGCCGCCGATGATCACCATGTCGGGCCTGGTCGTCGCCACGCTCACTCCGCTGCTCCCATCGTCTCCACGGCCCGGTCGGGCTGAGGCAGCCGGCGCCACTTGCCGGGGTGCCAGGGCTCCTGGTTGTCGCTGGGCCAGGCCCGGAATTCCAGACCGAGCTCCCGGCACAGGTACTGGACGGCGAACCGGCCGCTGGTCGCCGCGCGGATCAGCCCGCCCATGCCGACCCACTGGCCCGCCATCGAGAAGCCGCGCAGGCCGGGCAGCCGCATCCGCTCCTTGCCGACCAGCCGGTTGACGGCGTCCTCGGCCTCGGAGAACGCCTGCCAGGCCAGGATGCTGCCGTAGGTGTTGCCGGTGAACCGCTCGGTGGTGACCGGCGAGGCCACGCTCACCAGCTCGATCCGGCCCGCGAGCGCCGGGTGGATCCTGGTCAGGAACTCCCTTACGAACACTGCCACTTGCTCCTTCCGGGCCCGGTAGGCCCGGCGGTCGGTGTCGCGCAGCCCCCGCCAGGACGGGTAGTCGCTGAAGTACATGCAGTGGATGATCGACTTGCCGGCGGGGGCGAACCCTTCCGCGTACTGTGAACGCAGCTGCACCACCAGGCTGTTCTGCAGGGCGCCCGGCAGCCGGGCGCCCTGCTCGGGCGTGAGCAGGTAGGTGGTGCTGTGCGCTTCGCCGGGCGGGAGCGGGCCGTCGATCCCGGCGAACACGGAGACGGCCGCCGGGTAGAGGTTTCCGGGCCGGTCGAGCAGCTCGCGGAAGAGCAGATCCGTCGTCGGGCTGGTGTACCGGCCCTCCAGCAGGCGGTCGACGGTGGTGGGGCCGTCGCAGGCGGAGACCACGTGGTCGGCGTGGTGCTCGGTGCCGTCCCGCAGCCGGACCCCGACCGCCCGGCCGTCCTCGACCAGGATCCGCTCCACCCGGCAGCGGTAGCCGATCTCGCCGCCCAGCGAGGTGTACCGCTCCTCGATCGACCGGGCCAGCCCGAGCGAACCGCCCTGCGGGAAACCGGCGTTGCCGTTGTGCGCGGCGGCCAGCGTGTACAGGTACGGCAGCAGCGGGAAGCCGGCCGGCTCCTGGAGGAACATGTTGGGCAGGGCCCGCCGCAGCAGCGGGTCCTGGAAGCGGTCCGCGAAGGCGCGCATCGGGGTGGTGGCGGTGCGCCAGAACAGCCGGAACCCCGGCAGGACGGCGCGGGCCGTGCGCAGCCGCTCGGCCGCCGTCCGCAGCGGCGGGGGCGTGAGCTCCCACGGCAGGTCGAGGGCGGCGAAGCGGCGCAGATCGCGGCAGAAGGAGCGGATCAGGGCCGCGTCGGCCGGGGAGGTCTCGAGGAGGTGGCGCTCCAGCCGGTCGGGATCGCGGTAGAAGGTGACGGCCCGGCCGTGCTCGTCCATCACGCGGTTGAAGGTCTCGAACTCGGTGACCTTCTTGCCGTCCAACGCGCCCAGTTCGCGCCAGACCTGGTGCCCGCCTGCGCCCGGGGCGGTGCCGATCAGCCAGTCGACGCAGTAGTCGAACAGGTACCCCTCGCGGGACCAGGCCGTGCAACAGCCGCCCGGCAGCACGTGTTTCTCGAAGATGCGCGTCCGCATGCCGCTCATCTGCGCGTAGCAGCCGGTGGCCAGGCCCGCGACCCCGGCGCCGATGATGATCACCTGGGGGCGGCCGGCCGGCCGGTGGTCACGCCCGGCCATCGGCCACGCCCCCGGACAGCCCGGCCAGGGCCAACTCGGCGTTGCGCGCCGCGAATTCGCCGTCGAGCATCTCGGCGTGGCGGCCGTGCCCGCGGTGCACGACGGTGCCGGCGGTGGAGACGCCGTGCCAGCTGCCGGGCTCGCGACTGCTGTGGAACGCCAGGCCGTCCTGGTCGCAGACCACGGTGACCGGCGCGGCCACGGTGCCGAGGTTCGGGGTCCGACTGCTGAACTCCAGGTACTCCCGGGCCTGTTCGACGCTCTCGCGGGCGACGATCGCCGACCCGGTGTGCCGGCGCAGGTGGTCGTGGAGCTCCCGCTCGAACGCGGTCAGGTGCTCCTCGCCGAGCGGGTGCGCCTCGGCGGTCCGGTAGGAGTCGAGCACCACCACGGCGCCGACCTCCCGGCCCCTGCCCTCCAGCTCCTTGGCCACCTCGAAGGCGAGGTTGCCGCCGAGCGAGTAGCCGAGCAGCGCGCACGGGCCCTGCGGGTGCAGCTCCTCGACGAGATCCGCGTACCGTGCCACCTTGTCGTCCCCGGTCAGGTAGTTGAACGCGGCGATCCGCCGGCCCGCCAGATGGGGCGCGAGCTGCCGGTAGACCAGCCCGTGGCCGCCGGCCGGCGGGAAGCAGCACACCGTGCTCTCCTGCGGCGCCGCCGGGTTGAACCACAGGTACGGCTCCGCGCCTTCGAGCTCGCCGGTGATGATCTGTTCGACGGTACGGGCCATCCCGTGCAGGGTGGTGGCCTTGAAGAGCCGGCTCACCGGGATGCCGATGTTGAACTCGGCCCGCAGGTGGTGGATGAGCTCGATCAGCCGGATGGAGCTGCCGCCGAGCTCGAAGAAGTCGTGCTGCAGGCCGACCTCCTCGAGCCCGAGCAGTGCCTGCCAGTGGTGGGCCATCCGGGTCTCGTAGAGCGTGACGGGCGGCTCGTACGGCTCGGCGCCGGTGTCGGCGCCCGGCTCGGGCAGGGCGGCCAGGTCGATCTTGCCGTTGCCCGTCAGCGGCAGCGCGGGCAGCTCCATGAAGTAGGAGGGGATCATGAAGGTGGGCAGTTGCTCCGCCAGGCTGCGCCGCAGCTCCCGCCGGTTGAGGCCCGCGCCCTCGGCGGGGACGCAGTACGCGCACAGCGCGTACTCGCCGCCCGCGTCCTGACGGGCCGTCACGCAGACCTGGGACAGCTCCGGCCGGGCGGCCAGGTGCGCCTCGATCTCCCCCAGCTCGATCCGGTGGCCGCGGACCTTGACCTGGTTGTCGATCCGGCCGAGCAGGTGGGCGGTGCCCTGCGCGTCCCAGCGGCAGAGGTCGCCCGTGCGGTAGAGCCGCACCGGCCCGTCCAGGTCGAGGACGGCGAAGCGCTCGGCCGTCCGGCCGGGGTCGTTCGGGTAGCCGTCCGCCACGCCCGCGCCGCCGACCCACAGCTCACCGGGTACACCCGGCGGCACGGGTTCGCCGTGGCGGTCGAGGATGTACAGCTCGCTGTTCGGGAACGGCCGGCCGATCGGCACCATCCGCCCCGGCTCCAGCTCCGCCACCGGCCCGTCGAAGTAGCTGCTGTCGATGGTGGCCTCGGTCAGGCCGTAGGAGTTGGCCACCCGGGTGTCCGGCCCGCACAGGGCACGCAGCCGGGCGTGCTCCCCGGCCTTCCAGAGGTCCGATCCGACGATCAGCAGGCGCATGAAGTCCAGGCGCAGGCCTTCGCGTTCGCAGTGCGCGAGCAGCGAGCGGGCCACGGCCGGTACGAACTCGCCGCAGTTCACGGCCTCGTCAACCATGGCCTGGTAGAGCCGGGCGGTGTCGAAGAGCAGCTCGCGGCCGACCAGGACGAGCGTGCCGCCGGAGCCGAGCGCCCGGGCGAGGTCGCCGGTGAACACGTCGAAGGCCGTCCCGGCCATCTGCAGGTGCACCCGGGCGTCGGCGTCGAGCCGGTACTCGGCGCGCCAGCCCGCAGTGACGGCGGCCAGGCTGCGGTGGGAGACCTGCACGCCCTTGGGCCGGCCGGTGGAGCCGGAGGTGTGGATCACGTAGGCGGGACGGTCCGGGTCGGCGGCCGGCAGCGGGATCTCCTGCGCCGCGGGCATCTCGAGGTCCTCCAGGGTGACCAGCGCGGCGGGCAGCCCGGGGGGCGCCGGCCGCGTCTGGTCGACCACGACCAGGGCGGCGCCCGCGTCGGCCACCTGGTAGGCCAGGCGGTCGGCCGGGTACCCCGGATCGAGCGGCAGGTACGCGGCGCCGGCTCGCCAGACCGCGAGCAGGGTGGTGATCAGTTCGGGCGACTTCTCGAGGCAGACCGCGACCACCGAGCCCTCCCCGACCCCGAGTTCGCGCAGCCGCCCGGCCGTCCGCTGGGCGCGGTGGTCGAGTTCGCCGTAGCTGAGCCGCCGGGTGCCGAGCGGGCCGGGGGCGCTCACCGCGACGGCCTCGGGGTGCTCGGCGGCGGCCTTGGCCACCAGGTCGGGCAGTGGCACGTCGTGGTCGAGAGTGCGCCCGGCGCCGCTGAACTCGGTGAGCACACGCCTCCGTTCGTCCTCGCCGAGCATCCGCAGCCGGCCGGCCGGCTGCTGCGTGTGGGCCTCGGCCATCGCCGCCAGCAGGTTGCGGTAGTGCCCGGCCATCCGCTCGACGGTCGAAGCGTCGAAGAGGTCGGAGTTGTACTTGAGGACGCAGTGGAAGCGGCCGTCGGCGCGGTCCTCGTAGGCGGACAGGGTCAGATCGAACTGTCCTTCCTCCTCCGGCAGTTCGATGTAGTCCAGGCGGTAGCCGGCCCGCTCGACCGCCACCTTGTGGGTGAGCAGGATGAACATCGCCTGGAACACCGCCGAGCGGCTGGGGTCGTGCTGGAGCCCCAGCTGTTCGACCAGCAGCACGAACGGGTACTCCTGGTTGTCCAGCCCGCCGAGCACCGTCTCCCGGACTCTGGCCAGCAGCTCGGCGACGGTCGGCTCCCCCGCCAGGCTCACGTGCAGCGGCAGCGGGTTCACGAAGTACCCGTAGACGGAGGCGAATTCCTCCTGGGAGCGGCCGGCCACCGGGCTGCCGACGATGATGTCGTCCTGCCCGGACCAGCGGTTCAGCAGCAGGTAGTACGCGCCCAGCAGCACCATGAACGGTGTCGCGTTGTGCGCGCGGGCCAGCTCGTGCACCCGGCCGCTGAGGCCGGCGTCCAGCTGGAAGAAGACCGAGGCGCCGTTGTGCGTCTGCACGGCCGGCCGGGGCCGGTCGGTGGGCAGGTCGAGCAGCGGGACTTCGGCCGGCAGCCGGCTCCGCCAGTGCTCGAGCATCCGGCGGGCCTCGGGGCCGGCCAGGAAGCGGTTCTGCTGGTTGAGGAAGTCCAGGTAGCGGGCGGGCACCGGCGGGAGTTCGGGGGTCCGGCCCTGCAGCAGGGCCTCGTACGCCTCGAACAGCTCCTCGATGAAGGTGAAGGTGGAGATCGCGTCGGACACGATGTGGTGGACGGCCTTCATCAGCACCCACTGCTGCGGCCCGCGCCGGAACATCCGCAGCCGCACCAGCGGATCGTGCTCCAGGTCGTAGGGCTTTCGGTACTCCGCGACGATCAGTTCCTGGACCTCGGCCCAGGGCTTGCCCTCGACGTCGACCAGGGCGGTGTCGACCAGCGCCTCCTCCCGGATCCGCTGGACCGGGCGGCCCTCCTCGGTGGTGAACGAGGAGCGCAGCGCCGGGTGGCGGGCGACGACGGTGCGGAAGGCCTCGGTGAAGAGCCCGGGGTCGATGGCGGTGCGGACCTCGACGGCGCCGCCGATGTTGTAGGCGAAGCCGTCCGGGTGGAGCTGCCGGAGGAACCAGAGGGCCTTCTGGTTGTGGGTGAGCGGGTAGCACCGCTCGTCGGTGTACAGCTCGACGGCCGCCGGTTCGAGGGCGCCGTCGAAGGCCGCCTGCTCGGCCAGGCCGGTGAGGAGCAGACTCACCAGGTCGCCCACCGGGCCGTTGCCCAGCAGTGCCACCACCGGCAGGGCGACACCGAGTTCGCCGTGGACGCGGGCGCGCAGCTCCATGGCGAGCAGCGAGTCCAGGCCGTGCTCGCCGAGCCTGGTGCGCTCGTCGATCCGGTCGGCGCCGATCCGCAGCACGCTCGCGACGGCGGCCGCGAAGCGCTCGGCCACCAGGGCCTGCCGGGCCTGCGGGTCGGCCGCGCGGAAGGCGTCCAGGAAGCCGCCGGTCGCGGTGCGGGCGGGTTCGGTGGCGCTCGCCGCCAGGTCGGCGACCAGCGGCGGCGGCTCCGGGTACCAGGAGAGGAAGGCCGGCCAGTCGACCACGGTCGTGATCAGCAGCTGGGCGTGGTCCTGCCCGAGCACCCGCTCGAGAACGGCGACGCCGGCCTCGGGCGGGAGGGATCTCATGCCCCGCGCGTCACGGTAGTGGGCGACCAGGCCGAGCTCCTCGATCATTCCGGTCGCCCAGGGGCCCCAGTCCAGGCTGATCGCGGGGTGGCCGCCCGCCCGGCGGTGGTGGGCCAGCGCGTCCAGGAAGGCGTTGCCCGCCGCGTAGTTGGCCTGGCCGGCGGTGGTCAGCACCGAGGCGACGGAGGCGAACAGCACGAAGTGCTCCAGCGGCTCCTCCCGGAGCAGCCGGTGCAGGAGGAAGGCGCCGACGGCCTTGGGCGCGTACCCGGCGTCGAAGGCCGCCCGGTCCATCTGCGGCAGCAGGGTGTCCCGGACCTGCCCGGCCAGGTGGAAGGCGCCCCGGACCGGCGGGAGCCCGCGGCTGCGGTGGCCGGCCAGCCACGCGGCGAGGGCGGCTTCGTCGGTGACGTCGACGGGGGCCACCACCGCCTCGGCGCCGAGCGCTTCCAGCTCCCGCAGGAAGGCGATCCGTTCGGCGCTCGCACCGCCCGGCTCGGCCTGCGGCCACTGCGCGCGCCCGGGCAGCGCGGTGCGGCCGAGCAGGATCAGCCGTCGGGCGCCCCGCCGGACGAGCGCGCGGCAGAGCAGCCGGCCGAGCGCCCCGAAGGCACCCGTGACCAGGTAGCTGCCGTCGGGCCGCAGCACCGGGGGCAGCGGGCGGGTCAGGCCCTGGACGGGGCGCAGCCGGCTGGTGAGGCGGCGGCCGGCCCGCAGGGCGATCTCCTGCTCGTCGGCACAGGTGACTTCGCCGAGCACCGCCTCGGTCTCCTCGGGCCCGGCGGCGGCTCCGTCGAGGTCGATCAACTTACCGCGCTGGCCGACGAGTTCCTGTTGCCACAGGACTCGGCCGAGCCCCCAGGCCGGTGCGCCGAGGGGTTCGACCCGGTCCTCGGGCACGGCCGCCTGGGTGGCGCGCGTGACGATGTGCAGCCGTCCGTCCGGACGGGCGGCGGGCAGGGCCTGGGCGAGGGCGATCAGCGAGTAGGCGCCGAGGGTGGCGAGGTGGTCGAGGTCGCTCCGACCGGTGGCGTCGAGGCGGGGCAGGTCCAGGTTCCAGAGGTGGACGACGGTGCGGAACGCGGGGCCGAGGTCGGCGAGCAGGCGGGTGAAGTCCTCGGCCGAGTCGGGGCGGACGGTGGAGCCGCCCCCGGTGGGCCGGTAGCCGTCGCCGGGCCTGACCAGGTGGCAGCGGATGCCGCGCCCGGCGGCCCGCGCGGCCAGCCGTTCGGCGAACCCGCCGCCGTCGGCGAGCAGCACCAGGTCGCCGTGGTCGGCCTCCGCCCGGGGCGACTCGGCTTCGGTCCAGGCGAGTTCACTGAGCCAGCTGTCGATGGTGGCGAGGCCGACGGAGGCGGCGGCCCGGGCCACGTCGGCCACCCGGAAGCCGGTGATCCGGCCGAGCGGGGTGCCGTCCTCGGCGTACAGGGCGAGGTCGCCCACCAGCTCGTCCCCGGTGTCGCGGGTGACGGTGGCGTGGGCCCAGAGCGGCTGGTCACCGATCGGGCCCAGCCGTACCTCCTCGATCGACACCGGCAGCCGGACACCGCGGCCCGCCTCCTCGGCCTGGAGCACCCGGGCGGCGAGCAGGGTCTGGAAGCACGCGTCGAGCAGCACCGGGTGGGCGTGGTGGCCGGCGGCGTCGGCGCCGGTCGGGCTGATCCGGGCCAGCGCCTCGCCGGGGGCCGTCCACACCTCCTGGACCGCCTGGAAGGCCGGGCCGTAGTGGTAGCCGTGCGAGGCGAGCTCCCGGTAGCACTCGGCGCCGTCGCGGCGGGTGCCGCGCGAGAGGACGGCGGGTACGTCCAGCGCGGGGCCGTGGTCGCGCCGCTGGCCGGTGCGGATCCGTCCGGTGGTGTGCACGACCGGATCGCCGGTGGCCGCCCGGGTGGCCACGGTGAAGTGCCCGTCCTGCGGGGCGAAGCAGAACTGGGCTCTGGTCGGCTCGGTGTCCGGGAGGACCAGCGCGCGGGCGAGCTCCACCTCGGCGAGCACCACGTCCGTGCCGCCGGTCAGCGCCCGGACGGCCTGGGCGGCCATCTCCAGGTAGCCCGCCGCCGGGAACACGACGTTGCCCTCGATCCGGTGGTCGCGGAGGTAGGGCAGCTTCTCGACGTCCAGCGCGTTCTCCCAGGTCGGCTGGGTGTTGGCGGTCCGGCGGCCGAGCAGCGGATGGTCGAACTCGCCGAGCCGGACCTGCTCGACCGGGCGCGGCTCCGTCCAGTACCTGTCCCGGCGCCAGGGGTAGCAGGGCAGGGGCACCGGTCGGCCGGGCGGGTGCAGGGCGGCCCAGGAGAGGTCGACGCCGAGGGTGTGCAGTTCGGCGAGCGTCCGGGCGATGTGCTCGGGCTCGTTCTGGTGCCGCCGGACGGACGCCAGCGTCCGCACCTCGGCGCTGTCGAGGCACTCGCGGATGGCGTGCCCGAGCACCGGGTGCGGGCCGAGCTCGAGGAACAGCGTGTGGCCGTCCCGCGCCATCCGCTCGATCGCGGCCCGGAACCGCACCGGGTGCCGGACGTTGCGCCACCAGTACGCGGCGTCGAGCTCCGGGCCGCGGGCGCGCGCCTCGGCGGCGGTCAGGTAGAGCGGCACCCGCGCCTCGGCCGGCTCGAGGCTCGCCAGCGCCGCCAGCAGTTCCTCCCGGATCGGGTCCATCCGCACGCTGTGGTACGGGACTTCGACGTCCAGGAACTTGGCGAAGACCTGCTCCTGCCGCAACTCCTCGGCGAGCTCGCGCAGTGCGTCGGCCTCGCCCGCGAGGGTGACCGCGCTCGGCCCGTTCACGGCCGCCAGGGACACCCTGTCCCGGTACGGGCGGGACCGCCGCTCCGCCGCTGCCTCGGCCAGGCCGACGGCGAGCATGGTGCCCGTGCCGGCCAGCCGGTGCTGGAGCCGGCTGCGGTGCAGCACCACCCGCACGGCCTGGGCCAGGTCGTACACCCCGGCCTCGTGGAAGGCCGCGACCTCGCCGGTGCTGTGGCCGACGATCGCGTCGGGGTGGACACCGCGGCTGCGCCAGAGCGCGGCGAGCCCCACCTGCACGGCGAAGTTGGCGGGTTGGGCGAGCCAGGTCTCGGCCATGCGCGACTCGGCCTCGCCGCGGGCGAGTTCGTCGAGGAGCGACCAGCCGGCCTGCCGCCGGATCTCCCGGTCACAGGCTTCGACGGCTTCGCGGTAGACCGGTTCGCTCTCCTGCAGCTCGCGGCCCATCGCCCACCGCTGGGGGCCCATGCCGGTGAACACCCAGGCCAGTCGGCGGTGTTGTCGCTCCCGCGCCCGGCCCTGGAGCACCCTCGGGTGCGGCTCGCCACGCTCGTGGGCGGCCAGCGCCTCGTCCAGCGACTCCCGGTCCGAGTAGGCCACGGCCAGCCGCTCGGGCAGGTGCTGGCGGCGCTGCGCCAGGGTGTGCCCGAGGTCGGCGAGCACTGCTCCGGCGGCGAGTTCGCGCCGGATCCCGGCGGCCAGTTCGGGCAGCCCGGCCGGGTCGCGGGTGCTCAGCGGCAGCACCGTCCAGCTCGGCGGAGCCGCCGGCGCCGCGGGCTCCTGCCCGGGCGGGGCCTCGAGGAGGACGTGCGCGTTGGTGCCGCCGAAGCCGAAGGAGTTGACGCCGGCCCGGGCCGGGCCGTCGTGCTCGGGCCAGTCGACCACGGTGCGCGGGAACTCGAACGGCAGGGCGGCCAGGTCGATCGCGGGGTTCGGCCGCTCCAGGTTGATGTGCGGCGGGATCCGCCGGTGTTTGAGGGCGAGCGCGGTCTTGATCAGCCCGGCCACACCGGCCGCGGACTCGGTGTGCCCGATGTTGGTCTTCACCGACCCGACGTAGCAGCGCTCCCCCGGCCGGCGGCCCACCGACAGCACCCGCCCGAGCGCCGAGGCCTCGATCGGGTCGCCGACCGGGGTGGAGGTGCCGTGCGCCTCGACGTACTGCAGGCTGCCCGGCACCACCCCGGCCCGGGCGCAGACCCGCTCGATCAGGGAGACCTGGGCGTCCGCGCTGGGCACGGTGATCCCGTTGGTCCGGCCGTCCTGGTTGACGCCGCTGCCGATGATCACGGCGTGCACCGGGTCACCGTCGCGCAGCGCGTCCGCCAGCCGTTTGAGGATCACCACGCCGACGCCCTCGGCCCGCACGTACCCGTTGGCCTCGGCGTCGAACGCCCGCGAGCGGCCGTCCTCGGACAGGAACCCGCCCTTGGTCTCGCCGATCGTGTACTGCGGCGCCATGTGCAGCAACGTGCCGCCCACCACGGAGAGTTCGGTCTCCCGGCCGATCAGGCTCTGGCAGGCCAGGTGCACCGCGACCAGCGAGGAGCTGCACGCGGTGTCGATCGAGATGCTGGGCCCGCGGAAGTCGAAGCAGTGCGAGATGCGGTTCGACACCATCGTCATCATGGTGCCGGTGGCGGTGTGCGCGGCGAGGGTCTCGAAGCCGAGGTCGGCGAACTGGAGGATCTTGTAGTCCAGGGTGAACGCCCCGACGTACACCCCCACCTCCCGGCCGGCCAGCTCGGCCGGCCGCAGACCACCGTCCTCCAACGCCTCCCAGGTGACCTCGAGCAGCTTGCGCTGCTGCGGGTCCATGTAGGCGGCCTCGCGCGGGCTGATGCCGAAGAACGCCGGGTCGAAGGTGTCGAAGCCGTCGATGTACCCGCCCCGGCCGCCCACCAGCCGCCCGGGCTTGGCCCGGTCCCGGGTGCCCAGCGACGCGACGTCGTACCGGTCGGCGGGCGTGGGGACGATGCAGTCCCGGCCCTCCATCAGATTGCGCCAGTACGACCGGTGGTCGTTGGCGTGGCCGGGCAGCCGGCAGCCGATCCCGACGATCGCGATCCGCTCACTGGGCATGGTGGGTGGCGAGATGGTCATGGTCCAATCCGGGGGGGTGGGGACGGCGCGGGCGGGGGACGGCGCACGCGGAAGCAGTCGGGGCGGGCGTGGCTCAGACGGACGGTCCGGGCGTCCGCATCCGGCGCCAGGGGTGCAGCAGCGTGGCGGCGAGCTCGCCGGTGGTGGGGAAGGACACCGGATCGGCGAGTCCGACGGAGCGCGGGACCCGCCCCGGATGCCAGGTGTAGCTGCCGAAGACGTGGTCCCAGAGCGCGAGGTCCGAGCTGTAGTGGCCGGCCTCGGCCAGGTCGGTGCTGTGGTGCAACCGGTGCTGCTCCGGCCCGGCCAGGACGTGGCCGAGCACGCCGAGGGAGACGTCGATGTTCGCGTGGACGAAATATCCCTGGGCCAGGAGAAACATTCCGACAGCGAAGACGGATTCCTTGGAAAATCCGATGATGGCCAGCGAGATCTGCACGGCGGACTGGGCGAGAAAAACGTCGAGAAAATGATTAACGCCATTGTTGGCGACATTCACCTTCGGTGGCACGTGGTGCACGCCGTGCAGCCGCCAGAGCCATGGGCGGTGGTGCGAGAAACGGTGGACGAGATGGTCGCCGAGCGTCCCGACCAGCAGCGCGAGCGGAATCTGCGCGGCCAGCGGCAGCCCCGGCCCGGGCGTCGCGACGGCGCCCACCACCAGGGTCACCAGCCCCTGGGCCAGCGCGCCGCCCACCATGCTCAGCAGGAAGTAGACGGCGTACCACCCGAGTTCACGTCGGCTCGGCCACCAGTCGGTGCGATAGGGGATCACGCGCTCCAGCACCGCGAGGTAGCCGATGACACCGCACAGCACCAAGGCGCTGACCCGGTCGAGGTCCCAGTGGAAATGCAGTGCCGCCACGACCGTGGACAGCACTCCCAGCAACAGCAGTGGATAACCGACCCGACGCGCGACGGCAGACAGCGCGCACCCCTTGGCGATAGATGGTAGACAAATGGAAACGCCAATGATGCTAACTCATGCCAACGGCCGAAAAGCCAGCCCGACATTCGGAGAACCCCGAATGGCGGAGCCGCGCGCTCGATCGGTACTTCGTACCGGCAGGACTCATGGGCCGAGGGTACGGACCCGTTCCCGGCCCGTCACAGGACGCTCCCGCAGGCTCAGTACGCCTCGACGGTGCGGACCCGCCAGGGGAGGCGGCGGGTGTGGCGCCGCCAGGCGAGGGCGTGGGCGGCCAGGGCGGCGACGAGCAGGGGGGCGCCGTAGCTGAAGGGGTGGTCGAAGGGGCGGGAGGCGGTGAGGAAGGTCGGGGCGGAGACCAGCAGGGTGAGGGCGAGGAGCAGGGCCGTCAGGCCGTCGGTGGTCCAGCCGGGGTGGACGACGCGGGGCGCGAGGCGGACTTGGCGGGTCGGGTCGGTGGTCTCGGGGCCCGGGGCGCCGGCCGGGCGTTCGGCGCCGAACAGCCCGGGGAAGCCGGGGCCGTAGTTGCGGGCCTCGCCCCAGACCACCTCGCCGGTGTCGGTGACGAAGGCGAGCGGCTGGTGGTCCTTGACGAGCCGCCAGCGGCGGGCGGCCACCAGCCAGCCCTCACAGCCCTCCAGGCGGCGGGCGAGGAAGGGACCGGAGTGCGGGTCGCTGAGGATCAGGCGCACGGTGGTGGTGCCGCTGCGCAGTTCGAGCCAGTGCTCGGAGCTGACGACGGCGGTGCCGGGGCGGTTGCCCGGGCCGGTGACGTCCTCGCGGACGGCGCTCACCACGCGGGCCCGGACGGCCGGGACGGGCCCGGCGGCGCTGTCGGCGGCGACCACCTTCGCCTTGGCCCGGCCGCGGTGGCTGAGCACGGTGTAGATCCAGCCCAGCATGACGAAGGCGTAGACGCCGAGCAGCGCGGTGACCGGCGCGGCCGGCGGCCGGAACATGCCGGGCAGGTAGGCGGAGAGGTCCTCCGAGTCGTCCACGACGCCGCCGAGCCAGGGTGCGTCCGGCGCGTACAGGACGGTGACGGTGCCGCCGCGGGTGAAGATGGTGTCGGCCGAGGCGCCGTGCACCTTCACGAGCTCGGGCCGCCCTCCCGGGCCCGGGAGGGTGACCAGCAGGTCGGCGGTGGAGTGCTGGTAGCGCTGCTGGTTCTTCCCCCCGCCGGGGTGGTCGACGGTGTGCTGGTGCTCGGGCCGCTGGGCGATCCTCCCCTGCGTGACGGCGGCCCCCGCCCGTTGGAACGCCCGGTAGCGGCTGTCCTCGGCGTTGCTGGGCAGGAAGGCCAGCACGGAGAGTGCGACCAGGACGAGCGTGGCCAGATAGGTGCGGTGCCGCCATCCGGCGCCCGGCCGGGGCAGTGGCAGCCGCGCCGGCGGGGGCGGTACGACAGCCGGCCTCGGGGCCGCGGAGGGCGGCACCGCCGCCGCGCCGGCGGCCCGGACGGCGAGGCTCCAGCCCAGGCCTGCCACGGCGGCGAGGGCGAGCAGCGCGGGCGGCCCGTACAGCGGGCGGGGGTGGTGGAAGCCGGCCAGCGCGAGCGCCAGGGCGAGCAGCAGCAGCGTGACGGCCGCCCGCCGTAAGGCGATCGCGAGGGGCGTCTCGGCCCGGCCGACGGGCACGCCGGCCTCCTGCCGTATCGGCTCCCGGACCTCGTCCGCGTTGCTGTTCCCCGCTTCTGACGGGTGGTCGGCTGTCTCCATGACGTTCTTGCTCCCCCTGGTCGAACCGTAGCCAGCAAAGCAGACCCTCCCGGCACGATCAAGGCCGCCCCTTCCGGGCGGAACCCGTGTCGCCGCACGGAAGGCGGGGTAGCTTGGACGCCATGGTTGATCTAGGAGCGGTTGTCTGGCCCCCTGCCCCGGTCCGGACCGAGCGGCTGGTGCTCCGCGAAGCCGAGGGCCGGGACCGTCCGGCGTTCATCGAGCTGTTCGCCTCGCCCGAGGTGCGTACCTACCTGGGCGGCGCGGTGCCCCGGGAGGAGCTGGAGCGGGCGGTGCCCGAGGTTCCGGGGCGGCGGCCGGGGATGTTCGTGGTCGAGCTCGCCGGCGAGATGGTCGGTCAGGTGACACTCGACCGGCGCGGGGCCGAGCGCCCGGGGCACCTGCGCCCCGAGGGCGGGGAGGTCGAGCTCAGCTACGTGTTCCTGCCGCACTCCTGGGGTGCCGGGTACGCCGCCGAGGCGTGTGCGGCGGTGCTCGAGTGGTGCGGCGGCGCGCTGCCCGGCGAGCCGGTGGTGCTCTGCACCCAGACGGCCAACGGCCCCTCGATGCGGCTCGCGGGCAGGCTGGGCTTCACCGAGCGGGAGCGGTTCGAGGAGTTCGGCGCGGAGCAGTGGTTCGGCGTACGGGCGGCCGGCTGGGCCTGACGGGAGACGCCGCCGGTCCCGGTGGGGACCGACGGCGTTTCAGGCGAGGGCGGCGGGCGCTCAGGCCATCCAGAAGAAGACCGCGGTCATCCGCTTGTCGTCGAGCGTGGAGCCGCAGTAGGCCGTCGCGGTGTGCATCAGGTTGGCGTGGTAGACCAGCAGGCGGTTGTACTTGTTGGGCACCGCGAGGTCCTCGGTGAAGGAGTCGGCCGGGACGAACCGGGTGCCGAGCGCCTCGACCAGGTTGGTGTGCGGCGCCTGGACCAGGTTGCCGCCGAGCAGGCCGCCCGGCATGGACTGGCGGTAGAAGCTGGTGCCGGTGGTCTTGGGGGCGCCGGGGGTCAGGTAGAGCACGGCGGCGTACCGGCAGAGCGCCCGCGAGTCGGTGTGCGGGCGCGGCTCGCACTCCTTCTCCCCCACCACCTGGATGCAGTTGTGGTTGAGGATGCCGCCACCGCCGGGCGCCTCCTGGACCCAGAGCTTCTGCGCGCCGGTGGCCTTGCGCACCAGCGCCTCCACCCGGGCCATCTCGGCGGGCTCCAGCCCGGGCATGGTGCGCAGCCCGGGCCAGCTCTCGGGCTTGTGCGGGTACCCCTCGGTCCAGTCGTCCTTGGCCAGACAGCGGGCCCGGACCTCGTCCACGTTGGGCAGCACGTCGTCGAAGACCCAGTAGTCCCGGCCGAGCGTCGGCTTGCGGTACGGGAGGACCGGGAGACCCGGCCTGCGCAGGTGAGGGGGCATGCGCAGACCGTACAGTCGGCTTCTGTCATGACTCTCCCGCGATCTGGTCAACGTTTCGCCAAATCGATGGCATGGACATGTATCGATTTGGCCTGCCCGATCGGCGCCCTTTCCCTTGACGCCGCCCCCGGGCCGGGCTTGGCTACTGTGGCCCGGGACTACCGACGGGCACTCAACTACGAGCCACGGGGGATCCGTTGCTCACCTCACGCCTGCCTGCCCTGCGCACCGCGGCGGTCGCGGCCGCCGCACTGGCCGTCGCAGCCTGCTTCACCGGCCCGGCCACGGCTTCACAGACCCGACCGAGGCCCTTCACCCTCACCAGCCCCGACTTCCGCGACGGCGGCAGGCTGCCCGCCTGGACGGAGTACGGCGGTTACCCGGACGTGACCGGGTGCAACGGCAAGAACCTCGCCCCCGAGCTGGACTGGCTGGGCGCCCCGGCCGGGACCGCCGGCTACGCCCTGCTGGTGAACGACCCGGACGCCCCGCTGGCGGGCGGCTGGCACCACTGGGTGCTCTACGACATCCCCGGCGCCGCCCACCAGATCGACGGCCACGGCACGCTCCAGTTCACCCAGGGCGCCGACAGCTTCGACGTCAACGGTCTGCCCGGGGCCGGCTGGGGCGGCCCCTGCCCGCCGCCCACCGGCCAGGTCCACCACTACGTCTTCACCCTCTACGCCCTCTCCGTCCCCACCCTGCCCGAGCCGGGCCTGACCTACAAAGAGGTCACGGCCGCCATCGAGCCGTCCGTCCTCGGCGCGACCAGCATCGTCGGGACCTTCCGACTGCCTTAGGGTCCGGAGTGGCGCGGTGACGGCGGTGGGCGGCACCCGTAGCGTGGGGGTCGTCCGCCGCCTGTCCCCGGAGGTCGCCTTGGCCGCTACCAGCGCGCGTGAGCTGTACGACCGCATTCGCATCGAACTAGGTTCCAGTGCGTCGGAGTTGGGCTCTGTTGATGCGGCGGTGCTGCGGCGGATCGCGGGTGAGGAGTACCGGATCATCCGCAGTGACCGGCGCAGTTTCGCGCTGCTGGCCGCCCGCTTCGCGGAGCGCGGCCCGGCGGGCTCGTTCTTCCTCGGGCTCGCGGCCGGGGAGGGCGAGGCGCTGGGCCTGCTCGGCCCGTACGCCGCCGCGGTCGGCCTCCCGCCCGAGGAGCTCGCGGCCTACCGCCCGGCTCCGGCCGCCCAGTGCTACCCGCACTACCTGGCCTGGCTGGCCCAGTTCGGCACGCTGAGCCAGACGGTGCTCGCACTTCTGGCCAACTTCCCCAGCTGGTCGGTCACTTGCGCGCGGCTGGCGGACACCGTCGGTGACGAGTACGGCCCCGAGGCCGCCGCATTCTTCCGCTTCTTCGCCGAGCTCCCGCCCGACTTCGAGCCCACCACCCTCGCCCTGCTCCGAACCGCCCTGGACGAAGGCGAATCGGCGGACGACGCCGCCGAGGCGGCTCGGCTGCTGCAGGCGTACGAGCGCTCCTTCTGGGCGGCGGTGCGCTGAGGCCTGTCACAACTCCCGGCCGGGATCCGTCAGACAGGCGACCCAGCCCGACAGACGGAGGAACCGCCATGCTGACCGACATCATGTACGTGACGCTCTACGTCACCGACCAGGACCGCGCGCTCGCCTTCTACACCGACCGGCTCGGCCTGGAGAAGCGTATCGACTTCCCCGGCCCCGACGGACGCTTCCTCACCGTCGGCGTCCCCGGCAGCCGGACAGAGATCATCCTCTGGCCGCACGCCCCCGCCGCGCGCCAGCCGGCCGGGCTGTCCGAGGGCGTCGCGCCGGGGCCGGTGCTGCTCGAATCGGACGATCTGCGGGCGGACTTCGAGGTGCTGCGGGGGCGCGGCGTGGTCTTCGACCGGCCCGAGCCGGAGGACTACGGCTTCGGGATCCGCATCGAGACGGCGGACCCGGACGGCAACCGGGTCTCGCTGCGCCAGCGGGCCGCCTGGCAGACCGGCGACCGGCGAGGATCGACTCTGCGGTCGCCCGGCAGCGCATCAACGACCTTGCGGCGACGGCTCCCTTCTACCAACTTCTGAGCCCTGGTCCGTGTGGCGCCTGAGGCAAGGCCCCTTCCGGTGCAGCGAGCGGAGTCCGGGGTAGGGTCGCTCTCAGGTTAGGGGGAGATGTGGGAGTCCGATCGAAGGTTGTGGCGTTCGGAGTCGCGCTGGGCGGGTTGGCGGGCGCCGTTCCGGCCCTTCTGGTTGCTGCCTTCTTGGTGTCAGAGGCGGGGGTCTCGCTGGGTACCGCCATGGCACTTGCCGTCCTGGGAACGGCTGCGGGGCTGCTGCCCGGTGCAGCCATGGGGACAGCGTTGGCTCTGTCACCGCCGACGGTCTGGGACCGTGACGCGCATCGGAGCATGCTGGCCGGTGCTGCGGCAGCTGGGGCATACCTTGCCGAGACGCTGACGTTGGCGGTTGTCGGAGATGACGGCCCCTTGCTTGGCATGGCAGTTCTCGGTGCCCCTGTCGTGCTTTTGATCGGCTGGTTCCTGAGCGGCCCGGCAACGGCTCCTTTCCGTCGGAGATCGAAAAGACTTGCACTCGAGAGTTGTTGACGTGCAATCCGGCGCATGGGGGCGGTGACGTGAGTGCCTGTTCGTGGGCCCTGACACGGAAGAAGGGCGCCGGGTCCGCGTCGGCGGGCGGCGCGAACGCGTCTGGCCAACGGTCCGGCTCGCGTAGCAACCCGTCGTCACCGACCCCCGGTCCAGCCGTCCTCTGACCGGGGCCCTTCGGCTCGACCGCCCGGCCCGGGCACCGTGCATAGTGTGCTCATGGATCGATACGTGGGTCAGGGCCGCCTCGAATGGTGGGCCAATCACTCGACTTGCCTCGAGATGTACGACATCGACATCACCGTCACGGTCGGCGAGTGGCGGGCAACCGGTCGGCATGCCAACACTCTCGACCGGAAGCAGCGCGAGGGCTGGAACTTCCTCATGGAGATGGATCCCCACTTCTCGATTTCGTTTCCCGGCGAGGATCGCGGCGGGATCATGGTGCGAGTGGGCGAGGCAGAGGATGGAACCCTCACACTTACGGAGGCACCGGACTGGGACGGCTCCGTGAACGTCACCTTCGACCTCACCTGAGCTCAGCGCCCCATGAGCGGGAGCCCGACTTCGCTGCCCTGCCCGTGGCTGCGACGGGCCGTGGACTGGTGGTGTCTGCACCAGTTCGACCAGTGCAGCAGCCTGCGCGGGCCCGGCGTGTTCAGGCCTCCACCGTGGCGTGGACGGGCGTCATGTCGGCGCGGTACTGGACGGCCGGCCAGTAGCCGTCCATGAAGTAGCGGCTCCCGGTCTCACCGAAATGGACTTCGAAGTCTCCCGAGCGGTAGACGACCAGCGTTTCCGGCGTCATGACCTCGGGGAAGCGGGCCTTCTCCTCCTCGGTCTCGTCGCCCTCCGCGAACGCGGTCCAGATGAACTCCGCGCCGTCCCGGCGAATGCGCTCGAAGCCGGCCACCAATCGCCGGGCATGAGGCAGCAGTACGGTGACCTTCTCCGGGCCGGCGCAGTCGAACCAGATCTCCAGCTGCTGCCCCGCCACCGTCACCGAGCTCCCGGTGATCCCGCCCTCTGCCTGGAGCCCGCCCACCCTCGGGTCGCTGTCCGCATGCACGACGCGAGGCAGGAGCAGGCCGTCCGGGAGCAGGTTCGTCGCCAGAAAGGCTTCCGCGACGTGCTCCTCGTACCAAGGGTTGTACTCCTCGGCGATCACCTTGTAGTAGGCGCCGAACTGCCGCGGCGTGCCGGTCACGGACCGCCCGTCCGCGCTGGTCAGGGTGAAGCGTTCGCGGTCGTGACCGATGTGGCGCACCTGGAACGACCTGGGCAACTGGACGGACGTGGTGCTGCCGGGAAGGGCGACTGTGCCCGTCTGCGCTCCGTCGGCGGCGGTCCGGACCACGAACACGCTCGACAGGCCCGGAGCGACGCACACGAGACCGCCCGGTCCGACGACCCGTCTCAGCTCCTCCGCGTCGCCGTTCAGCGCCGATTGGATGATCCGACTGTTGGGCATGACACACCTCCCCTGATCCGCTCCGACGGAACGGGACCACGGTACTCTCATGCCGATCTCTGACCGATGGGGCGCCGACTCCTGGCGGATCTGAAACCCGGTCAGACCGAACGGGTCAGACGAAGGCGCCGTGGAGGTCGAGGAGCCGTTCCCAACGGACGGCGAGCCGCTTGAACCGGTGGAGCTGGGCGAAGGTCTGCTCCACGACGTAGCGGAGCCGGCCGACGCCGATGATGTCGCGGAAGGGGTGTCGCCGCCGTCACTGATCAGGTGGTACGTGCTGCCGGTCTTGCGGCGGTCGACCGGCGAGGGGGCCGGGACGAACAGGTGCCCCGGCGGCGGCCGCCCGGCGTGACCAGGAGGACACGCCCTAACCGACCGCCGCCTTCCAGACCCAGGAGGTCAGCCGGTCGTGGCCCGGGAGGTCGCCGCGGCCGGTGGACCAGAGCAGGACGGAGGTCGGGTCGCCGGGCGGGGCTTCGGGGAAGAGGCGGTCGAGGACGGTTCGGGCGAGGTGGGGCGGGGGCTGCCAGGGCAGGCCCAGGCCCTGGGCGATGTCGTGGGTGTGCAGGAGGGTCTCGGCGGTGCCCATCGCGGCGAAGCCGGGCGGGTCGCACGGGCCGAAGTGCCAGGCCCGGTCGGTGGGGGCGGCGGCGGCCGCTGCCGTGCTCAGCAGGCGGCCCGCGGCGGCCACCACGGCGAGGGTCTCGGCCGGGGTGGCCTCGGGGTGGACGGTGAGATCGAACGGCAGGTAGCCGTCGGGTGCCCCGCTGGCGACCTGCCCGGCGTAGGCGAGCAGGTCGTGCGCGAGGTGGGCGGCCGTCTGGCGGCAACTCCACTCCAGCGGGCCCGCGTTGACCGACCAGTCGAGGTGGGTCTGGGGCACGAGCAGCGCGGCGGTCTCCGCCAGCGCCTCGGTCAGGGCGGCACTCATCCGGTCACCGCCGGGGCGGTGCGCAGCCACGGGCGGCGCTGCTCGAGGTCGGCGGCCAGGCCGAGCAGGCGGCTCTCCGAGCCAGGTGGGCCGACGAGTTGGACGGCGAGCGGCATCCGGGCGGTGGTGGTCGGGTGGTCCCCGCCGGGGAGCACCAGGGCGGGCCAGCCGGCCAGGTTCCAGGGGTGACTGAACGGCGCGTAGCGGATGTTGGAGTACACGTTGGCCGCCCAGCCCCGGGCGTGCCAGGCCTCGGCCGCCGGGGCGGTGCGGGCCAGCGCGGGCGTGACCAGCACGTCGTGGTCGGCGAAGAAGGTCTCCAACCGCCGCTCCCAGGCGTCTTGTTGGCCCGGTCGGACCAGCCCGGCCCCCGCGACCAGGCGGCCGAGCGCCGCGTGGGTGCGGGTGCGCGGCGCGAGCCGGGCCCGGTCGAGCCCGGCGGCGTCGGCGGCCGTGCCGGCCAGCCAGCGGGCGACGGAGGCCGCGCCGAGCCAGGCCGGGTAGGGCAGTTCGGCGTGGGAGACGTGGTGCCCGGCGGCGACGAGCACCCGGCCGGTGTCACCGACCGCGAACGCGCAGCCGGGCGCCACCGGGATGCCGGGGGTGGGGCAGCGGATCGAGAGCGCGATCCGCAGCGGGCCGGCCGCGTCCGCCGCCGGGGCGGCACCGGCCAGCACCTCGAACATCAGCCGCGCGTCCGCCACGGTGGTGGCGATCGGACCGTTCTCGGACATGCCGAACCAGCCGTCGGCGCCCAGCCCGGACGGGACCACGGCCCGGCCGGGCTTCAGGCCCAGGACGCCGCAGTTGGCGGAGGGGATGCGGATCGAGCCCATGCCGTCGTTGCCGAGGGCGATCGGCACCATCGCGGCCGCGACCGCCGCGGCACTGCCGCCGGAGGAGCCGCCCGCGCTGCGGGAGAGGTCCCAGGGGCTGCGGGTGGTGCCGTAGACGCTGTCCGTGGTGCCGAAGACGCAGAGTTCGGGCACCTGGGTCAGGCCGATCACCACGGCTCCGGCGGCCCGCAGGCGGCGGACGGTCTCGTGGTCGGCGGCTGCCGGGGTGTCGTGGGTGGCGGCCGAGCCGTGCCGGGTGGCCTCGCCCTCGACCGGAAGGTTGTCCTTCACGGCCACCGGCACGCCCGCCAGCGGCAGCTCCGCGAGATCCGGCCGGGCCGCGAGCTGCTCGGCCTCGCGCAGCGCCCGCTCGCCGAGCACCTTGCGGAAGGCCCCGACCTGCCCGTCCACGGCGGCGATCCGCTCCAGGTGGTCGGCCACCACCTGCCGCGGCGTCACCTCCCCCCGCCGCACCGCCGCCGCGATCTCGACGGCCGTCCGCCCGGCCCAACCCGTGGTCATCCCGCGCCGCTCCCCTGCTCCGTACGAAGATCCGTACCGTGATCCGTTGCGGGCCCAAGCTAGCCAGCCGCGCGGCGGTGGGACAAGAGCGTATCCGCGCTGCGACTACCAGCGGGTAGCCACCCCCGGGTGCGACGCGGCGCGGCGGGGTGCGATGATCCGGGTTCCGTCTCCGTGGCGGGCCTGAGCCGAGCTGGTCGCGCGTACATCCCTCCGCGACCGACGAGGGCGACTGGACGAGGCCCGACCTGCCGCGCTACCCCCGCGGCCCGGTGGCGTGACCCCCTCCACCTTCCCTCCCTCAGGAAGTCCCCTTCACCGTGTACACGTTCGCCATGCCCTCACGCGCCCGCGCCACCGCCGCCCTCGGGGCCGGCGGCCTCCTCCTGGCCACCGGCTGCGGCAGCACCGTCTCCCCCGGCGCCCGGAGCGCCGTCGACCTGCGGGCCCGGCTGCCCCAGTCCGTCAAGGCCGCCGGCAAGCTGCGGATCGGCTCCGACCTCCACTACGCCCCGGTCGACTTCACCGACGGCGGTGGCGCTCCGGCCGGGCTCGACCCCGAGCTGGCGGCCGCGGTCGGCGCCTACCTCGGGCTCAAGGTCGAGTTCGTGGACCTGCCGTTCGACAGGCTGATCCCGGCGGTGCAGAGCCGGCAGCTCGACCTCGCGATGTCGGCGGTCATCGACACCAGGCAGCGCCAGGACGGGGTGGACGAGAACGGCCGGCCGACCGGCCCGGGGGTCGACTTCGTGGACTACTTCATCACCGGCACGTCGATCCTGGTCAAGAAGCCCAACCCGTTGCACGTCGGCTCGCTGGACGATCTGTGCGGCCACACCGTGGCGCTCCAGCGCGGCACCATCCAGGACGGGATCGCCGCCCGGCAGACGGCGGCCTGTGACAAGCTCGCCAAACCGCTGGAGATCCACCAGCTCGACACCGACCAGCAGGCCCTGGCCGAAGTCGCCTCCGGCGCGGCCGCCGCCGACCTGAACGACTACCCGGTGGCGGAATACAACACCCACTCCGCTCAGGGCGACACCGGCTTCGAGCTCACCGGCACCCAGCTCAGCACCAGCCCGTACGGCCTGACCTTCAACAAGGACGACACCGCCCTGCGGGACGTGATCGCCAAGGCGCTGGACCGCCTGATCCGCGACGGCAGCTACGAGAAAATCCTCACCAAGTGGAACGTCCACCCCGGCGCCGTCCAGGGCGCCGTGGTCAACGGCGGCCACTGATGCCTGAGCGGCCGGGTGCCCGCGGGGACGCGGTAGGTCAACGGGGTGGAGGTCGCTGGTGATGTGGGGGGGGGGGGGGGGGGGGACC
>NZ_JBEOWY010000079.1:0-23051 GCF_040296285.1 Kitasatospora sp. NPDC002227
AACGCTCGGCTGGGAAACCCCAGCCGAGCGTCTGGCTAAACTCCTCGCGGCCTAGACAACCGACCACGTGTTGCAACGACCCCTAGAAACCGCCGGCGGGGGCAGGGCCCTTCGGTGCTCACCGGGGTGTCAGCCCCAGGTGATCAGGCGCTTCGGGCGCTCCAGGATGGCGGCCGTGTCGGCCAGCACCTTGGAGCCGAGCTCGCCGTCGACCATGCGGTGGTCGAAGGAGAGGGCCAGCGTGGTGACCTGACGCGGGACGACCTTGCCCTTGTGGACCCACGGGAGCTCGCGGACCGCGCCGAAGGCGAGGATCGCGGCCTCCCCCGGGTTGAGGATCGGCGTACCGGTGTCGACGCCGAAGACGCCGACGTTGGTGATGGTGATCGAGCCGCCCGACATGTCGGCGGGCGAGGTCTTGCCCTGGCGGGCGGTCTCGATCAGCTCGCCGAGCGAGACGGCCAGCTGCGGCAGCGTCTTGGCGCCGGCGTCCTTGATGTTCGGGACGATCAGCCCGCGCGGGGTGGCCGCGGCGATGCCGAGGTTGACCTGGCCCTTGATCACGATCTCCTGGGCGGCCTCGTCCCAGCTGGCGTTGATCTCGGGGTAGCGGCGCACCGCCGTGAGCAGCGCCTTGGCGACCAGCAGCAGCGGGCTGACCCGCACGCCGGCGCCCAGCTCGCCGCTCTCCTTGAGCTCGCGGACCAGCCGCATCGTCCGGGTCACGTCGACCTGGACGAACTCGGTGACGTGCGGCGCGGTGAAGGCCGAGGAGACCATCGCCTGGGCCGTCGCCTTGCGGACGCCCTTGACCGGCACCCGGACGTCCCCGGCACCGACCGGCACGGCCACCGGAGCGGCCTCGACGACCGCGGCGGCGGCAGCCTCGACTGCGGCGGGGGCCGCGGCCGGCGCGGCGGCGGCGTGCACGTCCTCGCGGGTGATCACACCGTCCGGGCCGGTCGGCGTGACCGTCCGCAGGTCGATCCCGAGGTCCTTGGCCAGCTTGCGCACCGGGGGCTTGGCCAGCGGCCGCTCCCCGGCCACGACGACCGGCGCGACGACCGGCGCCGGAGCGGCCACCGGGGCCGCGACGGGAGCCGGAGCGGCCACGGGAGCGGCAGCAGCCGGGGCCTTGCGGGCCCGGCGCTGGGCACCGCCGGTGCGGGGGCCGTAGCCCACCAGCACCTCACGGCGCTCGGGCTCCGCCTCGGCTGCCTCGGCCGGAGCCGGGGCAGCCGGAGCGGCGGCCGGGGCCGGAGCGGCCGGAGCCGCCCCCGCCACGGCGACGGCGATGATCGAGGTGCCGACGTCCACCGTCGTCCCGGCCGGGAAGAACAGCGTCTCCACCGTGCCGTTGAACGGGATCGGCAGCTCGACGGCGGCCTTGGCGGTCTCCACCTCGCAGACGATCTGACCGTCCGTCACGGTGTCGCCCACCTTGACGAACCAGGTCAGGATCTCGGCCTCGGTGAGCCCCTCGCCGACGTCGGGCATCTTGAACTCGCGCAGCGAGCGAACTTCGGTAGTCATGCTTCAGTCGCTCCCGGGATCAGTACGCGAGCGCGCGGTCGACGGCGTCGAGCACACGGTCCAGGTCGGGCAGGTAGGCCTCCTCGACCCGCGACGGCGGGTACGGGGCGTGGTAGCCGCCGACCCGCAGCACGGGGGCCTCCAGGTGGTAGAAGCACTTCTCGGTGAGGCGGGCGGCCAGCTCGGCGCCCATGCCCATGAACACCGGGGCCTCGTGCACCACGACGGCGCGGCCGGTGCGCTTGACCGACTCCTCCAGGGTGGCGAAGTCCACCGGGGAGAGCGAGCGCAGGTCCACGACCTCCAGGCTGTGGCCGTCCTCGGCCGCGGCGGCCGCGACCTCCTGGCAGACCTTGACCATCGGGCCGTACGCGATCAGCGTCAGGTCCGAGCCGGCCCGGGCGATCCGCGCCGAGTGCAGCGGCAGCGCGGCCGCGTCGCCGACGACGCCCTTGTCCCAGTAGCGGCGCTTGGGCTCGAGGAAGATGACCGGGTCGTCCGACTCGATGGACTGCTTGAGCATCCAGTACGCGTCGTCCGCGTTCGAGGGGGAGACCACGCGCAGACCCGCGGTGTGCGCGAAGTACGCCTCGTGCGACTCGCTGTGGTGCTCGACGGCGCCGATGCCGCCCGCGTACGGGATGCGGACGGTGACCGGCATCTTCACGTGGCCGAGCGCACGGGCGTGCATCTTGGCCAGCTGGGAGACGATCTGGTCGAAGGCCGGGTAGACGAAGCCGTCGAACTGGATCTCCACCACCGGGCGGTAGCCGCGCAGGGCCAGGCCGATCGCGGTGCCCATGATGCCGGACTCGGCGAGCGGGGTGTCGATGACCCGGTCCTCGCCGAAGTCCTTCTGCAGGCCGTCGGTGATCCGGAAGACACCGCCCAGCTTGCCGATGTCCTCACCCATGAGGACGGTCTTGGGGTCGCTCTCCAGCGACGAGCGAAGCGCGTTGTTGAGCGCCTTCGCGATGCTCAGCTGACCGGACATCAGTGGTTCTCCCCGCCCTCGAAGGAGGCGGCGTACGCCTCGTACTCGGCCCGTTCCTCGGCCACCAGCGTGTGCGGCTCGGCGTACACGTGGTCGAAGATCAGCGTCGGGTCGGGGTCCGGCATGCTGCGCACGCCCTCGCGGACCCGCAGCCCCAGCTGCTCGCTCTCGGCCTCGACGGAGGCGAAGAAGGCCTCGTCGCCGATGCCCTCCTTCTCGAGCAGCGCCTTGAGGCGCAGGATCGGGTCCTTGGCCTTCCAGGCCTCGGTCTCCTCGGCCAGCCGGTAGCGGGTCGGGTCGTCGGAGGTGGTGTGCGCGCCCATGCGGTAGGTGAAGGCCTCGATCAGGACCGGGCCGTTGCCGCTGCGGGCGTGGTCGAGCGCCCAGCGGCTCACCGCGAGGCAGGCCAGCACGTCGTTGCCGTCCACCCGGACACCCGGGAAGCCGAAGCCGGAGGCGCGGCGGTAGAGCGGGATCTTGGTCTGCGTGGTGGTGGGCTCGGAGATCGCCCACTGGTTGTTCTGGCAGAAGAAGACCACGGGGGCGTTGTAGACCGAGGCGAAGGTGAAGGCCTCGTTGACGTCACCCTGGCTGGAGGCGCCGTCGCCGAAGTACGCGATGACCGCGTCGTCCGCGCCGTCCTTGGTGATCCCCATCGCGTAGCCCGTGGCGTGCAGCGCCTGCGAGCCGATCACGATGGTGTAGAGGTGGAAGTTCTTCTCGTTCGGATCCCAGCCGCCGTGGTTCACGCCGCGGAACATGCCGAGCAGGTTCAGCGGGTCCACGTCGCGGCACCAGGCGACACCGTGTTCACGGTAGGTGGGGAAGGCGTAGTCGCCCTCCCGCATGGCACGGCCCGAACCCACCTGCGCCGCCTCCTGGCCGAGCAGCGAGGCCCACAGGCCCAGCTCGCCCTGGCGCTGCAGGGAGGTGGCCTCGGCGTCGAAGCGCCGGACCAGGACGAGGTCGCGGTAGAGCGCGAGCAGCTCCTCCGGAGTCGTCTCCAGGGGGTAGTCCGGGTGCTCCAGGCGCTCGCCTTCCGGCGTCAGCAGCTGGATCAGCTCCGGCTGGGCGTCCGTCCCGACGCTGTTCTTGTCGGGGACGGAGGGGGCTGCCTTCTTGCGCGCCCTCGCCGTGCTTTTGACGGTCACGTTCACTCCTCGGTCTGTCCGGCCGCCCGGGGTCGCCGGTCACCGGTCCGGTCACCTCCCGGCAAGCACGCGTGGGTGTGCGCGCCGACTGCTGGGCTGGTGGTGTTCCCATTCCGACGGCGTCCCTCACGAGAACGTTACCCAGCGGCGCCCCTTGGCGCGCCTGCGCTAGGACGTCCTACTTGTTCCTTGTCAGGAGCGACGGGTGTGGCGTCGCCTACCTGGCCGGTGGCCGTCAGGACACCTGCGCACGCTATCCGGGCGGAGGGCTCCGCGTAAGGGGGTAACACGAACGAAATCTGTGACCGCACAGTTACCGGAGCCTGTCCATCCGGTCTCATCTGTCGGACATCCCTGGGGTGGTATGGGAGGATTTGGCCGTGACTGGAAACGGGCAAATCAGGGTATTCCTCCTCGACGATCACGAGGTCGTGCGCCGTGGCGTCCACGATCTGCTGTCGATGGAAGGCGACATCGAAGTGGCCGGCGAGGCCGGCACCGCGGCCGAGGCGCTGAGCCGGATCCCGGCCGTCCTGCCGGACGTGGCCGTGCTCGACGTCCGGCTGCCCGACGGCAACGGCGTGGAGGTCTGCCGCGAGGTGCGCTCGCTGCACCCGGAGATCAAGTGCCTGATGCTGACCTCCTTCTCCGACGACGAGGCGCTGTTCGACGCGATCATGGCCGGGGCCTCGGGCTACGTCCTCAAGGCGATCCGCGGCACCGATCTGCTCTCCGCCGTCCGCGACGTCGCGGCCGGCAAGTCGCTGCTCGACCCGGTGGCCACCAGCCGGGTGCTCGCGCGGCTGCGCGACGGTGGCGAGAAGGAGGACGAACGACTCGCGCAGTTGACGAAGCAGGAGCGGAAGATCCTCGATCTGATCGGCGAAGGTATGACGAACCGTCAGATCGGCAACGAACTCCACCTGGCCGAGAAGACCGTGAAGAACTACGTGAGCAGCCTACTTGCCAAGATGGGCATGGAGCGCCGGACTCAGGCGGCGGCCTACGTGGCCCGCCACCAGGCCGACCACCAGCACTGAGAGTTCACGGATCAGACGCCTGACACTCTGTCAAGTCGGCGTGCCGCACACCACTACGCTCAGCCCGTGACGACGTACGGCCAGCTTTACATGAGCGCTCCGGCCCGCCCGGACCGCGCCGCTCCACCCGTCGGCACCCTCAGCCCCCCGGTCGGCCCGGTGGCCGTCGCCGGGGTGCTGCGGGTCTACCCGGTGGGGGCGCCCGCCGACGTCCGCCCGGTCTCGGAGGGGCTGTTGAACCGCGGGTACCGCGTCACCACGGAGACCGGCCGCTACTTCCTCAAGTGCTACGTGGACCACGCGACCGCCTCCCGCCCGGCGATCACCGCCCAGCACCGCGCGACCGCCGCCCTGCACGCCCTCGGCCTGCCCACCGCGCCCCCGCTGGCCGCCCGGGGCGGACGCACCGTGACGGCGTACGGGGGGCGGCGGTTCGCGCTCTTCCCCTGGGTCGACGGGGAGCACCGGCACGGCACCGGCCTGGACCGGCCGCAGTGCGCGGAGCTCGGGGAGCTGCTGGGGCGAGTGCACGGCGCGCTGGACCAGGTCTGCGCCCCCGTCGCGCAACCGGCGGGACACCGCAGCGCCGATCCGGCGGAGACCGCCCGGCTGGTCCGCGAGCTGCTCGCGCTGCCCGAACTGCGCGCCGCCGACGACCCCTTCGACGCCCTGGCCGGCCACCGGCTGACCGAACGCCTGGAGCTGCTGGCCGCCCACGGCCACCGCCGCCCGGCCCCCGAGGCAGCCCCGCCCACCGGCTGGACGCACGGCGACTTCCACGGCCTCAACCTGCTCTACGGCCCCGCCGGGCGGATCCGGGCCGTCCTCGACTGGGACAAGCTCGGCCGCCGCCCCCGCGCCGAGGAGGCCGTCCGGGCCGCCACGCTGATCTTCAACGACCAGCACAGCGGCGTCCTGGACCTCGTCCGGGTGCGCCGCTACTCCCAGGCCTACCGCGCCACCGGCGCCGCCTCGGCGGCCGACCTGGCCGCCGCCGTGCACCGGGTCTGGTGGGAGCGCCTGAACGACCTCTGGATGCTCCAGTGGCGCTACCAGCGCGGCGACCACCGCGCCGACCCGCTCTTCCCCGCCGCCGCCGGTCAGCTGACCTGGTGGTGCGAGGAGTACGAGCAGGTCCTGGACGCCTTCTGCAACTGACCGTTACGGGGTCTGACCCGCCTTCGGCGAGGGCGTGGGCGGCGGGGCCGGGGAGCTCGGCTCCTTGGTCGGCGGCGCGGTGGTCGGCGGCGCGGAGGTGGGCGGCGCGCTGGTCGGCGGCTCGGTCGGCGTGCCGGTGTCCGTGGGCGAGCTGGAGGCCGTGGCGGAGTGCGAACTGCTCGGCGAGGGCGAGGTGCTGCGCGTGGTGGGCGGCGGCGTGCTGGGGGTCGTGGGCGGGGTGTACGAGTTGCTGCTCGGGCGGTCCGGCGAGGGGGAGGTCTCGTCGCTCGGCGCCTGGCTCGGCGTGGTCGCCGAGGTGGTGGGCGTCAGCGGAGCGGGGGTGTTCTTGGTGCCCCCGCTCATCGCGAGCACCACGCCCACCGTCGCGGCCAGCACCAGCAGCACCGCCCCGGCGATCCACACCAGCGGCCCGCGCCGCCCGCGCTCGTGCTCCTCGTCGTCGTACCCGCCACCGCCGCCGTCCCGGCCACCGCCGCCGACGCCCTGGTACGGCGCGGCGGGCGTCTGGTACGGCGAGGCGGGCGACTGGTACGGCGGCAGCACGGCCGTCGGGTCCGCCGGGGCACCCGGCACCATCGGGGTGGTCATGGGGGTGCCGCCCGGAGTGCCCTCGTACCCCGGCTGCGGGCCGGTGCCCGAACCGGCCGCCGCCAGACCCGCCGCGGCGGCCGCAGCGGCGGCGGCCCCGGCCGCGTAGCCCGCCCCGGCCGCGCCGTGCATCTCGCGCAGCGCGTGCTGCAGGGCGGCGCGGAACTCGTCGGCGCTCTGGAAGCGGTCGTCCGGGTTCTTGGCCAGCGAGCGCAGCACCAGGTCGTCCAGCTCCGGCGGCACCCGGTGGTTGACCTGCGAGGGCGGCACCGGCGCGTCCTGGACGTGCTGGTAGACCACCGCGAGCGGGGTCTCGCCGACGAAGGGCGGACGCAGCGTCAGCAGCTCGAACAGCATGCAGCCGGCCGCGTAGAGGTCGGAGCGGTGGTCGACCGGCTTGCCGAGCGCCTGCTCCGGCGAGAGGTACTGCGGGGTGCCCATCACCATGCCGGTCTGCGTCATGGTGGAGGCCGCGCCGGTCAGCGCCCGGGCGATGCCGAAGTCCATCACCTTGACCGCGCCGGTGTTCGTGATGATCACGTTGGCGGGCTTGATGTCGCGGTGCACGATGCCGTGCCGGTGGCTGTAGGCCAGCGCCTCGAGCACCCCGGCGATGATGATCAGCGCCTGGTCGACCGGCGGCGCCTCCTCGTCCACCAGCAGCTCGCGGACGGTGCGGCCCTCGACCAGCTCCATCACGATGAACGGGGTGGACTCCCCGTCGTGCAGCTCCTCGCCGGTGTCGTAGACCGCGACGATCGAGTGGTGGTTGAGCGCCGCGACGGCGTGTGCCTCGCGGGTGAAGCGGAGCCGGGCCACCTCGTCCTGGGCCAGCTCCGAGCGGAGCAGCTTGACCGCCACCGTCCGGGCCAGCCGTACGTCCTGGGCCGCGAACACCTCGGCCATGCCGCCCCGGCCGAGCCGGTGGGTGAGCCGGTAGCGGCCGTCGCCGACGGTGCCGAGCGGGGCGGCGGTGCCGCGGCCGGGGGTGGCCGGGCCGGTCGAAGGCCCGGACAGCGGGCCGGCCGGCGGCTCGGTGGCGGGGCCCTTGACGACCGAGGGCTGACCGGCGGGCGGGGTGCTGGGCGGTCCGGCGGGCGGGGCGGCCTCCGGCGGCAGTCCCGAGGCGGGCAGCGCGGTGGTCTCGGCGGTCTCGTCCGGAGCCCGGCTCACGTCGTGCTCGTCCCCGTCACCCGGCCGCTGTGTGTCTGCCATCGCTCCTCGCCCCGGGCCCTCGCTCGGCGCGCAGTCGCCCTGTCCGGTCTCGTCCCATGAACGCTACCGCCTCGGCCCCCTCATCGTGGAACGGCCGCCCCGGTGGCCACCCGCTCGGAACCGTACGTGCTATGGGTCCGGTTGCGCTCGGTCTTGGTGGCCGCCGCGCCGACGATGATCAGGGCCAGCACGATCAGCGCCACCAGCACGCCGACCACGATCGCCACCGTGGCGCAGCCGCTCATCCGCTGCTTCGGCGGCTGCGGGGCCGGCTGGTACGGCTGCTGGTAGCCGGGCGGCGGGGTCTGGAACTGCGGCGCCGCGTTGTACTGCTGCGGGAAGGGCTGCGGGGTGCCGTACTGCGGGCCGGGGACGGGCTGGGCCGGGAACGGCTGCGGGGTCGGGTAGGGCGGCGGGGTCTGCGGCCCGTACGGCGGCGGGGTCGGCGCCTGGTAGCCCGGCAGCGGGGTGCCGACGGGCGGCAGGTCGCCGGGCACCTGCGGGAAGTTCACCAGCGAGGGCGCGGCGTGCACCGAGCGCGGGCCCTCGCCGATCACCAGCGGAGTGCTCGCCTGCAGCGGCGTGGCCTGCAGCGGGGTGCCGGCCCCGCCGCCCGCCGAGACCCGCTCGACCTCCTGCCGCATCGCCTCGGCGGTGGGGAAGCGCTGCGCCGGGTCCTTGCGCATCGCCCGGGCCACCAGGGCGTCCACGGCGGGCGGCACGGCCGGGTTGAGCGAGGAGGGCGCGGGCGGCTCCTCCTGCACGTGCTTGTACGCGATCGAGAACGGCGAGTCCCCGTCGAACGGGGTCTGCCCGGTGACCAGCTCGAACAGCAGGCAGCCCACCGAGTACAGGTCGGAGCGGGCGTCCACGCTCTTGCCGAGCGCCTGCTCCGGCGAGAGGTACTGGGGGGTGCCGACGACCATGCCGGTCTGGGTCATCGAGGTCACGCCGGACTGCAGGGCGCGGGCGATGCCGAAGTCCATCACCTTCACCACGCCCTTGGCCGTCACCATGACGTTGCCCGGCTTGATGTCGCGGTGGACCAGGCCGTGGTCGTGCGAGGCCTCCAGCGCGGCCAGCACCTCGGCGGTCAGCCGCAGTGCCTCGGCGGCGGGCAGCGCGCCCTGGCTGCGGATCGCCTCGTTGAGCTGGTCGCGCAGGGCCTTGCCCTCGACGTACTCCATCACGATGTACGGCACCGTCGCGCCGTCCGGCCCGGCGTCCTCGCCGGAGTCGAACACGGCCACCACGTTCGGGTGCTGCAGCCGCGCCACCGCCTGCGCCTCGCGGCGGAACCGCTCGCGGAAGGACTGCTCGCGACCGAGCTCGGTGTGCAGCGTCTTCACCGCGACCTGCCGGTCCAGCACGGTGTCGTACGCGAGGTGGACGGAGGCCATCCCGCCCTCACCGAGCAGGTGCTGCAGCACGTACCGCCCGTTGCCCAGGGAGTGCTCGCCCATCGTTCTTCTCGTCTCCCCCTCGAACCCCGGCTGTGACGCGCGACAGGCTACCGGTACTACCAGGGGCGCGGGGAACGGCGCGGCCGACGCCCCTGGATGGTGCGACCCGCTCCTTACAGGTACGGCCCCGCCCGCAGGCCCCGGCCCTCGCCCGGGTCGTCGTGGTCCTCGGCGCCGAGGCTGCCGGGCGGCAGAGCCCGCCGCATCTGCTCCAGCTGCGCCCGGGCCGCCATCTGCTGGGCGAAGAGCGCCGTCTGGATGCCGTGGAACAGGCCCTCCAGCCAGCCGACCAGCTGGGCCTGGGCGATCCGCAGCTCGGCCTCGGTCGGGATGGTGTCCTCCATGAACGGCAGCGAGAGCCGCTCCAGCTCCTCGACCAGCTCGGGGGCCAGACCCAGCTCGAGCTCCTTGATCGAGCTCTTGTGGATCTCCTTCAGCCGCACCCGGCTGGCCTCGTCGAGGGGAGCCGCCCGGACTTCCTCGAGCAGCTGCTTGATCATGCTGCCGATCCGCATGACCTTGGCCGGCTGCTCGACCATCTCGGTCACCGGCAGCTCCCGGGGCTCGCCACCCTCCCCACTGCCTGCCCGGCCGAGCCCCGCACCCACCGGCATCCCGTCCGGCCCCACGATCAGCACCTTCGGGATCTCCCCCGGCTGCGACGCTTCGTTCATCGGGTTAGTCATAGCTCCTTCATATGCTTCGCAGGTGGAGAGGGTCAACTGACAACCCACCAGCAACCGCCCCGACGCCCGCCGGTCGGCCTCAGTGGCGGCGCAGGCGCAGGCCCACCAGGCCCAGTCCGCAGCCGATCAGAGTCAGGCCGGCGCCCAGCGGCAGCTGCAGGGTGGACGGGTCGCTCCAGCGCAGCGGGGTGATCGCCTGGGCCACGGCGCGCGGCGTCGGGCGGGCCGCCGCGAGCGCCTGCGGGGTCTGCGGCTCGGCCTGGTCCTCGGCCGGTTCGTCCTCGGGGGCCGGGGCCTCGGGCCGGGCCCCCGTCCCGGGGTCCTCCTCCGGGGTCTCCGGGGCCTGCTCGGGCTGTTCGGCCACGGCGGCCGGGCGGTGGCGCTCGTGGTGTTCCGGCGCCGGGTGACGGGCGGGGACGGCGGGGACGGCGGCGGGGGCCGTGGGGGTCGGCGTCGGGGTGGGAGTGGGCTGCGGTGCCGGGCTGGGCGTCGGGCCGGGTGTCGGGCTGGGCGTCGGGCTGGGGGCGGGCGTCGGCGAGGCCGTCCGGCTCGGGGCCGGGGTCTCGGGGGCGGTGCTCGGCGGGCCGCTCGGGTCGGCGCTCTCCGACGGCTCCGGCGGCGTGGTCGGCAGCGCGGGGAGGGTCGGCAGGGTCGGCAGCGAGGGTATGACCACGCCGGGCAGGGCCGGCAGCGAGACGGTCGGCAGAGCAGGCAGCGCGGGCAGGGCCGGGGTGGTCGGAGCCGTACCGTCCGCCGCCACCGCCGGACTGGTCAGCAGCAGCGGCACCGCCAGCCCGGCGGCCACCCGCGCCGCCCACCGAATACGCGGACCGGCGGCACCGGGGCCGGACCGGGCCCGGGCGGAGCGGGGCTCGGAGCACACGTACGGAGTTGCGGTCACGGACGGACGTCCTTCCGACGGCCGCCCGCGCGACGGCGCGGACGGTGGCGGGACAGCTCCGGACCAGCCTCACACATTCCCGGCATTTCGGACATTCGACCGCCACGCCCGCCCGACGGCAGGCCCCGGCACCGCGCCGGCCGGCCGCCCCGCCGACCAGCGGCCCACCGCCTGGGCCACCAGGCCCTGGGCGGCCGATCTTGTCGGATCAGCGCGCGACGTCGGGTGCCCGGCTGGGCGTGCGCCCGAGTCACCCTCGTACTGGGTCGTACTCGGGTGATTCGGACGTGCGTCCAGGCGGGATTCCCGGCGTGGCGCGCCCGGCAAGACCGGCCGGACAGGCCCTAGGAGTGCACTGACGATCTTGAAATCGCGCCCAGCTTGCACCAGATTGCCCCGATCGACATTTACCGGCGAACTCGGGCAAGGCGGGCGGACGGAGAAAGATCTTCAGCAAACTCCTAGGCCCTGGGCGGCCGGCACCGCGCGGCGAGCGCCCCTCGGCACCTGCGCCGGCCGCCCTCGGAGGCCAGGTCTTCCGTCCGCCGCTGCCCGGCGGCCGGCCCGGCGCCGCAGGCATCGCCGGAGCCGCCCCTGCCCGCCGGGAAGCCGGTCGGCGCCCCGCGTCAGCCGAGGACTCGTACCGGCTTCCCCGCCAGGTACGCCTGGATCGCCTCGACGGCCTGGCCGTAGTACGTGGCGTAGTTGGCACGGGAGACGTAGCCCAGGTGCGGGGTGGCCAGCAGGCGCGGGGCGGTCCGCATCGGGTGGTCGGCGGGCAGCGGCTCGACGTCGAAGACGTCCACGCCCGCGCCGGCGATCCGGCCCTCGTGCAGGGCGGCGAGCAGGGCGTCCTGGTCGACGATCGCCGCCCGGGAGGTGTTCACCAGGTAGGCGGTGGGCTTCATCCGGGCCAGCTCGGGGGCGCCGAGCAGGCCCCGGGTGCGATCGCCGAGCGCGAGGTGCACCGAGACGAAGTCGCTGCTCTCCAGGAGCTCCTCCTTGGCGGCCGCGAGCTCCACCCCGACCTCGGCCGCCCGGGCGGGGGTGAGGTTCTGGCTCCAGGCCGTCACGTGCATGCCGAAGGCCTGCCCGACCACCGCCACCCGGCTGCCGATCTTGCCGAGACCGAGCAGGCCGAGCCGACGGCCGGCGAGGTCGGCGCCGACCGTGCTCTGCCAAGGGCCGCCCGTGCGCAGCGCCGTGCTCTCGGCCACCAGGCCCCGGGCGAGGCCGAGCAGCAGGGCCCAGGTGAGCTCGACGGGCGGGGTGGAGGAGCTCTCGGTGCCGCAGACCGTGACGCCGTGGCCGGCGGCCGCCGCCAGGTCGATCACCGAGTTGCGCATGCCGGAGGCGACGAGCAGCCGCAGCTTCGGCAGCCGGGCGAACACCGATGCGGGGAAGGGCACCCGCTCCCGCAGGGTCACCACCAGCTCGAACTCCTCCAGCGCGGCGACCAGTTCGTCCTCCGTGCCGAAGTGCTCCCGGAAGCTGGTGACCGCCACCTCCCCGCCGAGCACCGACCAGTCGGCGGCAGTCGTCGCCACCCCCTGGAAGTCGTCAAGCACCGCACAGCGCACGGCCATCGCCACTCTCCCCTCGCTCGGAGTCCCCGGCCGGGCGCGGCCGGGGACGGACCGAGTATTACGCGCGCAGCACCACCTTGCCGACCTGCTCGCCGGCCTCCAGCACGCGGTGGGCCTCGGCGGCCTCGGCCAGCGGGAGGACGCGGTCGACCACCGGGTTGACCACGCCCGACTCGACCAGCGGCCAGACGTGTTCGCGGACGGCGGCGACGATGGCGGCCTTCTCGGCGAGCGGGCGCGGGCGCAGCGAGGTCGCGATCACCGCGCCGCGCTTGGCGAGCAGGGTGGCCAGGTTGACCTCGCCCTTGATGCCGCCCTGCAGGCCGATGATCACCAGGCGGCCGGAGACGGCCAGCGCGTCCACGTTCCGCTGCAGGTACTTGGCGCCCATGATGTCCAGGATCACGTCGGCCCCGGCCCCGCCGGTGGCCTCGCGGACGGCCTCGACGAAGTCCTGCTCGCGGTAGTTGATGAGCACGTCCGCGCCCAACTCGGCGCAGCGGGCGAGCTTTTCGGGGCTCCCGGCAGTGACGGCCACCTTCGCGCCGACGGCCTTGGCGAGCTGGATCGCCAGCGTGCCGATGCCGCTGGCGCCGCCGTGCAGCAGCACCGTCTCCCCCGGGCGCAGGTGCGCCACCATGAAGACGTTGGACCACACCGTCGAGGCGACCTCGGGCAGCGCGGCGGCCTGCTCCAGGGTCAACCCCTTTGGTACGGGCAGCAGTTGGCCGACCGGGACGGCCACCCGCTGGGCGTAGCCGCCGCCGACGAGCAGCGCGCAGACCTCGTCGCCCACGGCCCAGCCGGAGACGCCGGGGCCCAGGGCGGCGATCCGCCCCGAGCACTCCAGGCCCGGGTAGGGCGAGGAGCCGGGCGGCGGGTCGTAGAACCCCTGCCGCTGCAGCAGGTCCGCCCGGTTCACGGCCGTCGCGGCCACCTCGACCAGGACTTCGCCCTCCCCGGCCACCGGATCGGGCACCGCGGCCCACACCAGCGCGTCCGGACCACCGGGCTCGGGAATCGTCATCGCGTACATACCCCCGAACCTACCCGCCCCGCCCGGTGATCGGCCGGAGGCGGCCGGTGCCGCGCGCAGCGGCGAAATCCGGTCATCCTCGGCCGCTCTGGCGCGATCCCTCGCCGTAGTCGATCTGCCAACCGCGCCGTGCCGCATCCTTGTTCGGGCTCATGGTGATCAACTGCCAAGCGACGAGGGGAAAAAGATGGGCAAGGTATGGCTGGTGACCGGCGCGACCAGCGGATTCGGACGGGCGATCACGGAGGCCGCGGTGGCCGCCGGTGACCTGGTGGTCGGTGCGGCGCGGCGGCCCGAGGCGCTGGCCGACCTGGTCGCCGCGCACCCCGGCCAGGTCGAGGCGGTGGCCCTCGACGTGACCGACACGGCGGCGGCCGAGCAGGCCGTCCGGGAGGTCGTGGCGCGGCACGGACGGCTCGACGTGCTGGTCAACAACGCCGGGCGCACCCACGTCGGGGCCTTCGAGGAGACCACCGACGCGGAGCTGCGGGCCCTGTTCGACCTGCACGTCTTCGGGCCCGCCGCGCTGACCCGCGCGGCCCTGCCGCACATGCGCGAGCGGCGCTCGGGCGCGATCGTGCAGCTGAGCAGCATGGGCGGGCAGATGTCCTTCGCCGGCTTCTCGGCCTACAGCGGGACGAAGTTCGCGCTGGAGGGGCTCTCCGAGGGGCTGGCCGACGAGGTGCGGGAGTTCGGCATCAAGGTGCTGGTGGTCGAGCCGGGCGCCTTCCGCACCTCGCTGTTCGACGCCGGCCGGGCCGGGGTGAGCGGCGACAGCGGGCTCTACCCGGCGGTCAGCCGGACCAGGGAGTTCGTCTCCGGCGGCGACGGCACCCAGCCGGGCGACCCGGCCAAGGCCGCCGCCCTCATCCTCGCCGCCCTCGACGCGGAGGAGACCCCGCTGCACCTGCCGCTCGGCGAGGACAGCGTGACGGCCGTGCTCGGCAAGCTGGACGCCGTCCGCGGCGAGATCGCCGCCTGGGAGAAGCGCACCCGGGCCACCTCCTTCGAGGACTAGGGCCTGGGCCCGGTCAGGGCGCCAGCATGGAGTCCGACGCCTCCTGCCACAGCGGGTCGAGGACGAGCGCGGTCAGTTGTGCGCCGTCCAGCAGCGGGCCGTTGGGGTAGGGGGTGTGCGGGTCGCTGCCAACCAGCGGGACGTTGCCCGTGCTGGCCGTCACGGTGGTCCCGTCGGGGCGAATCAGGGTGGCGAGCCACTGCTGTGCTCCGTCGGCCTGCTTGCCGCCCAGGAGAACCATCAGAGCGCCGCCGTCGGGCTGCTGGGTGAAGGTGCAGTCGGAAGGGGTGCACTGGGCCGGCCGGGGCGGCACCTTCTGCGGCACGGCGGCCCGGACGACCTCGATGCCGACCGTGCCCGTCCGGCTGCCGTCCTTGATCGTGTAGGCCCCCATCGCCCGGCGCCCGCGCGGGTCGTGCGGGTCCGCGTCCACCTTCATCGGATGGTTCTCGTAGCGGAACGAGGCGGGCAGCTTGGTCGGCAGCAGGGCCAGCAGCTGCCGGGCGTCGGCCGGGACGGGGAAGTGGACGTCAGGCTCCGGCGTGCTGCTCACGGTGCCCGCCGCGGGCCGGGGGTCCGGGCCGTCGGGCTTCGTGGCGACGGCCCCTGCGCCGATCAGGGCGACGGCGCACACGGCGGCGGCCGAGGCCCCCAGGGCGCGGCGGCGGCGGGTACGGCGGCCCCGGTGGAGCAGGGCGGCCACCGGTACGGGCCCCGGCTCGGACTGACGGTCCGCCAGCAGGATGAGGGCGTCACGGAGTGCTTCGTCGGGCTCGGTCATGACCTGACCTCCTGGTTCGTCCGCAGGGTGGTGCGCAGCCGGGCCAGTGCCCGGGCGTTCTGGCTCTTCACGGTGCCGACCGAGCAGCCGAGCGCGGTGGCGGTGTCCTTCTCCGAGAGGTCCTCGAAGTGCCGCAGCACGACCACCGCGCGCTGCCGGTCGGGGAGCGCGCGCAAGGCCTGGTGCAGCTCGTCCAGTCCGTCGTACGGGCCGGTCGGGTGCTCGGCGGCCTCCGGCGGCTCGCCGGTGAGCAGTTCGCGGCGGCGTCTGCGCCACCAGCTGACCTGGCCGTTGACCAGCATCCGCCGCAGGTAGGCGTGCGGGTCGTCGGTGGTGGCCCGGTGCCAGCGGACGTACAGCTTGACCAGGCAGTCCTGGAGCAGCTCCTCGGCGCGGTACCGGTCGCCGGTGAGCAGCGTCGCCGTACGCAGGTGCCGGTGCCAGGCGGCCTCGACGAAGGCCGTGTAGGCGTTGTCCTCGGATTCTCGACTCACGCGCAACAGACGCGGGAGCGAGGGTGAAAGGTTGTCAGGACCTCCGGACGAAAACCGGGCAGCCCCCGGGCTCCGTACGGGCCGGGGGCGGTGCGACGGTGTCCGCTCAGTGGGCCAGGGCGGCGGCACCGGCGGCGGCGAAGGCCTCGTCCTGGTCGCCGCTCGGGGCGCCGGCGACACCGATGCCCGCGACCGGGGCGCCCTTGGCGTCGACCGGGACACCGCCCGCGAGGAAGAGGGTGCCGGGGATGTCCTTCAGGTTCGGGGCCTGGGCCAGGCGGCCGGCCAGCACCGAGGTGGCGGCGTTCCAGGACACCGCGGTGTACGCCTTCTCCTGGGCGGAGGCGTACGACTGCGGGCCGGCGCCGTCGCCGCGCAGGGTCACCAGGGTGTTGCCGTTGCGGTCGACCACCGCGACGGAGACCTTCTGGCCGGCCTTGGCCGCGGCGTCGAGGGCGGCCTGGGCGGCCTTGAGGGCCGAGGCCTCGCCGAGGTGGGTGCTCGTGGTGGTCTCGGAGGCGGGCACCGACACCGGGGCCGGGGCGGCGGCCGGGGCCTTGGTCTCGGCGGTCGCGGTGACGGCGCCGCCCACCCCGAGGGCGACGGCGGCCACGGTGGCGGCGGCGGTCAGGACGGTGGTGCGGCGACGGCGGGTGGTGGAGGTGTTCATCGCTGGAGCTCGCTTCCGTTGGTCGGGCCCGCAGCTTGGGGCCGGTGACTCAATCCTCGGAGCGGGAGCAGCCCCCACCGGTCGGCCGTCGGGCTCGTCCGGCGGCCCCGGGCGGCTGACGGGAGGGTCATCCGATCGGCTGATGCGGCCCCGGCCCACCGTGTGACGATGGTGAGGAGAAGCGCGGATCGGCGGTGGTGGAGGGAGCGAGGATGGCACCGGACACTGCTCCCGAGGCGACCGGGGAGCGGCGGCTGAGCCTGGTGATGCACGCGGCGTTCTTCGTGCTGCTGACGGCCTCGCTGGCGCGGTTCCTGCAGCGGCACCCGGGTGATCCCCGCACGCCCTGGGTGCTGGGCGCCGGGGTGCTGCTCGGGGTGGTGTACCTGCTGGGCGGCGCGATGCGGGAGCGGGCGCGGGTGTGGCTGGCGGCGGTGCTGATCACCTGGCTGGTGCTGGTGCTGCTGGCGCCGAGCTGCTCGTGGTGCGCGGTGCCGCTGCTGTACTCGACGCTGCGGACCCTCCCCACCAGGCCGGCCATCGTGCTGGTGGGGCTGCTGACCGGGGCCATCGTCGGCTCCGAGGTGCGCCTGTCCGGCTGGGACCCGAACGTGCTGCTCGCCCCGCCCGCGATCGCCGCGCTCTCCGTCACCGTGCTGCTGCACACCCAGCGGCAGGCCGAGCGGCTGCGCCGGAGCATGGCGGAGCTGGTCCGGGCCCGGGACGAGCTGGCCGTCACCGAGCGCCGGGCCGGGGTGCTGGCCGAGCGCCAGCGGCTGGCCGCCGAGATCCACGACACCCTGGCCCAGGGGCTGGCCAGCCAGCAGCTGCTGCTGCAGGCCGCCGACCGCAGCTGGACTCGGGACCAGGCGACCGCCCGCGCCCACCTGGCCGCCGCCTCGGCGGCCACCGCACAGTCCCTCGCCGAGGCCCGCCGCTTCGTCCACGACCTCGCCCCGGCGGATCTGGCCGAGACCGGCAGCCTGCCCGCCGCGCTGCGCGCGGTGGCCGAGCGCGACGGCGCCCGGCTGCACGTGGACGGCGCCCCCGTCGAGCTGCCCCAGCGCACCGAGGGCGCCCTGCTGCGGGTCGCCCAGGGGGCCCTGGCCAACACCCGCCGCCACGCGCGGGCCACCACCAGCACGCTCACCCTGACCTACCTGGACGATCAGGTGATCCTCGACGTCTGGGACGACGGCCACGGCTTCGACCCGGCCGCCCTGACCGCCCCGGGCCCGGACGGCGGCCACGGGCTGCCCGCGATGCGCGCCCGGATCGGCCAGCTCGGCGGGCGCCTGAGCATCGAGTCCGCCCCGGGCGCGGGCACCACCGTCACCGCCGTCGTCCCCTTCGCACCCCACGGAAGCACGGGAGCCGCCGCATGATCCGGGTACTGCTCTGCGACGACCACGCCGTGGTCCGGGCCGGCCTGCGGGCGCTGCTGAGCAGCGCGCCCGAACTGGAGATCGTCGGCGAGGCCGCCTCCGGGGAGGAGGCGCTGGCCGCCGTCGCCCGGCACCGGCCGGACGTGGTGCTGATGGACCTGCAGCTGGGCGGCGGCATCGACGGGGTGGAGACCACCCGCCGCCTCACCGCGGCCGCCGATCCGCCCCGGGTGCTGGTGCTGACCACGTACGACACGGACGCCGACATCACCCGGGCGATCGAGGCGGGCGCCACCGGCTACCTGCTCAAGGCCGAGCGGCCGGAGGAGCTGTTCACCGCGATCACCGCCGCCGCCGAGGGCCGCACCACCCTCTCCGCCCCGGTCGCCACCCGGGTGATGGCCCGGCTGCGGGCGCCCCGGCCGACCCTGACCGCCCGCGAGCGGGACATCCTCGCCCAGTTGGCCCAGGGCCTGGGCAACCGCGAGATCGCCCAGGCGCTGTTCATCAGCGAGGCCACCGTGAAGACCCACCTCGGCCGGGTCTACGCCAAGCTCGGCGTGGACAACCGCGCGGCCGCGGTGGCCGCCGCCAAGGAGCAGCGCCTGGTGCCGTAGGCGCGGTCAGCGGCCGGCCGGCCGGATGGTGATCACCCGGTCCGTCAGCTGCAGCACCGCGGCCTCCGGCTCGGTGTACTTGAGCACCCGGTGGCCCCGGACCACCGCGAGCACCAGGTCGTCGCTCTCGCGGGGGCTCCGGCCGGCCTCCTCCCGGGTGACCGGGCGCTCCACCACGTCCAGGCCGGTGCCGTAGGTGAGCAGGTCCTCCATCACCGCGCCCGCGTACGGGCTCAGCATCGACATGCCGAGCAGCCGCCCGGCCGAGCTGGAGCTGGTGACCACCACGTCGGCGCCGGACTGCCGCAGCAGCGGGGCGTTCTCGTCCTCGCGGACGGCCGCCACCACGGTGGCCGCCTTGTTCAGCTGCCGGGCCGTCAGGGTGACCAGCACCGCCGTGTCGTCGCGCTCGGGGGCCACCACCACCCGGGCGGCATTGGGGAGTTCGGCCCGCAGCAGGGTGTCCGTGCGGGTCGCGTCGCCCACCACGCCGACCAGGCCGTCCCTGGTCGCCTGGTCGATCACCTTGCGCTGCGGGTCGACCACGACGATCGACTCCTTCGGCACGCCCTGCCCGAGCAGGGTGTCCACCGCACTGCGGCCCTTGGTGCCGTAGCCGACCACCACGGTGTGCTCGTGCACGCAGGACCTCCAGCGGTTGAGCCGCCACTGCTGGCGGGTGCGCTCGGTCAGCACCTCCAGGGTGGTGCCGACCAGGATGATCAGGAAGAGCACGCGCAGGGGCGTGATCACCAGGATGTTGACCAGCCGGGCGCCGTCGCCGACCGGCGTGACATCGCCGTACCCGGTGGTGGAGAGCGTCACGGTGGCGTAGTACGCGGAGGCCAGCAGCCCCACCGGCGCACCGGAGTTGTCGTGGTAGCCGGCCCGGTCCAGCCAGACGATCAGCGTGGTCACCGCGAGTACGAGCAGCGCCATCGCCAGCCGCACCCCGACCTGCCGCAGCGGCGGCGCCGCCGCCCGTACCGGCAGCAGCACCTCCCCGGTGTCGGCCGGCCGCAGCGACGCCCGCCCTCTCACGGCACGGCCAGCAGCTCGACCCGGCCGCCCGCCGGGCAGCCGCCCGGGGGGACGACCGCCAGGGCCTCGGCCAGCGCCAGGCCGCGCAGCATCGCCGGGCCGTCGAAGGCCAGCGGGGTGACGCCCTGCGGGGTGTGCCGGACGGGGACCAGCTTGGTGTCGGCCGGGTGCCCGGGCAGGGCGACGGCGGCGGTGGCCCGGCGGCCCGGCGCGGCGGGGCGGCCGGAGCGGCGGTGGAGCAGCGGCAGGGCGAGCGTGACGGTGCCGGCGACGGCCGCCAGCGGATTGCCCGGCAGGCCCACCAGGTGGCGGCCGCCCGGGAGTTCGGCCAGCAGCATCGGGTGGCCCGGGCGGACGGCGACCCCGTCCACCAGCAGCCGGGCCCCGGCGGCGGCCAGCGCGTCGTGCAGGAAGTCCACCGGGCCGGCCGCCGTGCCGCCGGTGGTGAGCACCAGGTCGGCCGGTGAGTGCCGCACCGCGTCCCGCAGCAGGGCGAAGTCGTCGCGGACGTACCGCTGCCCGATCAGTTCGGCGCCCGCCGCCGCCAGCCAGGGCGGCAGCAGCGGGCCGAGCGCGTCCCGGACCAGGCCCGGCCCGGGCACCCCCGAGCTGAGCAACTCGTCGCCCAGGACCAGGAGTTCGACGGTCGGGCGGCGGTGGACGGTCAGCTCGTCGTGCCCGGAGGCGGCGGCCAGACCGAGCACCGCCGGGGTGACCGGCACCCCGGCCGGGAGCAACTCCTCACCCTCCCGGCACTCCTGGCCCCTGGGGCGGACGTCCTGGCCGGGCGGCACCGCCCGCTGCGCCCGCAGCAGGCCCTGCGCCGGGCTGCCGTGCTCCCGGCGCAGCACGCCGGTCGCCCCGGCGGGCAGCTGCGCGCCGGTGGCGATCTCCACCGCCTCACCGTCCGCCAGCGGCCCGCCCGCCTGCCCGGCCAGCACCCGCCCGGTCAGCCGCCAGGGCCCCGGCCCGGCCACGGCCCAGCCGTCCATCGCCGAGGTGTCGAACGCCGGCAGGTCGGTCAGCGCGGCCAGCGGCTCCGCCAGCGTGCAGCCCACCGCCGCCGCCAGCCCCACCACCACGGCCCGCGACTCCCCCCGCCCCGCCGCCGCAGCCACCCGCCGGGCCTGCGCCCACGGCACCGCCCCGTCCCGCCCGCACTTCCCGTCCGCCGGAGCAGGCGGCTTCGCCGCACCGGTACGGCCGGACCCGCCCGCGGCCGCGACCCACTCCAGCCCGTCCAGGAGGTCCGGCTCCGCCGGCTGCTCCGCGCCGTCGGCGGCCGCTCGGCCGGCCGGATCGGACTCCGTCACCTCGGTCGCCGTTCTCGTGGTCGGCTCTGCCCCCGTCGTCAGGACGCTCACGCCCGGCCCTCGGCGGGGCCCGCTCCGGCGGCCGCGGCCCAGCGGTCGGCGAGCGCGGCGGCGCGCGCGCTCGCGGCGGCCACGGCTTCGGCGCCGCCCCCGTCCTGAGCTGCGGCGTAGCCGATCAGGAAGGTCGTCAGGGGCGCGGCCGGGCGGTCCACTCCGTGCGCCACCACCCGGGCGAGGTCGAGCAGACCCCGCACGTCGACGTCGAGGTCGATGCCGAGTTCGGTGCTGACCTCGGTGATCCAGTCATCCAGCGTGCGCTCCATGGCCCCATGCTGCCTGATCCGGCGGCCCGCGCACCGCTTGCGGAGTGACCATCGCGCGTCGTTTCGCTCACGCCCGCTGCTGACGGGCCGTGATCAGGGCTCCCGGGCGGCCTCCGCCCGGCTCCGCTCCCGGGCCTGCGCCAGTTCCTCCCAGGTGTCGCAGTCGTACGCCACCCCCGCCGGGTCGGCGAGCCGGGCCGTCCGCAGCCCGGCGGTGAGCCGCCGCAGCGGCAGGCCGGCCGGCGGCCCGAGCGGGGCGAGGGCGGTCCGCAGCGCGGCCGTCCGGTAGGCCCCGGCGAGCGGCTGGTCCCGCCCGGCCGCGTCGACCAGGATCGCGGCCTCGGCCTCCTCCACGTCCAGCGCGGTGAGCAGCCGCCCGACGGTCGGCAGGTCGAGGAAGGGCAGGTCGGCCGCGAGCAGCAGCACCCGCTCGGCCGTCACCTGCGCGAGCCCGGCCGCGACGGCCGCGACCGGCCCGCCCCCGGGCGGCTCCTCGCGGGCCCACCGCACCCCCGCCCGGTCGGTCGGCCGCTGCGGACCGACCACCACCGTCCGCCCGGCCTGCGCACAGGCGTCGAGCACCCGGTCGAGCAGCCGCCGCCCGCCGACCTCGAGGCCGGGCTTGTCCGCCCCGCCGAGCCTGCGGGCCCCGCCCCCCGCCAGCACCATCGCGTCGTAACCGGTCATACCGTCAGTATGGTCCGGCCCGGCCGCGCCTCACGGGTCCTCGACGATCTCCGCGTCCACGATCCCGTTGTCCTCCGGCGGCTCGGCCCGCCGCTCCACCTCGTGCGGCGCGGCCTGCGCCGCCCGGGCCGTGTTGGCCGCCGCGCCGAGCTCCAGGATGGCGGGCAGGGTCAGGCCGCCCCACCGCTCGTTGACGGCGGCGACCAGGGCCTCGGTGTCGTCCGGGTGCTCCGCGAGCGCGTGGTCGAAGTCGCGCAGGTAGGCGTCGGTGAAGCCGAGCACGCCGGCGGCGTCGTCGTCCGCGCCGGGCGCCCGGTGGCCGGCGATCACCTGCTCGGCGCCGAGGTCGGCGATCCGGGCCAGGTTGCGGCGCCATTCCAGCCGCTCGGCCGGAGTGGTGTCGGCCGTCCAGACATGGGTGCCGTAGTACGCGAAGTCGCCCGCGACGACCGTTCGGGCACTGGGGATGTGCACCAAGGTGGAGCCCGCGCAGTCCGCCTGGCCCAGCTGGAGCACCCGGATCAGCTGCTGGTCGATCATCAGCGGCTGCGGCAGCAGCGGAGCGGGCAGCAGCGGCTGGTCACAGATGTCGTCCCCGTACACCGGCTTCCACTGGGCGACCTTGGGCGCGGCCGTGGCGGCGATCCCGGCGACCACGGGCGGGGCGGCGAGCAGCTGGGCCTTGGGGAAGAGCCGCAGCACCTCCTCGGCGCCGAAGTAGTGGTCCGGGTGCTGGTGGGTGATCACGATGGCCAGCAGGGCCCGGCCCTTGCCGGCGATCCACTCGGCGAGCTCGCGCCCGGCGCTGCGGGTGAGCTGGGCGTCGACCAGGATCGCGGTGCGCTCCCCCATGATCAGGCTGGAGGTCGCGAAGAAGGCCGTCTCGGGGCCGGTGAACACCTCGACCCGCAGCGGCGCGGGCACCGGGCCCGCTCCGGCGGCGTGGTCGTCGGGCGAGGGCGGTGTCACGGTGGCTCCCTGGTCGGCGCGGCGGGCCCGCTTCGGGCCTGGTCACGACCAGCTTGGGAGCAGCACCGCCGTAATGCCGTGCAGGCGCGCCCAGCCGGGTGAGTCGTACTCGTCACCCGGCCGTGGCACGCCTGTGGGGGTTACTTCTTGCCGGTGAGCTTCTGGACGCGGCTGGTGATGCCCCAGCCGGTGACGCGGAAGAGGGCCTCGATGAGGATGTTGCGGCTCATCTTGGAGGCGCCGAACTCGCGCTCGATGAAGGTGATGGGCACCTCGACGACCTTGAAGCCGGCCTTGACGGTGCGCCAGGCGAGGTCGACCTGGAAGCAGTATCCGGCGGAGGCGACCTCGTCCATGCCGAGGCCGAGGAGGGTCTCCTTG
>NZ_JBEOWY010000080.1:0-22046 GCF_040296285.1 Kitasatospora sp. NPDC002227
GGGGGGGGCCCCCCGCCACTTCGCCCCCCGCCCCCCCCCCCCCCCCCCCGCCCCGGGGGGGGGGGGGGGCGCCCCCCCCCCCCCCCCCACCCCTCTCCTTTTACTGGGCCACCCAGCTGCCGGTCAGCTTCTGCACCGCCGAGCCGTCCGCGTCCGCGAGCTTGAGCGCGGTGAAGGCCCGGGCCACGTCCGAGGTCTGCACCCGGAACGGGAGCTCGGCCGCGTCGAGCAGCTGCGCGATCTGCTCGCCGACCTCCTCCGACTTCTGCGCCCCGGCGAAGGCGGTGCGGGTCCGCGCCAGGTAGGCCTCCAGCGCCTTGCCGTACGGGCCGGCCTCGGCCACCGCGTCCTCGGCCACGCCGACGTTGCTGACGAACTCGCTCGCCACCGCGCCCGGCTCCACCACGCCGACCGCCACGCCCACCGAGGCGGCCACCGGCGCGAGCGACTCCAGGTACCCCTCGGCCGCGAACTTGGCCGCGCAGTACGCCTCGTTGAACGGCTGCCCCACCACCCCGCCGACGCTGGTCACCGTCAGCACCCGGCCGCCGCTCGCCCGCAGCAGCGGCAGCGCGGCCTTGGTGACGTGCAGCACGCCGTAGAAGTTGACCTCCATCACACCGCGGACCTCGTCCACGCTCTCCTGCTCCAGCGTGCCCAGGTGGCCGGCGCCGGCGTTGTTGACCACCGCGTCCAGCCGGTCGATCCCCGCGAAGCAGGCCGCGACGGAGGCCGGGTCGGTCACGTCCAGCTCGCGGACCTCCAGCTCGACGCCCGCCTGCTCGGCCGCCGCCCGCAGCGCCCCGGCCTTCGCGGTGTCGCGCATGGTGGCCAGCACCCGCCAGCCGCCACGCGCGGCCGCCACGGCCGTGGCGAGGCCGATGCCGGAGGAGGTGCCGGTGATCAGAACGGTCTTCGTGCTCATGGCCGAGCCCCTTTACTTATGAATCATGACTACCTTCATTCATAACTATGGGGGCAGATATTTCACCCTGTCAAGCACATCGGTAGACTTGGGCCCGTGACCACTCCACCGGACTCCCTGACCTCCGAGATCGGCGGGCTCTTCGCGGCGATCAGCCGCCGCTACGCGCGCGAGTCCGAGGCCGCCGCCGCCGTGCACGAGCTCACCGCCCTGCAGGCCAAGGCGCTGCTCGCCGCGCAGAGCCCGGTGCCGATGCGCCGGATCGCCGAGCACCTGCACGCCGAGCCCTCCAACGTGACCGCGATCGTGGACCGCCTGGCCGACCGCGGCCTGGTCGAGCGCCACCCCGACCCGGCCGACCGCCGGGTCAAGCTGGTCGCCGCCACGCCCGAGGGCATCGCCGTCGCGGCCGACCTGCGGACCAGAACCCCGTTCGCCACCGCTCCCCTGGCCCCCCTCACCACCCCCCAGCGCGAGACCCTGCGCGACCTGCTCCGCCTCGTCGCCGAGGCCTGAGCACCGGAACGGAAAAGAGGACGCCGCCCCGGGCTGGGCCCGGGGCGGCGTCCTGTCTTCGTCGTGCGCTGACTCGGCCGGATCGGCCGGATCGCCTAGTTCGGCAGCAGGGCCAGGTCCAGGCCCTTGGTGAGGCGCACCCGCAGCACCGGGTCGGCGGCGACGGCGGCGGCCAGGCGGCCGGCCAGGGCGCGGATCTCCTCCTCGGGGAGGCCGTCGGCGAGGGCCAGGGCGAGCACGGCGTCGGTCTCGGCGGCCGGGCGCAGCTCGGCGCGGCGGACGGCGGGCTCGGCGGCGAGCAGGGCGAGCACGGCGGCCTCCACCTCCGGGTCCTGCAGCGGCGGGAGGTAGGGGCGGTTCTCCGCGACGGCCCGCATCGGGGCGCCGGTCAGCTCGTAGGTGACCGGCCCGGCCGGGTCGATCAGGAGGGAGCCGGCCCGCTCGGAGTAGGCGGTGACCGCGGCCTGCGGGGCGGCCGCCGGGGCCGGGCGGGCATCGGCCCGCCAGCGGGCGAGGGTCTCCAGCGAGGTGAAGGCGGGGAGGGCGCGGCGGCCGTCCGGGGCCTCGATGACCGGGACGGCCATGTCGCTGGTCTTCTCGTGCTTGAGGCCGTTGGCGTCGACCTCCACCTCGCCGAGCAGGGCCACGATCGGGACCATCAGACGGCTGGGCGTCAGTGCCGCGAGCAGCTCGCGCTCGGTCTCCGCCGAGCGGTCGACGGACCAGGCCGCGAGGGCCGCGGCGAGCCGGGGGTCGGCGGTGCCGTCGTCGTCGGCGAATCCGGGGTTCGGGATGTTCTTGCGGTCCACCCGGCGAGCCTATGCCAATCTGCGGTGACGCAGAGCCAGACCCTACCCATGGGTACGTACCGTGTGACAGTCTGCGCGCATGGCGAAGCCGACTGCCTCCGACCGGGCCCGCTACGACCGGGCCACCGCACACCTCGACGCCCCGCTGGCGATCGTCGACCTGGCGGCGTTCGACGCCAACGCCGCGGATCTGGTCCGCCGCGCGGCGGGCAAGCCCGTCCGGGTCGCCAGCAAGTCCGTCCGCTGCCGTGCCCTGCTCGAGCGGGTGCTCGCGACGGACGGCTTCGCCGGGATCATGAGCTTCACCCTCGCCGAGTCGCTCTGGCTGGCCCGCGAGGGCTTCGAGGACGTGCTGCTCGCCTACCCCTCCGCCGACCGGACGGGATTCGCCGAGCTGACGGCCGACCCCAAGCTGGCCGAGCGGGTCACCGTGCTGGTGGACGACGCCAAGCAGTTGGAGCTGATCGACGCGGCGCGCGGCGGCGGCGAGGAGGTCCGGGTCTGCCTGGAGCTGGACACCGCGCTGCACCTGCTCGGTGGCCGGGTCCGGATCGGCGCCCGCCGCTCGCCGCTGCGCTCGCCGGAGGACTTGGCGGCCCTGGCCGGGCTGGTGCAGCGCCGCCCGGGCTTCCGGGTGGTCGGGCTGATGGCGTACGAGGGGCACGTGGCCGGGGTCGGCGACCAGTTGGCGGGCCGGCCGGTGCGCTCGCGGGTGATCCAGCTGATGCAGGCCAAGGCGCGGGCCGAGCTGGCCGAGCGGCGCTCGGCCGTGGTGCGGCGGGTGCGGCAGGTGGCCGACCTGGAGTTCGTCAACGGCGGCGGCACCGGCAGCGTGGAGAGCACCGTCGCCGAGCAGGCCGTCACCGAGGTGGCCGCCGGGTCCGGCCTGTACGTGCCCCGGTTGTTCGACAACTACCGCTCGTTCCAGGGCCGTCCGGCGGCGCTGTTCGCCCAGCCGGTGGTCCGGCGGCCCGGGCTCGGCGTGGTCACGGTGCTCGGCGGCGGCTACCCCGCCTCCGGCGCGGCGGGCCCGGACCGCTCGCCCGTGCCGTACCTGCCCGAGGGCCTGCGCTACGACCCCCAGGAGGGGGCCGGCGAGGTGCAGACGCCGCTGCTCGGCTCGGCCGCGGACGATCTGCTGATCGGCGACCGGGTCTGGTTCCGGCACGCCAAGGCCGGCGAACTGTGCGAGCGCTTCGCCGAGTTGCACCTGATCGAGGGCGACCAGGTGGTGGCGACGGTGCCGACCTACCGGGGCGAGGGCAAGACCTTCCTCTGACGGGTCGGCGGGTCGGCGGGTCGTCGGACCGGCGGGCCTCAGGACGGCCAGGGGCCCCGGCGGGAGGTGCTCCCGCCGGGGCCCCTGGCCGCGCGTCGGCCGTCAGGTCTTGGTCGTGCCGTCGGTACCGCCGAGCGGGCCGCCGGAGTAGTCGGTGATGCTCTTGACGATGGTGTCCATCTGATCGAGCCCGGGGGCCTTCGGGTCGATGTCGAAACCGAGGTGGACGGAGATCAGCGCACCGTCCTTGGTGCTGGGGAAGACCACGGTCTGCACGTAGCCGTTGTTGCCCTGCGGGGCGTCGACCTTCCAGCGGACCAGGTAGCCGTCGCGGCCGTCGACCTTGACCGCCTCGGACTTCAGTTCCTGGTGGCCCTTGATCGCGCCGTAGGAGTCCTTCGCGGCCGCCGCGATGTCCTGCAGGGCGGCCTGCTTGGCGTCGCCGCCCTTGATGACGGAGGTGTTGACGCCGCCCAGCGAGCAGTCGCCGCTGCCGACGCCCGGGCAGGCGTACTTGCCCACGCTCAGCGCGGCGAAGCCGGTGGCGGTGGTGCCGCCGTCCCAGCCGGACGGGATGGGGATGCTGAGGCCGTTGATCGCGTCGACGGCCACGGTCGCGGGGCTGCCGCCCTTGCCGGACCCGCCGTTACCGCCGTTCCCGCCACCGCCCGGGGTCCGGCCGGAGCCGTTGCCGCCACCCGAGCCGTTGCCACCGCCGTTCCCGCCACCGTGGCCGAAACCGCCGAGGCCGTCGCTCCCGCTGCCACCGTTCCCGCCGCCACCGTTGCCGGAGCCGCCGTTACCGCCGAAGCCGTTGCCCCCGAACCCGTTCCCGCCGAACCCGTTGCCCCCGAAGCCGTTCCCGCCGGAGCCGTTGCCGCCGTTCCCGCCACCGTAGTGCGAGCGGCCGGCCTGCCGGGCGGCGGCCTTGCCCCCCGAGCCGCCGTCCATCACCAGGTACGTGATGCCCGAGCCGACCAGCAGGCCGGCCAGCGCCGCGACGCTCGCGGCGACGGTCACCGGCTTGGAGAGCCTGCTCCGGCGCTTGGGCGTGGCGTCCACCAGGAGCGCCTCGGACAGCTCGGGGTAGCGGACGGTCGGTCCGCTGTCGATCACCTCGCCCTCCAGGGCGATGCTCGGCCCGGGCCGGGTGGTGGCCGTCCACCCCGACCCGTCCCACCAGCGCTCGGGGCGGGGGCTGCTGACGGTGTCCTGCGGATCCGGGTACCACCCGGCGGGAATCTGCTCGCTCACGCCAGAGAATGTAAACGCATCTGGATAAACGCGATATCAGCACACCGCCCGATTCGCCCTTTTTCCGATGAGATTCCGGTGAGAACCACGGAATCGCAGGTCAGAGCGGTGCCGCGATGATCTTGCCGAGGGTGTCGTCCACCACGAACTCGGTGGCCGTCAGGAACCCCGCCCCCTCCCCCGCCAGGAAGGCGACCGCCGCCACCGCGAGCGCCACTCCCGCCTCCCCCGACACGCCGACCCGCAGCCCGTACACCCGAATGCCCTCCCGGGCGTACCGCCGCGCCAGCTCGCCGGAGAGCTCCCGGGCGCCCGGCTCCTCGGTGCCATTGACGATCACCCCGTGCCCGTGGCGGCGCAGGTACGGCAGCACCGCACGGGAGCCGATCGCGGCGTGCGCCGGGTGGAAGGCCAGGTCCACGCCCCCGCAGGTCTCGTACGCCTCGTCGTAGAGCGCCTCGACCATGTCGGCGTCCCGCGGGTCGGTGTGCACGAACAGTCCGCCCACCGTACGGGCCGCCGCGCGCCCCGCCGTCTCGTCCAGCTCGGCGCAGACCACCCGGGCACCGTCCGCCGCGAGCCGCCGGGCGACCGCCAGGCCGAGCCCGCCGCCGGCGCCCGTCACCACCGCCACCGGACCGCTAGGGTGCCGTGCCACCACCGCTCCCTCCGTGAGGTTCTGGGGAGCCGACCGTACCCCCGGGGGCGCCCGACCTGGTGAAGGGGCGCGCGGAGTTTCGCAAACGGCCCACAATCACGGCGCACGGGCCCACGGATTGGGAGAATCCGGGCATGACGACCAGACCCGTGATCGGCATCAGCACGCATCTCACCGCCGCGGTGTGGGACCACTGGTCCGCACAGCGCGCCGTCCTCCTCCACGAGCGCTACCCCCGGCAGGTGCAGGCCGCCGGCGGCGTCGCGATGCTGCTGCCGCCGGATGCTCCGGCGTACGCCCCCGAGGCGGTGGCCCGGCTGGACGGACTGGTGATCGCCGGCGGGCCCGACGTCAACCCCGCCCTCTACGGCGCCCAGGCGCACCCGAAGACGGTGGCCAACGCCCCCGAGCGGGACCTCTGGGAGACCGCCCTGCTGCGCGCCGCGCTGGCCGCCGGCCTGCCGCTGCTCGGCATCTGCCGGGGCATGCAGCTGCTCAACGTGGTGCGCGGCGGCACGCTGGTGCAGCACCTGCACGCCGCCGAGCCGCACCTGGGCAGCCGCGAGGGGTACGGGCGCCACCCCGTCCGGCCGGTGCCCGGCTCGCTGCTGGCCGAGCTGCTGCCGGAGGAGTCGGTCACCGTGCCGACCTTCCACCACCAGGCGGTCGAACGGCTCGGCACCGGACTGACCGTCAGCGCGCTCGCCGAGGACGGCACCGTCGAGGCGGTCGAAGCCGCCGAGGGCTTCACCCTGGGCGTCCAGTGGCACCCCGAGCAGGGCGCTGACCTGCGGGTCATGCGGGCCCTGGTTCGGGCGGCCCGAGGAGCCGTATCTGCAACGACAACGGTCACCAGTGCAGCCTTTGGATCTTCGTCCGAATTGGGGTTCACTTCGGGTGCGGAGCGGCTGCCCTACGGCGGCTGACCCGCCCCCGAGCACCGCCCGGCACCGAGAGAGGACGGCGATGTCCGACCACCAGCACGACCACACCGACGACCACGCGGACCACTCGGACCACGCGGACCACTCCGGTCACGGCCACTCGCACGGTGGCGGCCACGGCGGCCACTCGCACGGGGTCGCCGCCGACGCGGACCGCCGCTGGCTGACCAGCGCGCTCGCGCTGATCGTGGTCTTCATGGCCGGCGAGGTGGTGGTCGGCTTCGCCGCCCGCTCGCTGGCCCTGATCTCCGACGCGGCGCACATGCTCACCGACGCCGCCTCGATCGTGCTCGCGCTGGTCGCCATGCGGCTCTCGGCCCGCCCGGCCCGGGGCGGCTACACCTACGGGCTCAAGCGGGCCGAGATCCTCTCCGCCCAGGCGAACGGGGTCACCCTGCTCGTCCTCTCGGCCTGGCTCGGCTACGAGGCGATCACCCGGCTGCTCGACCCGCCCGAGGTCGAGGGCTCGCTGGTGCTGGTCACCGCACTGGTCGGCATCGTGGTCAACGTCGCGGCGACCTGGTGCATGTCGAAGGCCAACCGCAGTTCGCTCAACGTCGAGGGCGCCTTCCAGCACGTGCTGACCGACCTCTACGCCTTCATCGCCACCGCCGTGGCCGGTCTGATCGTGCTCACCACCGGCTTCGTCCGCGCCGACTCGATCGCCTCGCTGATCGTGGTCGCGCTGATGCTCAAGGCCGGGATCGGCCTGGTCCGCGACTCGGGCCGGATCTTCCTGGAGGCCGCCCCGGCCGGGATCGACCCGGACGCGCTGGCCGACCGACTGGTCGCCGCCCCGGAGGTGGTGGAGATCCACGACCTGCACGTCTGGGAGATCACCTCCGGCCAGCCGGCCCTCTCCGCCCACATCCTGGTCGCCCCCGGCGGCGACTGCCACGCAGTCCGCCGCGACCTCCAGCGGCAGCTCGCCACGGACTACCGCATCACCCACGCCACCCTCCAGGTCGACCACGTCGGCGAGGACGAGGACCAGCACCTGCTCCAGATCACCCCCGCCGGCGCCCCTTCCCCCGAGCACTGCGCCGACTCCCACGGCCCGGTCCACCGCGCCGGCCCGCACGAGCACTGAACTCGCTCGCCCTCCCGGCCTGCCGTGTGGTCGGATACCGCATATGACGGATCATCACATCGCTGAGGTCGGTGACCCGATACGGATGGCCCTGACGGCGATCACGCTCGACTGCGCCGACCCCGAAGCACTGGCCGCCTTCTACCAGCAGGCCACCGGGCTCGAGCCGGCGCCCGGCTCCACCGCGGAGTTCGCCGGGCTGCGGGACGGGGACGGGCTCTTCCTCGGCTTCCAGCGGGTCACCGGCTACCGGCCGCCCGACTGGCCGGGCCAGACCGTGCCGCAGCAGATCCACCTCGACTTCGCGGTGGCCGACCTCGACACGGCCGAGGCCCGGCTGCTGGCGCTCGGTGCGACCAGGCCGCCGGCCCAGCCGGGCGGTGACCGGTGGCGGGTGCTGCTCGACCCGGCGGGGCATCCGTTCTGTCTGACGCGCCGTTAGTGCCCCGGTGTCGGCGGGGTGCGGCATGATCTGTGCTGTGACCGCTCCGCGACTGATGCTCCTCGACTCCGCCAGTCTCTACTTCCGGGCGTACTTCGGCGTGCCGGAGTCCCTGCGGGCCCCCGACGGGCAGCCGGTGAACGCCGTCCGGGGGCTGCTGGACTTCATCTCCCGCCTGGTCCAGGACCACCGCCCCGACCAGCTGGTGGCCTGCATGGACGCCGACTGGCGGCCGCAGTGGCGGGTCGACCTCATCCCCACCTACAAGACCCACCGCGTCGCCGAGGCCGCCACCGAGGGCGAGGAGGAGATCCCCGACACGCTCGCTCCCCAGGTGCCGGTGATCGAGCAGGTGCTCGACGCCCTCGGCATCGCCCGGGTCGGCGTGCCGGGCTACGAGGCGGACGACGTGATCGGCACCCTGACGGCGAAGGCCACCGGCCCGGTCCAGATCGTCACCGGCGACCGCGACCTCTACCAACTCGTCGACGACGCCCGCCAGGTGACGGTCCTCTACCCCCTCAAGGGAGTCGGCCACCCCCAGGTCACCGACAACGCCCTCCTGCTCGAGAAGTACGGCGTCGACGGCGCCTCCTACGCCGACCTCGCCGCCCTGCGCGGCGACCCGAGCGACGGCCTCCCCGGCGTCAAGGGCATCGGCGAGAAGACCGCCGCCCAACTCATCCAGACCTACGGCGACCTCCCCGGCGTCCGCACCGCCGCCGCCGACCCCCTCTCCAAGCTCACCCCCGCCCGCCGCAAGAACCTCCTCGAAGCCTCCCCCTATCTCGACGTAGCCCCCACCGTCGTCCGCGTCGCCACCGACGTCCCCCTCCCCACCTTCGACCCCACCCTCCCCGCCGAGCCCCTCGACCCCATGACCCTCGAGGACCTCTCCACCCGCTGGGGCCTCGGCACCTCCCTCACCCGCCTCCTGGAAGTCCTGGCCGGGGCGCACTGAGAACGTAAGGGGGCTTCGAGACCAAACGCTTCGCCGTACTGCAACGTCGATAGCCTTTGGAAGGGCATGCCCCCGGTCTGTTCGGCCCCGCTCACCCCAGGTCGGGTGTGTCCAGCCGCTGGCATCGCCACGGCTGGGGCAAACCCGTCCTGCTCTCGGGGGGGGGAGTGCCAGCCCGCTCCACCCCTGCCGAAGGCAGCACGATGCCCAAGCGAGGGGCCGATCAGCTACGAGTGGCCGCCCCTGAGCCGGGCGGCCAGGTCCTCCGGGACCTCGGCCCGGGCATGGAGAGCAGGTCCGGGCTTGCCTGTCAGCCTGATACCACTCTCCAGGAGAAGCCACCGACGCCCGGCGGTGTCCCGGGCCTGCCAAGCCGTGGCATACGTTTCGTCGGAGTCCTTCAGGACCCACTGCGCCGGCCGCTGCGGCAGGGCTTCGAGCTCCTCTCGCCGGTGGAGCAGCGCCCGCATGCATGGCTTCCACTCGACGTGACCGTCACGTGGATCACCACCTCCGAGGGGATGGGGGCCCAACCCAGGCGCGCTTGGCCCCCTTCAGGCCGTAGCACAGACAACAGATTCCCACTGCGTCCACGCCGTACCTTGTCAGACCGGCGGCAGCAGGTCGCTCTCGCTGATCGTGCAGGTCAACTCGGGGTAGGTGAAGTCTGTTTCGGTGTTCTCTCGGCGGCGGAGTTGGTAGAACTCGCGGGTCTGGGCGTCGTCGGCCGGGGTGAGGCGGGCGCCGGTCGGGAGGTGTGGGTGGCCGTCGTGGAAGTGGAGGAGGGTTTTCGAGGTACGGAAAGTGAGGCCGAGCCAGGGGTTTTCGGGGGCCTGGGCCGGTGTGTCGAGGAGGATGCGGTGCTTGAGATGCCGGTTCGAGGCGACGGAGAAGGCGACGATGCCGTGGTGGGTGAGGGGGAGCTCGAAGGGCTCGCCGCCAGGCGCCTTCGGTTCGAAGACCAGCTTCCGGGACGGGCCGGCTTCGGGGTGCTCGTAGCAGGAGAAGACGGCGATGAACGAATCCTCGGCCAGGTCGAGGGCCTGGTCGGAGTGGGCGCCCATGGTGCGGTAGGCGTTGGTGTAGTGCTCGATGAGGGCGTTGTTGAAGGCGATGGGGAGGCCGGCGGCGGCCTGGATCTGCTGGGCCAGCCGTACGTGGAGAGGGCGGAAGCGCTGGCCCGGGGTGGCGTAGCGCGTGGTGGTGCGCACCAGCGGTACGGCGCCCGTGGCGTCGACCCTGGTCAGGGTGGCGCCGCGCCGGCCCTTGCCGAGGTCTTCCAGGAGGGCCGAGGCCGACAGCTCCGCGAAGAGGTTGTCGCCGGCGGGCAGGGTGTGGACCAGGATCTCGTCGGCGAGGTCAGAGCCGCGGAGCACGGTAGTCCCCCTCGTTCATGCTGAAGAGGAATTCGTCGCCGTAGTCGACGAAGGAGGAGCTCCTGTTCTCCTCGGCGTACAGACTGCGCAGCCTGTCCCGGCCGGCGTCGGTGGGCGGCTCGAGCCGCACCAGGCCTTCGGCGAGCTTGAGGAAGGTGCCGCCGTCCTTGTGGACGGCCTCGGCGTTCGAGCAGCGGACCACGTACCCCAGGCGGGTCGGGAGCAGCTCGGCGTCCAGTGCGGCGGGCCGGATCTCGTGCGTGTAGTGGCGGTTGGTGGAGAGCGGCATGAAGAAGACGGAGCCGGGGTAGAGCGTCAGGCTGAACTGCTCGGGGAGTTCGGCTCCGGCGGACTCCTTGCGGCGGAACTGGAGCCGGGTCAGCCCGCTGGTGGTCTTCACCCCGTGGTCGAAGGCGTCGGCGGCCAGCGGCCGGAGCCGGTCGAGCCCGTCGTAGAAGGTGCAGAACGCCATGGTGCCGTTGACCGGCATGTCCTTGGTCTTGTCGGCGTGGGAGGAGATCTTGGCCTTGGACTGCTTGCGCTCGGTCGTGGCCCGGGTGTTGTGGTAGATCTGCGCCAGGACGTGGTTGAGCGGTGCGTGGCCTCCGAAGACCGTGGCGGCCTCGCCGTTCAGGGCCTCGACGATCTGGGTGTCGGTCGGGCCGAAGTTCTCGGTCGGGCCGGAGAGGTTCGTGGAGCAGCGGAGCAGGCGGAAGTGCAGTTCGTCGCCGTCCTGCGTGACGGGCGTCAGGTAGATGCCGCTGCGGTGGGCGCTGCCGGGCTTGGTGGACTCGGTCAGGGACTGGAAGGTGTGCTCCGCGCTGATCCGTCCGAAATGGTCGGCGTCGGGCTCGAAGAAGCGGCGGTAGTAGACACCGACACCGTGGACGGAGACGGGGACCCGGCCGAGGTCGACCACGGCCCAGGGGAGGTCGTCGTGACCGTGCGACAGCTCCCGGACGACGAACACCCGGGCGGCGGCGTGCAGGTGGCGGCCGTCGAGCTCGGACAGGTCACCGCACAGGTAGACGGTCTTGCCCGTCAGGTCAGCCGCACCGGAGGCGAGGTCCTCCGGTGTGAGGGTGCGTCCGAAGAAGTCTCTGGTCAGGTCGTCGTCCCGCAGCCCGGTAGGCACGACCAGGAGGTTGCTCGCACTGTCGATCCACGCTTCGCCCGTGTCGGTCACGGAACGACAGTAGCGTCCTGTCTGCCGGACGGCTTCTGAGTATCCGTACTCATGTACAGACGCCGGCCGTGGCCCGAGACTCTCGGATGTGAATCGGATCGTCTGCCCTGACTGTGGTCTGCCGCTGGCCCCCGGGCCGAGCGAGGCCTGTCCGCACTGCCGCCTGCCGCTCAGCGGGCCGGATGCCGCCGCGCTCTGGGAGGTGTCGGTGGCGCTGTGGGGCGTGGAGCAGCAGCGGGCCGAACTGCTGCGTCAACGGGAGGCATTGCTGGGGCGGTTGCGCGCGCGGCGGGGGCTGCCGGCGGCGGTGAAGGCTCCGGAGGTTTCGCGGCGGTCGGTGCAGACGGTGCTGCTGGTGCTGGGCGGACTGCTGGTCAGTGTGGCCGCGTTGCTGTTCGCCGTCGTCAACTGGGGCTCGCTCGGGCCGGGTGGCCGCACCGCCGTGCTGCTCACGTTGACGGCCGGTGCGCTGGCGCTGCCGCCGGTGCTGCGGCGGGGCGGCCTGAGCGCCACGGCGGAGGCGGCGGGCGGGATCGGCCTCGGGCTGGGGCTGCTGGACTTCCTGGCGGCTCGGCCGGGCACCGGTAGCGAGGCGGACGAGATCCGGTACTGGGCGGTGGCGCTCGGGTTCCTCGGGGTCGCCGCGCTGGCGTACGGGCTGACGCTGCGGCTGCGGTTCGCGCTCGCGGTGGGCTTCGCGCTGCTGCGGCTGCCGGTGCCGTTGCTGCTCCTGGCGGCGGGCGGCGGGCAGGTGCAGGGGTACGCCACGGCGGCGGTCGCCGCTACGGCGGTGGACCTCGCGCTGCTGTGGGCGGCCGAGCGCAACGCCGTCGTGCCGAGGCCGCTGTGGCGGGTGGGGGTGGTGGTGGCGACCGGCTGGGCGCTGGCGGGCGGGCTGCTCGCCGCCGTCGGTGCGGCGTGGGCCGACAGCCTGGGCGAGGCGGCCTGGGCCTGGGCGCCGCTCGGCCTGCTCGCCGGGCTCGCACTGGCCGTCGCCCGCCGGTACGGCCTCGCGGCGTACGCCCTGGGGGCAGCCCTGGTGGCAGCCGCCGGGGCGACCCTCCGTCAGCTGCTGCCGTCGAGCTGGGCGGCGGTCGGCTACGGGCTTTCGGCCGCCGTACTGCTCGCCACCGCCATCGCCCTGCACCGGCGGAACGGCGCCCGCCGCGCCCCGGCAGCCGAGCCCCGGCCTGCCGACGGCGCCAAGGCCGCACCACCCCGGGCAGCCGACGAAGCCACACCGCCACATGCAGCCGACCCCGCCCAGACGGCGAACGAGACCGGCCGCGTACCCGGCGCGGCCGAGCTACCCCAGACGGTCGCCAAGGCCACACCGCCGCGCACAGCCGAAGAAGCCGCGCCGCCTCGCACAGCCCGCGAAACCACACCGCCGCGCACAGCCGGCGAAGCCGGGCCCACCCAGGCGGCAAGCGAAGCCGACCACGCACCCGGCGAAGCCACACCACCCCAGGCAGCCGAAGAAGCCGCGCCGCCTCGCACAGCCCGCGAAACCACACCGCCGCGCACAGCCGGCGAAGCCGGGCCTCCGCACTCCGCACCGGGCCTCCGGCCGGTACCGGGCCGGGGCGGCGCGCGGCCGGCCCCCGTCGCCGCCGGCCTGCTGCACACCGCCTGGGCGGCACTCCTCGCCGCCACCCTGCCCGCCGTCCCGGGCTTGGCGGCGGCCGTGGCCGCGCCGCTGCGCCGGGCCGTGGCGGTCTGGTTCGGCGTGGGGCCCGCCACCCTGTCCTGGCACGTGGCCCCGGCGGACGTGACCGGTCTCGGCCTGCTCGCCGCGGCCCTCGCGGTCCACGCCGCCTCGGCCACCGACCGCGCTACCGCCAGGAGCAGCCCGGCGGCCGTCGCCGCCGCCGTGCTCGGTGCCCTTCTGTTCGGTCTGTTGCCCGTGGTGTGGCAGCAGCGGTACGACCAAGCCGTCAGCACCGCGCTGTTCCTGCTGCTGACGACGGGAGCCGCCGTACTGCGGCGGAACGGCCCTAGCGCGGCGGCGAAGGCCGCGCTGGGGTCGGCCAGCGCGGTCGCACTGGTCTGGGCCTCGGCCGACCGAGGAGCGACCGTCACCGCCCTCGGCATCTGTGTGGTGCTCGGCGCGCTGCTCACCTGGCGGGTCGGCACCGCGCTGGCCGCCACCACCGTCCTCGCCCTGGCCGCCGAGGCCCTCGCCGTGGCCGACACCGCCGGGCTCCCGGCTGCCGACCTGCCGTTCGCCGTCCTCGCCGTCGCCCTGCCGGCGGCCGCGCTCAGGTACGCCGCCGCCGAGATCACGGGCTGCCTGCTCACCGCCGCGGCCCTGATCGCCCTCGCCCCGGAGCCCGGCCGCCTGGCCCTCGCACTGGCCGTCACCGGCGTCGCAGCACTCGCGCTGGCGATCCGCCCCGACCGCCGCACGGCCGGCACCGTCACGGGCCTCGGGCTGCTGGTCGCCGCCTCCTGGGTCTGGCTGACGCTGCGGCAGGTCGGCATCCCCGAGGCGTACACCGCGGGTCTCGCCGTCGCCGCCCTGACGGCCGGTCACCTCCGGTACCGTCGCGACCCGGCCGCCCGGTCCTGGCCCGGCCACGGGCCGGGGCTTGCGCTCGCGCTGCTGCCCAGTACGCTCGCGCTCTGGGCGGACGGGCACTGGTTGCGCCCGCTGCTGCTCGGCACGGCCGCGCTGGCGGCCACCGCGTTCGGGGTCCGGCGACGGCTGCAGGCGCCGCTGGTGCTCGGCGGGGGTGCGCTGCTGGTGACCGCGCTGCACGAACTGGCTCCGGCGGTGGTCCAGGTGCTCGGGCTGCTGCCGCGCTGGGCACCGCTGGCCGCGGCCGGCCTGCTGCTGCTCGCGCTCGGCGCGCGCTACGAGCGGCGGCTGCACGACGCCAGACGGCTCCGCGAGGCATTCCGGCAGTTCAGATAGCCGCAGAGACAGGGCGGAGACAGAAAAGGGCGGGAGGAGAACGCTCCTCTCGCCACAACTAATCTATACCACAAGGGGGGCCTTGCGGCAAGGCCCCCGTCGTACCGCAGAATCGACGGCCTACCCCCAGAACCTGCGGAATCGGGAGTCCTCCACTCGTGCGTACGGATTTGCCCCACTCTGTCCGGACCGAAGCCTTCGCTCTCCCCGAGCACCTCGCCCCCAAGGCGGACCCCGCGCTGATCGCCCAGGACGAGCAGCACTTCGCCGCCGTCGCCGCCTGCCTGGAGCAGACCGTCACCGAGCTCACCGACCGCCTCGCCGTCGTCCGCCGCGCGCCCGGCGGCTCCGGGCAGGCCGCGCTGGAGCGGGACTTGGAGGTGCACCAGCTGAGCGGGCGGCTGCGGGCGCTGCGCCGGTTCGGGCTGGACCTGTGCCTGGGCCGGGTCGTCGACAGCGAGGGCGGGCCCCGGTACATCGGGCGGCTCGGGCTCACCGACAGCGAGGGGCGCCAGCTGCTGGTCGACTGGCGCACCCCGGCCGCCGAGCCGTTCTTCGCGGCCACCCACGCCAACCCGATGGGCCTGGCCAGCCGGCGCCGCTACCGCTGGACGCTGGGCCGGATCACCGACTACTGGGACGAGGTCTTCACCGCCGAGGGCCTCGACGGCCACGCCGCCCTGGACGACCAGTCGGCCTTCATCGCCAGCCTGGGCAGCGAGCGTTCGGCGAAGATGCGCGACGTGCTCGCCACCATCCAGGCCGACCAGGACGCCATCATCCGGGCCGGTTCGCGCGGCGCGCTGGTGGTGGACGGCGGCCCGGGCACCGGCAAGACCGTGGTCGCCCTGCACCGCTCGGCCTACCTGCTGCACTCCGACCCGCGCCTGGGGCAGCGGCGCGGCGGCGTGCTGTTCGTCGGCCCGCACCAGCCCTACCTCGCGTACGTGGCCGATGTGCTGCCCAGCCTCGGCGAGGACGGCGTGCAGACCTGCACCGTGCGTGACCTGGTCGCCGAGGGGGCGACGGCCGTCGAGGAGCCGGACTTGGAGGCGGCCCGGCTCAAGGCGACCGGTGATCTGGTCAAGGCGGTCGACCGGGCCGTACGCCTCTACGAGGAGCCGCCGACGCGCGGGCTGACCGTCTCCACCGACTGGGCCGACCTGCGGCTCACCGCCGAGGACTGGGCGGACGCCTTCGACGCCCCGGCGCCCGGCACCCCGCACAACGAAGCCCGCGAGCAGATCTGGGAGGAGCTGCTGGCCATCTTCACCGAGAAGCTGGACGACGAGAGCGTCACGCCCGAGCAGCTGCTGCGCTCGCTGCGGCAGGACCAGGAGCTGGTCACCACCCTCAACCGGGCCTGGCCGCTGCTCGAGCCCACCGAGCTGGTCGCCGACCTCTGGTCGGTGCCCGCCTACCTGCGGCGCTGCGCGCCCTGGCTCGACGCCGACCAGGCCGCCAGGCTGCGCCGCGCCGAGGGCGAGCCGTGGACGGTGGCCGACCTGCCCTGGCTGGACGCCGCCCGGCAGCGGCTCGGCGATCCGGAGGCGGACCGGCGGGAGCGGCGCCGCCAGGCGGCGGTGGCCGCCGAGCGGGAGCACATGCAGCAGGTCATCGACCACATGCTGGAGGCCGACCTGGACGGCGACGGCGTGGCGCAGATGCTGCGCGGGCAGGACCTGAAGGGCGTCCTGGTGGACGAGGCCGCCCTGCCCACGGCCGATCCGGACCAGCTGGCGGGCCCGTTCGCACACGTGGTGGTGGACGAGGCGCAGGAGCTGACCGACGCCGAGTGGAAGATGCTGCTGCAGCGCTGCCCCTCCCGCAGCTTCACCGTGGTGGGCGACCGCGCCCAGGCCCGGCACGGCTTCACCGAGTCGTGGACGGAGCGGCTGGCCAGGGTCGGTCTCGACCAGGTGACGGTGGCCTCGCTGAGCATCAACTACCGCACCCCGGCCGAGGTGATGGCGGCGGCCGAGCCGGCCATCCGGGCCGCCCTGCCGGACGCCAACGTGCCGACCTCGGTGCGCAGCAACGGCATCCCCGTCCGCCACGGCGTGGTGGCCGAGCTGGACGCCGTACTGGACGGGTGGCTGGCCGACCACGCCGAGGGCACGGCCTGTGTGATCGGCGCGCCCGGCTTCGCGGCGACGCCGCGGGTGCGCTCGCTCACCCCTGAGCTGGCGAAGGGCCTGGAGTTCGACCTGGTCGTGCTGGTCCGCCCGGAGGCCTTCGGCGAGGGGGTCGAGGGCGCGGTGGACCGCTATGTCGCGATGACCCGCGCGACGCGGGAGCTCGTCGTGCTGAGCTGAGCCAGGCAGCTCTTGTTACGCTGACGGACCGTCAGTACGACGCCCGGAGGCCCGTCATGCCCGCTCGTGGAGCACTCACCGACCAGGTCTGCCTGGTGACCGGCGCCGCGAGCGGGATCGGGCGGGCCACCGCCGTCCGGTTCCACGCCGAGGGGGCGCGGCTGGTGGCCTCGGACGTGGACGGGCCTGGGCTGGACCGGCTGGCGGCGGAGCTGGGCGGCGAGCGGCTGACCACGGTGGTGGGGGACGTCTCGCTCGCCGAGGACGTCCGGCGGATGGTCGCCGCGGCGACCGGGGCGCACGGGCGCCTGGACGTCGCGGTGGCCAATGCCGGGGTGATCCCGCTGATGGAACTTGACCAGGCCGAGGCCGAGGACTTCGACCGGGTGATGGCGGTGGACGGCCGCGGCATGTTCCTGACCTGCAAGTACGCCGTCGAGGCGATGCCGGCCGGCGGCGGCTCGATCGTCTGCGTCTCCTCCATCTCGGGCGAGGCCGGGCAGAAGGGGCAGGCGGTGTACGGGCCGGCCAAGTTCGTGGCCTCGGGGCTGACCAAGCACCTGGCCGTGGAGCTGGCCGACCGGGGCATTCGGGTCAACGCGGTGGCGCCCGGCACGATCAGGACGGAGCGCGTGGCCCGGCTCCCCGGGGAGCCGGGCGGGGCCGAGTACCTGGCCGCGATCGAGAAGCTCCACCCGATGGGGCGCCTCGGCGATCCGGACGAGGTGGCGGCGGCGATCCTCTTCCTGGCCTCCCGGGAGGCGAGCTTCGTCACCGGCGCGGTGCTGCCGGTGGACGGCGGCTACCTCGCACAGTGAGGCGGCCGACTTGTCCAGCCAACACTGGCACGTTCGGCTCAGCGTTGTATGGCCATCTTTCCGACATGAACCGTTATCCCGCCGGTACTGCCGAGTAGACCGACGAGTAGCTAGCCTCTCCGCTGTCATGTCCGGGGCCAAGTGACTCACCCTCAGGAGAACGCACCGTGCTTTCCCGCCGTACCGCCACCGCCTTCGCCGCCGCCCTGCTCCTCGGCGGCACGCTCCAGACCGCCTCCGCCCAGGCCGCCGCCACCCCCAACACCCTCTCGGTCTTCGCCTTCAACGTGGACCTCGGCACCTCGGTGGTCGACTGGTCGCAGAACGAGCAGGCCTCGCGGCGTACGCCGATCGTCGAGCAGATCGTCCGTCAGCACAGCGCGGACGTGGTCATCCTGGACGAGCTGTTCAACAACTCCTCGACCAGCGACATCAACAGCAAGCTGGCCGACCTGTACCCGTACCGCACCCCGCTCGTCGGCGGCACCTGCTCGGGCGGCGGCTGGACCGGCATCAGCGGCAACTGCTCCAGCTCGCCGTTCGTCATCAACGGCGGCACGATGATCCTCTCCAAGTACCCGATCGCCGCCCAGTACGCGCACATCTTCAGCAACTCGACCTACGGCACCTGGGACTACCACGCGGACAAGGGCGCCGCGCTGGTGCAGGTCAACAAGGGCGGCGTGAAGACCTGGGTGGTCGGCACCCACCTGCAGGCCGACGAGTCCGACAAGTCCACCGACACCACCCAGGCCACCCGCCTCGGGCAGCTGAACGAGATCAAGGACTGGGTCAACGGCATCGTCGGCTCCTCCGCCCCCGTGCTGATCGGCGGCGACCTCAACGTGGAGTACTACGGCGGCGCCTCCCGCGGCGACTACGCCAACTCGCAGGCGGCGGTGAACGGCGTGCTCGGCACCCCCGCCACCAACCCGGCCGAGACCCGCACCACGATGGACTGCTCGGTCGCCTCCTGGTGCCAGTACATGGCGGGTGTGGAGACCTTCCCGGTCGACTACCGCGACGACCTGGACTACCTCGGCTACCTGAACGCCCCGGGCCGCCCGGTGCCGGTCGCGCTGCCGACCGTCAACATCGACTTCGACCCGCAGGCCGGCTGGACCCAGGGCCAGCTGGACACCAACGCCCCGAGCGACCACTACCCGGTCGAGGCCACCTTCCAGCTCAACTGACCGCTCAACCGACCGGCAGCGTCAGCTCGGCGACGGCCCCCCGGTCGTTGCCGAGCCGCAGCGTGATGCCGAGCGCCTCCGCGTGACCGCGGGCGATGGTCAGACCCAGACCGTGCCCGTGGCCGCGCTCCCGGGCCCCGGTGCGGAAGCGCTGCGGGCCCTCCCGCAGGATCGCCTCCGGGAAGCCGGGCCCGTGGTCGCGGACGGTGACGGTGGCACCCGTCACCTCCACCCGCACCGGGGCCCGGCCGTGCCGGTGGGCGTTGGCCAGCAGGTTGGCCAGGATGCGGTCGAGCCGCCGTACGTCGGTGGAGACCGTCACGTGCTGCGAGACCGTCACCTCGGCCTCCCCCGGCGCCGCCGCGACGGCCCGCCGCACCACCGGGCCGAGCGCCACCGGGGCCAGCTCCGGCTGGTCCGCCCCCGCGTCCAGGCGGGAGACCTCGAGCAGGTCCTCGGTCAGGCTGCACAGCACCCGGACCCTGCCCCGCACCAGCTCGGTCGGACGCCCCGGCGGCAGCAGTTCGGCGGCCGTCAGCAGCCCGGTCAGCGGGGTGCGCAGCTCGTGCGCGACGTCGGCGGTGAACCGCTGCTCGCTGGCCAGCTTGGCGCTGAGCACCGCCGACATCGAGTCCACCGCCGCCGCGAGCTCCGCCACTTCGTCCCGGGGCCGCCCCAGCGGGCCGATCCGGGCGGCCAGGTCGCCCTGGGCGATCCGGCGGGCGGTGCGGGCGGCGGTGCGCAGCCGGCTGCTGATCCGGTCGGCGGCCAGCACCCCGGCCAGCACCGTGACGGCGACCGCGAGCGCGGCCGAGACCAGGATGGTGCGGTCCAGCTGGGCGATGGCCTTCGCGTCCTGGCCGTAGTCCAGCCGGACGGAGACCACCGTGTCGCCGATCGGTGCCGCCGCCCACATCACCGTGCCCGGCCCGAGCATCGAACCGTGCCGTCCGTGCCGGGCCAACTGCCTGAGCTCCGGCGGCAGCGCCGGGTCGTCCGGCACCGCTCCCCAGTCGGCCAGCTCGCCGCCACGGGCGTAGCCGGTCAGCGCGGAGTCCAGGGCGGTCATGGCCGAGCGGCGGGCCAGGTCCACGTGCTGGTTCACCGAGGCGCGGTGGACCAGCAGGCCGAGGGTGACGGCCACCAGGAAGGAGACCAGCGCGACGGTCGCGGCGATCTGGCGGCGCAGGGTCACACCGTTCTCCGCAGCTTGTACCCGAAGCCCCGCACGGTCTCGATCCTGGCCGCCCCGATCTTGGCGCGCAGCCGCTGCACATGGACGTCCACCACCCGGCTGTCGGCGCCCCAGGAGTAGTCCCAGACCCGTTCGAGCAGGGTCTGGCGCTCCAGCGCCACGCCCGGCGCGGCCGTGAACTCGAGCAGCAGCCGCAGCTCGGTCGGGGTGAGCGGCACCCGCCGCCCGGCGACCCGCACCTCGAGCGCGTCGGTGTCCACCTCCAGGTCCTCGATCACCCGCACCGCCGCCTGCGGCTGCGGCTCGGCCGCCGGTTCGGGGGCGCGGCTGGTGCGGCGCAGCACGGTCCGGATCCGCGCCACCAGGACGGCGCTCTCGAACGGCTTGGTGATGTAGTCGTCCGCGCCCGCCTCCAGGCCGGAGACCACGTCGATCGCCTCGGTGCGGGCGGACATCATCAGGATCGGCAGCTGGCTCTCCTCGCGGATGCGCCGGCAGAGCCCGACGCCGTCGAGCAGCGGCAGCATCACGTCGAGCAGCAGGATGTCGGGCCGCCGGGCCCGGAACGCCTCCAGCCCCTCCAGCCCGTCGGCGGCGGTCTCGACCGGGAAGCCGTACCGCTCCAGCGCCATCCTGGTCGCCTCGCGAATCACCTCGTCGTCCTCGACCAGCAGGATGCGGGGCTCGGTCATGGGTGGAGGCTCGCCTTCATCGGGGCCGGGGAGGGGACGGCCGAGACCAGCGGTTCCGGTGCCTTCGGCCGGGCGGTGGGCGCCGGACAGAGGGTGGCGCCGTCCTGCGGGCCGGTTCCGGCGCCGGCGATCCGGCGATCGGTGCGGAGCAGGCGGGTGCCGCTCCACCGGTAGGTGGTGTCGGTCGGGCCGTCCGGCTCGTGCAGGAGCAGGTCCTGGCCGACGGTGTCGGCGGTGAAGCCGGGCTGGACCCGCTGGGCCAGCACGGGGTAGAGCCTGCCGTCCCGCAGCTGGTAGACGTGCAGGTAGGAGTCGCCGGTGGTGACGACGGCGGTGAGCAGCTCGGGGCGGCCGTCGCCCGTGACGTCCCGGTACAGGGCGGGCTGGACCAGGCAGCCCTGGCAGCCCGTGGCCAGGACCGTCAGTTCGTCGCTCTGGAGGGCGGGGTCCTTGCCGAGGGCGGTGCGGGCGTCGACCGTACGGATGTCGCCGCCCGGCACGGTGAGGCCGGGCAGCGCCGTCGGCGGGGGCACCTGGCCGGAGACGGCGGGCGAGGGCGCGGCGGCGGGCCGGACGGCGGGCCAGAGCTGCTCGGGGCTCGGGCGGGCGGCGAGGGGGCGGGCGGGGCCGGCGTCGTGCAGGGCGCCGGCCCCGGCGCACCCGGCGAGGAGCGGCAGTGCGAGCGCGAGGGCGTACCTGCGGTGGGGCCTCACGGAGGTGCGCCTTTCTGGTGGTGCAGCCGGCTGTGGGTGGGACGTATCGGATGGACGCCTTCCGGCCTCGCGCAGTTCCCCGCGCCCCTGGTGCTACGCGAGGTCGGCCAGGACGATGATGTTGTCGGTGTAGTGGCCGTTGCCGCCGAGGGTGCCACCGCAGGTGATGAGTCTGAGCTGCGGGGTGTCGGTGTTGCCGTAGACGAGGTCGGTCGGGAAGCCGGCCTTGGGGTACTGGCGGAGTTCGCGGACGCGGTACGAGACGGTGGTGCCGTCCTGGCGGGCGATGTCGATGCGGTCGCCGGGGCGCAGGGTCGGCAGCCGGTTGAAGACGGCCGGGCCCTTGCGGGTGTCGAGGTGGCCGAGCAGGACGGCCGGGCCCGTCTGACCGGGCATCGGGCCCTCGCGGTACCAGCCGACCTGCTCGGGGTGGTCCATCGGCGGCACCTCGACGGTGCCGTCCGGGTTGAGGCCGGTGGCGCTGACGGGGGCGTCGACGCCGATCCGGGGGATGGTCAGTCGGACGGGCGGCGAGGCCGGGGCCGGGCTGACCGGGTGGGCAGGGGTGGCAGGGTTCATGCTGGCTTGCTGGATGGCCGGGGTGATCGGCTGCGAGGTGGCGATCCGGACCGGCGGGGGCGGCGGCGAGCCGCCGAGCAGCACGATCCCACCGGCCAGGGCGAGCGCCTCGAAACGGCAGCGGCCAGCACTTATCCGCAGCTGACGACCCAGGACCGTGCTGATCATCATTCCGGACTGCGGG
>NZ_JBEOWY010000081.1:0-18941 GCF_040296285.1 Kitasatospora sp. NPDC002227
GCTTCCGAGGACCCTGCGGTGTCCGGTCCTCACGGATCTCGAAGTCCATCGCACCCCTTGAGCTGGGGTGTTGCGACGACCACTAGAACCCAAGGGGATTCGCCCGGGCCCCTTCGCGTGCCGCCCCGACGCCCCCCTGATCCCCACCCCAGTCCTGCCCGGGGCCGCCCCCTGATTCGGATCTCCGGAGCTCCCAGCTGCTCGAACCTGGGTTCCACTAGCTCAGTCCCCCCGAGGATCGGGCTCCGCGAGAGGTGAAGCGACCATGTCGAACGAAGAGAAGCTGCTCACCCACCTCAAGTGGATGACAGCGGAGCTGCGACAGGCGCGCCGCCGGATCGGGGAGCTGGAGACGGCCGCGCACGAGCCGATCGCGATCGTCGGGATGGCCTGCCGCTTCCCCGGCGGGGTGCGCTCGCCCGAGGAGCTGTGGCAGCTGGCCGCCGGTGGGGTGGACGCCGTCACGCCCTTCCCCGCCGACCGCGGCTGGGACTTGGCGCGGCTCGCCGACACCGACCCCGAGCGGGTCGGCACCAGCCTGGCCCGGGAGGGCGGGTTCCTGCACGAGGCGGGCGAGTTCGACGCCGCCTTCTTCGGCATCTCGCCGCGCGAGGCGCTCGCCATGGACCCGCAGCAGCGCCTCCTCCTCGAGGTCTCCTGGGAGGCCCTCGAGCGGGCCCGGATCGCCCCGGACGGGCTGCGCGGCCGGTCGGTCGGCGTGTTCGTCGGCGCCTCCCCGCAGGGCTACGGCGCGGGTGTGCGCGAGAGCGAGCGCGGCGGCGAGGGCTACGCGCTGACCGGCGACGCCGGCAGCCTGCTCTCCGGCCGGATCGCCTACAGCCTGGGCCTGGAGGGCCCCGCCGTCACGCTGGACACCGCCTGCTCCTCCTCGCTGGTCGCGCTCCACCTGGCCTGCCAGGCGCTGCGCGAGGGCGAGTGCTCGATGGCGCTCGCGGGCGGCGTGACGATCATGTCCACCCCAGAGGTCTTCATCGAGTTCACCCGCCAGCGGGGACTTGCCGCCGACGGCCGCTGCAAGCCCTTCGCCGAGGCCGCGGACGGCACCGGCTGGGGCGAGGGCGTCGGCATGCTGCTCGTGGAGCGGCTCGGCGACGCCCAGCGCCTGGGCCACAACATCCTGGCGGTGGTTCGGGGTTCGGCCGTCAACCAGGACGGAGCCTCGAACGGCCTGACCGCGCCGAACGGCCCGGCCCAGCAGCGGGTGATCCGCCAGGCCCTGGCCAACGCCCAGCTGACCGCCGCCCAGATCGACCTGGTCGAGGCGCACGGCACCGGCACCACCCTCGGCGACCCGATCGAGGCCCAGGCGCTGCTCGCCACCTACGGCCGCAGCCGGGCCGGGGACGAGCCGCTGCGGGTCGGCGCGCTGAAGTCCAACATCGGTCACACCCAGGCCGCCGCCGGTGTGGCCGGTGTGATCAAGACCGTGCTCGCGATGCAGCACGGGCTGATGCCGAAGACCCTGCACCTGGACGCCCCCACCTCGCACGTGGACTGGAGCGCGGGCGCCGTCACCCCGCTCGCCGAGACCATCGCCTGGCCCGAGACCGGCCAGCCCCGCCGGGCCGCCGTCTCCGCCTTCGGCGTCAGCGGCACCAACGCCCACACGATCCTGGAGCAGGCGCCGGCGGCCGTCGAGCCCGAGGAGGCTCCGCAGGCCCCCGAGGGCTGGCGCGGGGAGCTCCCGCAGACCCTGCCGCTGCTGCTCTCCGGCGCCACCCCGCAGGCCCTGCGCGAGCAGGCCGCCCAGCTGGTCACCCTGCTGAGCCGGGGCACCGAGGCCGGTGCCCCGTACGACCTCAGCCTCTCGCTCGCCACGACCCGCGCCGCCCTGGAGCACCGCGCGGCCGTGACCGGCACCGACCGCGAGGCCCTGCTCGCGGGCCTGGCCGCCGTCGTGGTGGGGGAGCAGACCCCCGGCGTGCTCACCGGCACCGCGGAGAGCGGCCGGCTCGCCCTGCTCTTCTCCGGCCAGGGCAGCCAGCGGGTCGGTGCGGCCCGGGAGTTGGCGCAGAGCCACGCGGTGTTCGCGGCGGCCCTGGACGAGGTGTGCGCGCAGTTCTCGTTCGAACGGCCGCTGCGTGAGGTGCTGTTCGAGGACACTTCGGGGCTGTTGGACCGGACGGCGTACACCCAGGCCGGGCTGTTCGCGGTCGAGGTGGCGCTGTTCCGGCTGCTCGAGTCCTGGGGAGTGACGCCGGACTTCCTGGCCGGCCACTCGATCGGCGAGCTGGCGGCCGCGCATGTGGCGGGGGTCTGGTCGCTGGCGGACGCCTGCAAGCTGGTTGCCGCCCGGGGCCGTCTGATGCAGGCGCTGCCGGCCGGCGGTGCGATGCTCGCGGTGCAGGCCACGGAGGAGGAAGTCCGGGCCGCGCTCACCGAGGGTGTCGACATCGCGGCGGTCAACTCCGCTGACTCCGTGGTGGTTTCGGGCATCGAGGCGGACGTCGCCGCGCTGGAGGAGCGCTGGCGGGGCGAGGGCCGCAAGGTCAAGCGGCTCACGGTGAGCCACGCGTTCCACTCCGCGCTGATGGACCCGATGCTGGCCGAGTTCCGCGCGGTGGCCCAGGAGTTGACGTACCACACCCCGCGCATCCCGGTCGTTTCGAACGTCACCGGCGCGCTGGCCGCCGACCTGACCGACCCCGCGTACTGGGTGCGCCACGTCCGTGCGGCCGTCCGCTTCGCCGACGGGATGCGGACTCTGAGGGAGCAGGGCGTGAGCACCTTCCTGGAGCTCGGCCCCGACGCCGTGCTCGCCGCCCTGGTGCCGGACGGCGCCGTCGCGCTGCCGCTGCTGCGCGCCGGGCGCCCCGAGCAGCAGACGGTGACCGCCGCGCTGGCCGCCGCCCACTGCCGGGGCGCGGCGGTGGACTGGGCCGCCGTGCACCACGGTCTGGCGGCCACGCCGATCGACCTGCCGACCTACGCCTTCCAGCGCACCAGCTACTGGCTGACCGCCGACCCCAAGCAGCAGCCGGACGCGCTGCCGGGCGCCGGTACGCCGGAGGAGGCCGGCTTCTGGTCGGCCGTCGAGAGCGAGGACGCCGACGCGCTCGCCTCGGCGCTCGGCACCGACGAGCTCGCCGGGCTGCTGCCCGCGCTGCCGGTGCTCTCCGCCTGGCGACGCCGGCGGCAGGAGCAGACGGCGGCCGGCGCCCGGCGGTACCGGATCGACTGGCAGCCGCTGGACGAGCCCGCCGCCGCGCCCGCCAGCGGCGCCGAGCGCTGGCTGATCCTGCTGCCCGGCGGCACGATGGCCGCCGCGCCGTACGCCGAGGCCGCCGCCGAGGCGCTGCGCTCCCGCGGCCACCAGGTCGACACGCTCGAAATCGTGGTCGAGGCACCGGAGTTCGACTTCCTGGCCGCGTACGAGCCGACCGGCATCCTGTCGCTGCTCGCCCTCGCCGACCGCGCCCACCCGCAGCACCCCTCGCTGCCCGCCGGCCTCGCCGCCGACGCCCTGCTGGTCCAGGCGCTGGCCGCCCGGTCGGCCTCGGCCAGGCTCTGGCTGGCCACCCGGGGCGCCGTGCGCCTGGGCCGGGCCGGCCGGATCGGCTCCGCCGAGCAGGCCCGGACCTGGGGCCTGGGCCGGGTGGCGGCCCTGGAGCACCCGGGGCTGTGGGGCGGCCTGGTCGAGCTGCCGCCGCTGCTCGACGCCCGCGCCGGTGCCCGGCTGACCGCCGTCCTGGAAGGCCGCTACGGCGCCGAGGACGCGCTGGCGATCGGCCCCTCCGGCGTCTTCGCCCGCCGCCTGGTGCGGCTGCCCGCCACCCCGGCGCCCGCCGACCCCGCCGCCGCCCAGTGGCGCCCGCGCGGCACCGTGCTGGTCACCGGCGGCACCGGCGGCATCGGCCTGCACCTGGCCCGCTGGCTCGCCTCGGCCGGGGCCGAGCACCTGGTGCTGGTCTCCCGCCGGGGCGCCGAGGCCCCCGGCGCGGCCGAGCTGGCCGGCGAGCTGACGGCCACCGGGGCGCGCGTCACCCTGGCCGCCTGCGACGTCGCCGACCGGGCCCAACTAGCCGCCCTCCTAGACGGGTTGAGCGATGACCCGCACCCGCTACGGGCCGTGCTGCACGCGGCCGGTCTGCCGCAGTACCGCCCGCTCGCCGAGACCACCCTCGCCGACTTCGCCGCCACCGCCGACGCCAAGGTGCTCGGCGCCCGCCACCTGCACGAGCTGCTGGCGGACGCGGAGCTGGACGCCTTCGTGCTGTTCTCCTCGATCGCCGCCGCCTGGGGCAGCGGCAACCAGAGCGCCTACGCCGCCGCCAACGCCTACCTGGACGCGCTCGCCGAGCAGCGCCGGGACGCCGGCCTGCCCGCCGCCTCGATCGCCTGGGGCCCGTGGGCCGGTGGCGGCATGGCCGCCGGGGAGGACGCCGAGGAGCACCTGTGCCGCCGCGGCCTGCCGGTGCTCGACCCGGCCGACGCGCTGGCCGCGCTCGCGCTCGCCCCCCGCCTGGACACCGCCGCCACCGTGGTCGCCGACGTCGACTGGGAGCGCTTCGCCCGCAGCTACACCGCCACCGGAGAGCGCCCGCTGCTGCTCGGCGTGCCCGAGGCCGCCCAGGTGCTCGCCGCCCCGGACCGCGAGCTCACGCAGCGCCCCGCCCGCCCGGCCTGGCTGGAGCGGCTCGCCCAACTGCCCGCCGCCGACCGGGACCGCGCGCTGCGCGACCTGGTCCGCGAGGAGGTCGCCGCGCTGCTCGGCCACGCCTCGGCCGAGGCCGTCGACCCGGAGCGGGCCTTCAAGGAGCTCGGCTTCGACTCGATGACCGCCGTCGACCTGCGCGACCGCCTGGCCCGGCGCACCGGCCTCACCCTGCCCGCCACCCTCACGTACGACCACCCCACCGCCGCCGCCCTCGCCGGCTACCTGAGCGGCCGCCTCTTCGGCGCCGAGCAGCCGGCCGCGCCGGTCGTCACGCAGACCGCCGCCGACCACGAGCCGATCGCCATCGTCGCGATGGCCTGCCGCTACCCCGGCGGGGTGCGCTCCCCGGAGGAGCTGTGGCGGATGGTCGCCGAGGGCCGCGACGCCGTCGGCCCCTTCCCCGCCGACCGCGGCTGGGACTTGGCCAACCTCTTCCACGACGACCCCGACCACCCCGGCACCAGCTACGTCCGCTCCGGCGGATTCCTGGACGCCGTGGGCGAGTTCGACGCCGACTTCTTCGGCATCTCGCCGCGCGAGGCGCTGGCCACCGACCCGCAGCAGCGCCTGCTGCTCGAGACCGCCTGGGAGGCCTTCGAGCGGGCCCGGATCAACCCGGACACCCTGCGCGGCTCCCGTACCGGCGTCTTCGTCGGCACCAACAGCCTCGACTACGCCACCCTGCTGCGCTCCTCCTCGACCCCGCACGAAGGCCACCTGGTCACCGGCGGCACCGCCAGCGTGGTCTCCGGCCGCCTCTCCTACACCTTCGGCCTGGAGGGCCCGGCCGTCACCGTCGACACCGCCTGCTCCTCCTCGCTGGTCGCCCTGCACCTGGCCGTGCAGGCGCTGCGGCGCGGCGAGTGCACGATGGCGCTGGCCGGCGGCGTGACCGTCATGGCGACCTCCGGTTCCTTCGTGGAGTTCAGCCGCCAGCGGGGGCTGGCCGCCGACGGCCGCTGCAAGCCCTTCGCCGAGGCCGCCGACGGCACCGGCTGGGGGGAGGGCGCCGGTCTGCTCCTGGTCGAGCGCCTGAGCGACGCCCAGCGGCTCGGCCACCCCGTGCTCGCCGTGGTGCGCGGCACCGCCGTCAACCAGGACGGTGCCTCCAACGGCCTCACCGCCCCCAACGGCCCGGCCCAGCAGCGGGTCATCCAGCTCGCCCTGGCCGACGCGGAACTGACGACGGATCAGGTCGACGTGGCCGAGGCGCACGGCACCGGCACGGTGCTCGGCGACCCGATCGAGGCCCAGGCGCTGCTTGCCACCTACGGCCAGGGCCGCCCGGCCGACCGCCCGCTGCTGCTCGGCTCGGTCAAGTCCAACATCTCGCACACCCAGTCGGCGGCCGGCGTCGCCGGTGTCATCAAGATGGTCGAGGCGATGCGGCACGGCATCGCCCCGCAGACCCTGCACGTGGACGAGCCGAGCCGGCACGTCGACTGGTCGGCGGGCGCGGTCGAACTGCTCGCCGAGGCCAGGCCGTGGCCGGAGACCGGCCGCCCGCGCCGGTCCGCCGTCTCCTCCTTCGGCGTCAGCGGCACCAACGCCCACGTCGTCCTGGAGCAGGCACCCGAGCCCCCGGCCCCGTTCGCGGACGAGCACGCCTCGCACTCCCCCCTGCCCGTCCTGCTCTCCGGCCGCACCGTGCCCGCCCTGCGCGCCCAGGCCGAGCGGCTGCACGCCGAGCTCGCCGAGGCCGACGGCCCGCGCCTGACCGACCTCGCCCTCTCGCTCGCCACCACCCGGGCCGGCCTGCCCGCCCGCGCCGCGCTCACCGCCACCGACCGCGCCGGGCTGCTCGCCGACCTCGCCGCGCTCGCCCAGGGCCAGGACGCGCCCGACCTGAACACCGGCACCCCGGCCGAGGGCCGGCTCGCCTTCCTGTTCTCCGGCCAGGGCAGCCAGCGCCCCGGCATGGGCCGCGAACTCTACGACAGCCAGCTGGTCTTCGCCGACGCGCTCGACCAGGTCTGCGCCCGCTTCGACGGACTGCTCGAACAGCCGCTGCTCGAGGTCATGTTCGACACCTCCTCCGAGCTGCTCAACCAGACCGTCTACACCCAGGCCGCCCTGCTCGCCTGGGAGATCGCCCTCTACCGCCTGCTCGAATGGTGGGGCCTCACCCCCGACCTGCTGGCCGGCCACTCCATCGGCGAACTCGCCGCCGCCCACGTGGCAGGCGTGCTCACGCTGGACGACGTCTGCACCCTGGTCGCCGCCCGCGGCCGGCTGATGCAGGCCCTGCCGAGCGGCGGCGCGATGCTCGCCGTGCAGGCCACCGAGGCCGAAGTACGGGACGCGCTGGCCGAGTTCCCGGCCGAGCAGGTCGGCGTCGCCGCCGTCAACGGGCCCACCGCGCTGGTGGTCTCCGGCACGGCCGCCGTCATCGACCAGCTCGCCGCCCGCTGGCAGGCCGAGCAGCGCCGCACCAACCGCCTGACCGTCAGCCACGCCTTCCACTCGCCGCTGATGGAGCCCATGCTCGCCGAGTTCCGGTCCGTGGCGCAGCAGTTGACCTACCGCAGCCCGCAGGTCCCGGTGGTCTCCAACCTCACCGGCTCGCTCGCCGGTGACCTCACCGACCCCGAGTACTGGGTCCGCCACGTCCGCGAGGCCGTCCGCTTCGGCGACGGCGTGGCCGCCCTGCACGAGCAGGGTGTGCGCACCTTCCTCGAGATCGGCCCAGGCGGAGTGCTCTCCGCCCTCACCCAGGGCGCCCTCGCCGACGACGCCGTGGCCGCCGTCCCGGTCGCCCGCGGCGGCCGCCCCGAGCCGCTCGCGCTCACCAGCGCCCTCGGCCGGCTCTTCACCCGCGGCATCGAGGCCGACTGGCCGGCCGTCTTCGCCGGCACCGGCGCCCGCCGCACCGACCTGCCCACCTACGCCTTCCAGCACCGCCGCTTCTGGCCCGAGCCCGCCGCTCACCCGGCCGCCGCCTCCCTGACCGGCCTCGGCCTGGGCGCCACCGACCACCCGCTGATCGGCGCCGCCCTCACCCTGGCCGACCAGGACGTACGCCTGCTCACCGGCGCCCTCTCGCTGCGCACCCACCCCTGGCTGGCCGACCACGAAGTGCTCGGCAGGGTGCTGCTCCCCGGCACCGCCTTCCTCGACCTGGTGCTGCGCGCGGCCCAGGAGACCGAGTGCGGCCGCCTGGAGGAGCTGACCCTGGCCGCGCCGCTCACGCTCGCGGCCGACGAGGAGGTCCAGCTCCAGATCCGGGTCGACGCGCCCGGACCGGACGGCCGCCGGGCGGTCAGCGTGCACGCGCGCTCCGCCGCCGAGGCCGACTGGACCCGCCACGCGCTCGGCACGCTGGTGGCCGAGGAGAGCGCCACGGACCGGCTCGCCGCGTGGCCGCCGGCCGGCGCGGCCGCTGTCGACGTGAGCGGCCTCTACGGCGAGCTGGCCCAGGCCGGCTTCGCGTACGGGCCGTCGTTCCAGGGCCTGCGGGCCGCCTGGCGCTCCGGCTCCGAGGTCTACGCCGAGGTCGCCCTGCCGGATGGGTCCGGCGCCGAGGGCTTCGGCGTCCACCCGGCCCTGCTCGACGCCGCGCTGCACGCCACTCCGCTGCTCGGCGACGGGAGCGGCGGCGGGCTGCCGTTCTCCTGGTCGGGCGTGACCCTGCACGGGGCCGGCGCGACCACGCTCCGGGTCCGGCTGGCCCGGACGGCCGGTGACGGGGTCTCGCTCCTGGTGGCCGACACCGAGGGCATGCCGCTGCTGGTGGTCGACGAACTGGTGATGCGCCGCCCGGCCGCCGAGCAGCTCCGCGAGGAGCCGCTCTACCGGCTGGCCTGGTCGGCGGTGCCGGCCTCCGAGGGGACGACCGACGGCTGGGCACTGCTGGGCGAGGATTCGCTCGGCAGCGGACTGCCGGTCGGTGACGCCGGGTCGGCGGCGGTGCCGGTGGTGTGCGGCAGGTCGGCCGAGGCCGTGCTGGCCGCGCTGCAGGGCTCGGGTTCGCGCCTGGTGGTGCTGACGCGCGGCGCGGTGGCCGTCGACTCCGACGCCGGGGTGGCCGACCTCGAGGCCGCGGCGGTCTGGGGCCTGGTGCGCTCGGTGCAGTCGGAGCAGCCGGGCCGGGTGGTGCTGGTGGACGTGGACGGCACCGCGCAGTCGTGGGCGGCGCTGGCCGGGGCGGTGGCCTCGGGCGAGTCGCAGCTGGCGCTGCGGGCGGGCGCCGCCTTCGCGCCGCGCCTGCGGACCGCGCGGTCGGCGGAGCCGCTGACCGCTCCCGGCGGCGGTGGCGCGTGGCGGCTGGACAGCCGTGCGCGGGGCACGCTGGAGGCGCTGGAGCTGGTCGAGGCGCCGGTGGAGCCACTGGCCGAGGGTCAGGTGCGGATCGCGGTGCGGGCCGGGGGAGTGAACTTCCGGGACGTGCTGAACGCGCTGGGGATGTATCCGGTGGCGGCGCCGCTGGGCATCGAGGGCGCCGGTGTGGTGGCCGAGATCGGTCCGGGGGTCTCCGAGCTGGCCGTGGGTGACCGGGTGCTCGGCATGTTCTCGGGCGGCTTCGGGCCGTTCGCGGTGACCGACCACCGGATGGTGGCGCCGGTCCCGGCGGGGTGGTCGTTCGCGCGGGCGGCGTCCGTGCCGGTGGTCTTCCTGACCGCGCTGTACGCCTGGACCGACCTGGGGGCGGTGCGGTGCGGCAACCGGGTGCTGGTGCACGCCGGTGCCGGTGGTGTCGGCATGGCCGCCATCCAGCTCGCGCGGCAGTTCGGCGCGGAGGTCTTCGCGACGGCGAGCCCCGGCAAGTGGGACACGCTGCGCTCGCTGGGCCTAGATGACGACCACATCGCGTCCTCGCGTGACCTCGCCTTCGCGGAGAAGTTCCTGGCCGTGACCGGCGGGGAGGGTGTCGACGTGGTGCTCAACGCCCTGGCGGGCGAGTTCGTGGACGCCTCGCTGAGCCTGCTGCCGCGTGGCGGGCGCTTCCTGGAGATGGGCAAGACCGACATCCGCACGACCGTGCCCGAGGCGGTCGCCTACACGGCCTTCGACCTGGTCGAGGCCGGCCCGGCGCGGATCGGCGAGCTGCTGTGCAAGCTGCTGGCACTGTTCGAGGCCGGGGTCATCGAGACGCTGCCGGTGCGCAGTTGGGACGTCCGGCAGGCGCGGGAGGCGTTCCGGTTCGTCAGCCAGGCCAAGCATGTCGGCAAGGTCGTCCTGACGGTCCCGCAGCAGCTCGATCCGGCGCGGGAGGTGCTGATCACCGGTGGTACCGGTTCGCTGGGCGCCCTGGTGGCCCGGCATCTGGTCACCGAGCACGGCGCGCGCAAGCTGCTGCTGCTCTCCCGCCGTGGCCTCGGGGCCCCCGGTGCGGCCGAACTCGTCGCCGAGCTCGCCGAGTCGGGTGCCAGGGTCGAGGTGGTGGCCTGCGACGTCGCCGACCGCGACGCGCTGGCCGCTGTTCTCGCCGGCCGTGAGCTGACCGCCGTGGTCCACACGGCGGGTCTCCTGGACGACGGCCTGGTCAGTGGGATGACCGCCGAGCGGCTCGCCGCCGTGCGCGGCCCCAAGGCTGACGCCGCCCGGCACCTGCACGAACTGACGTCCGGTCAGGACCTGGCGGCGTTCGTCCTGTTCTCCTCGATCGCGGGCGTTATCGGCAGTGCGGGGCAGTCCAACTACGCGGCTGCCAACGCCTACCTGGACGCCCTGGCGGGGCACCGCCGGGCGCTCGGCCTGCCTGCCACCTCCCTCGCCTGGGGCCCGTGGCAGCAGTCCGGCAGCGGTATGACCGGCGAGCTGACCGAGGCCGACCTGCAGCGGATGGCCCGCAGCGGCCTGCTGCCGTTCGACGCCGCGCAGGGCATGGCCGCCTTCGACGCCGGACGCACCGCCGCCGAGGCAGTCCTGATCCCCGTCCGGCTCGACCTCGCCGCGCTGCGCGGCGCGCAGGAACTCCCCGCGCTGCTCGGCGAACTGGCCCGCACCCCCGGCCGCCGCGCCCCGCGTACGGCGGCCACCGGCTCGGCCGTGGCCACCGCCGCGCCGCTGGCGCAGTTGCTGGCGGGCAAGGACGAGACCGCGCGGACGGCGGAGCTGCTCGCGGCGGTCGCCGGACAGGTCGCGGCCGTGCTCGGCTACGACGCCGCGACCGAGATCGACCTCGACCGGCCGTTCAAGGAGCTGGGCTTCGACTCGCTCACCTCGGTCGAGCTGCGCAACCGCCTCAACACCGCCACCGGGATGCGGCTGCCCGCCACCCTGGTCTTCGACCACCCGACCGTGCGCGCCATCGCCACCCTGCTGCTCACCGAGATCGCCGGCACCGCGCCCGCGCCCGCTCCGGCCGCGCCGCCGGTGGCTGCCGCCGCGGACGAGCCGATCGCCATCATCGGCATGGCCTGCCGCTACCCGGGCGGTGTCCGCTCCCCGGAGGACCTCTGGGAGCTGGTGGCCGGCGGCACCGACGCGATCGGCCCCTTCCCCGCCGACCGCGGCTGGGACTTGGAGCGCCTGCACGACCCGGCCGGCCGGGGCACCGGCACCAGCTACGTCAACGAGGGCGGCTTCGTCTACGACGTCGCCGACTTCGACCCGATGTTCTTCGGCATCTCGCCGCGCGAGGCGCTCGCCATGGACCCGCAGCAGCGGCTCCTCCTGGAGACCGCCTGGGAGGCCTTCGAGCGGGCCGGGCTCGACCCCGCCGCGGTGCGCGGCAGCCGGGCCGGGGTGTTCGTGGGCTCCGCGTACTGCGGCTACGGCACCGGCGTGGACGAGCTGCCCGACGGGCTGGAAGGCCATCTGCTGACCGGCAGCACCGGCTCGGTGGCCAGCGGCCGGATCGCCTACACCCTCGGTCTGGAGGGCCCGGCCGTCACCGTCGACACCGCCTGCTCCTCCTCGCTGGTCGCCCTGCACTTCGCCGTCCAGGCGCTGCGCTCGGGCGAGTGCACGCTCGCCCTGGCGGGCGGCGCGACCGTGATGGCCACGCCGGACATCTTCACCGAGTTCAGCCGCCAGCGCGGCCTGGCCGACAACGGCCGCTGCAAGCCGTTCGCCGAGGCGGCGGACGGCACCGGCTGGGGCGAGGGCGCGGGCATGCTGCTCGTCGAGCGGCTCTCCGACGCCGAGCGCCTGGGCCACAACGTGCTTGCCGTGGTACGGGGTTCGGCCGTCAACCAGGACGGAGCGTCCAACGGCCTCACGGCGCCGAACGGCCCCTCGCAGCAGCGGGTGATCCGCGCCGCGCTGGCCAACGCGGGCCTGGGCGCCGACCAGATCGACGTGGTGGAGGCGCACGGCACCGGCACCACGCTCGGTGACCCGATCGAGGCCCAGGCGCTGCTCGCCACCTACGGTCGCGGGCGGGACGCGGCGAACCCGCTGCGGCTCGGCTCGGTGAAGTCCAACATCGGTCACACCCAGGCGGCTTCGGGCGTCGCGGGCGTGATCAAGATGGTCATGGCGATGCGGCACGGCGTGCTGCCGAAGTCCCTGCACGCGGACGAGCCCTCGAGTCACGTGGACTGGACGACGGGCGCGGTGGAGCTCCTGACCGAGACGGTGGAGTGGCCGCGGACCGGCCGACCGCGCCGCGCGGCGGTCTCCTCCTTCGGGATCAGCGGCACCAACGCGCACACCGTCCTGGAGCAGGCACCCGAGGCGGAGCACCCGGCCGCGGAACCGGCCCCCGTACGGGAGTTGCCGTTCCTGATCTCCGGGCGCAGCGAGCAGGCCGTGCGCGAGCAGGCCCGCCGCCTGGCCGCCCAGCTGCGCCGGGAGCAGGAGCCGGCCCTTGCGGACGTCGCCTTCTCGCTCGCCACCACCCGCAGCAGGCTGGAGCGTTCGGCCGTGCTGACCGCCGCGACCGCCGAGGAGCTGCTGGCCGGGCTCGACGCCCTGGCCGACGGCACGCCGGCCGCCTCGGTCACGGAGACCACCGGATCCGGCGGCGGCAAGCTTGCCCTGCTCTTCTCGGGCCAGGGCAGCCAGCGGGCCGGTGCCGGGCGTGAGCTGTACGCGACCCAGCCGGTGTTCGCCGCCGAACTGGACGCCGTTTGCGTCCAGTTCGAGCTCGACCGGCCGTTGCGTGAGGTGCTGTTCGAGGACGCTTCGGGGCTGCTGGACCGGACGGTGTACACCCAGGCCGGGCTGTTCGCGGTCGAGGTGGCGCTGTTCCGGCTGCTGGAGTCCTGGGGTGTCACGCCGGACTACCTGGCGGGGCACTCGATCGGTGAGCTGGCGGCCGCCCACGTGGCGGGCGTGCTCAGTCTGGCCGACGCGTGCAAGCTGGTCGCCGCCCGGGGCCGCCTGATGCAGTCACTGCCGGCCGGCGGCGCGATGGTCGCCGTGCAGGCGACGGAGGCCGAGGTCCGGGCGGCGCTGGTCGGCGCGGTGGACATCGCGGCCGTCAACGGTCCCGAGTCCGTGGTGGTTTCGGGCGTCGAGGCGGATGTCGCGGCGCTGGAGGCGGTCTGGCGGGAGGAGGGCCGGAAGGTCAAGCGGCTCACGGTGAGCCACGCGTTCCACTCCTCGCTGATGGAGCCGATGATCGCCGAGTTCCGGGCCGTCGCCGAGACGCTGACCTACAGCGCCCCGCGCATCCCGGTGGTCTCCAACCTGACCGGTTCGCTGGACGCCGACCTGACCGACCCCGAGTACTGGGTGCGGCACGTCCGCGAGGCCGTCCGCTTCGCCGACGGCGTGGCCGCGCTGCACGCGCAGGGGGTGCGGACCTTCCTGGAGCTCGGCCCCGACACCGTCCTCACCGCCATGGCCCGCCAGGCCCTGGAAGCCGAGTCGGCCGTCACCCCGGTGCTGCGGGCCGGACGCCCGGAGACGGAGACGCTCACCCGGGCGCTGGCCGTACTGCTGGCCAACGGCCAGGTAATCGACTGGAGTTCGTACTTCGCCGGTACCGAGGTGCGCCGGACGGAGCTGCCCACGGCAGCATTCCAGCGGGCGCACTACTGGCTCTCCTCGACCGCCCTCGCGAGCCGCCGGTCCGCCGGTGCCGCGAGCGGTGGCACGGCCGATCCGGCGGAGGCCGGGTTCTGGGCCGCGGTCGAGCGGGAGGACGGCGCCGCGCTGGCCGAGACGCTGCGGCTGGACGGCGAGGACGAGCTGGCGGCCCTGCTGCCCGCCCTGTCCTCCTGGCGGCGCAGGCAGCGCAAGCAGGCCGACCTGGACCGGCTGCGGTACCGGGCCGTCTGGCAGCCGCTGGACGGACCTGCCGGTGCTGATGCCGGTGCCGGTGCCGAGTTGACCGGCCGCTGGCTGCTGCTGTCCGACCCGGCCGACCCGGTGGCCGCCGCGCCGGCCGCCACGCTGGTTTCCGCGCTGGCCGAGATCTGTGCCGAGCCGGTGCGGATCGACGCCGCCGCCGACCGGGCCGCCCTCGCGGACCAACTGCGGGACGCGGCAGCCGGTCAGGACTTCACCGGCGTGCTCTCGCTGCTCGCCCACGCCGGGACGGCGGAGGAGGACCCGCACGCCGGGCTCGCCCGCACCGCCGTGCTTGTCCAGGCGCTCGGTGACGCCGGGATCGACGGGCCGCTCTGGTGCGCGACCACCGGTGCCGTCGCCACCACGCCGGGGGAGCGGGTCAGCCGACCGGCCGCCGCCCAGGTCTGGGGCTTCGGCCGGGTCGCGGCCCTGGAGCACCCGGAGCGCTGGGGCGGTCTGATCGACCTCCCGGCCCAGGTCGGAGCCGGTGAACTCGGGCAGCTGGTAGCAGTGTTGAACGGAGAGCTGGGCGCCGAGGACCAGCTGGCGGTCCGTGCCCCGGGTCTGTTCGGCCGCCGGCTGGTGCCAGCCCCGGCGGGCGCAGACGGGGGCGAGGGCAGCTGGACGCCCACCGGTACCGTGCTGATCACCGGCGGCACGGGCGCGCTCGGCGCGCACGTCGCCCGGCGACTCGCGGCGCGGGGCGCCACTCGCCTGGTGCTCACCAACCGCCGCGGACCGCAGGCCCACGGCTGCGCCGAACTCATCGCCGAGCTGGCCGAGTCGGGTGCCACCGCGACCGTCGCCGCCTGCGACGCCGCCGACCGGGCCGCACTCGCCGCGCTCATCGAGCAGCTGCGGGCCGACGGCGAGCCGGTGAGGTCCGTGTTCCACGCCGCCGGGCTCCCGCAGGCCGCCGCGATCGCGGACACCACACCCGCCGACCTGGCGGAGGTGGTCGCCGCCAAGGTGGCCGGGGCCCGGCACCTGGACGAGCTGCTCGCGGGCGAGGAGTTGGACGCCTTCGTGCTGTTCTCCTCCATCGCCGGCATCTGGGGCTCGGCCGGCCAGGCCGGGTACGCCGCCGGCAACGCCTACCTGGACGCCCTCGCCGAGGACCGCCGCGGCCGGGGCCTGCCGGCCACGGCCGTTGCCTGGGGTCCGTGGGACGGCGGCGGCATGGCCGGGGCCGACGCCGCCCGCGACCACCTGGTCAAGCGCGGCCTGACCCCGCTCGCCCCCGAGACCGCCCTGGACGCGCTCCACCAGGCGATCGCCACCGGCCGCACCACCGCAGTGGTCGCCGACGTCGACTGGGCCACCCTCGGTGCCTCCTTCGCCGCCGTCCGGCCCAGCCCGCTACTCGCCGAACTGGCCCCTCCGACGGCCGGCCCGGCCACCGGCCCGGCGGACTCCGCCGCCCGCGGCTCGCAGGCCGTCGAGCAGCGGCTCGCCGGCCTGACCGGCCCCGAGCGCCGCCGCAGCCTGCTGCAGCTGGTCCGTGGCGAGGTCGCGGCCGTGGTCGGCCTCGGCGGGCCCGAGCAGATCGAGCCGGACCGGGCGTTCAAGAGCCTCGGCTTCGACTCGCTCACCGTGCTCGAACTGCGCGACCGCCTCACCGGCAGCACCGGGCTGACCCTGCCCAGCACCCTGCTCTACGACTACCCGACCGCCGCGGCCCTCGCCGACCACCTGGACGCCGAGCTCTCCGGCACCACCGACCAACCGGTGCTGCCCCTGCTCGCCGAGCTCGACCGGCTCGAGGCCGCCCTGATCGCCGTGACTCCCGCGGATCTGACCAGCATCGCGCCCGACGACGCCGAACAGGCCAAGATCGGCCGACGGCTCAAGGACCTGCTCGCCCTCTGGAACGAAGCCCGTGGCCTGTCGGACACCGGCGCACTCACCGACCAGATCGAGGACGCCTCCGACGACGACCTCTTCGACCTGATCGACCGGAACCTCGGCCGCGCCTGACCGGCCGGCGCCTCCGCCCACCGCCGCGCACCCTGCGCGGGACCAACCGCGCAGCCTGCGCGGGACCAACCGCGCACCGCCGACCGGGCTGGCGCACACAGACCTCTCCGCCTCAGAACACACGGGTGATGACAGCGATGGCCACGAACGAAAACAAGCTCCGCGAATACCTCAAGCGCGTCGTGACCGAGCTGGGCGACGCCAACGAGCGGCTCCGCGAGGTCGAGGAGGCCGAGCGCGAGCCGATCGCGATCGTCGGCATGGCCTGCCGCCTGCCCGGCGGCGTCCGCTCGCCCGAGGACCTGTGGCAGGTGGTCGCGGCGGGCACCGACGCGATCGGCGAGTTCCCGGACAACCGCGGCTGGGACCTGGAGGGGCTGTACGACCCCGAGTCGCTGCGCCCGGGCACCAGCTACGCCCGGCACGGCGGCTTCCTCTACGAAGCCGACCGCTTCGACCCCGGCTTCTTCGGCATCTCGCCGCGCGAGGCCCTGGTCATGGACCCGCAGCAGCGCCTGCTGCTCGAGACCGGCTGGGAGGCCTTCGAGCACGCGGGCATCGACCCCGCCGGCCTGCGCGGCTCCCGCACCGGCGTCTTCGTCGGCACCAACGGCCAGGACTACGCCGCCCTGCTCGGCGAGGCCCCGCAGGGCGGCGAGGGCTACCTCGCCACCAGCAGCGCCGCCAGCGTGGTCTCCGGCCGCCTGTCCTACACCTTCGGGCTCGAGGGCCCGGCCGTCAGCGTCGACACCGCCTGCTCCTCCTCGCTGGTCGCCCTCCACCTCGCCATCCAGGCGCTGCGCCAGGGCGAGTGCACGATGGCCCTGGTCGGCGGTGTGACCATCATGTCCACCCCGGGTGCCTTCATCGAGTTCACCCGCCAGGGCGGGCTGGCCCGGGACGGCCGCTGCAAGCCCTTCGCCGAGGCGGCGGACGGCACCGGCTGGGGCGAGGGCGTCGGCATGCTGCTGGTGGAGCGGCTCTCGGCCGCGCGGCGCCTCGGCCACAAGGTGCTCGCGGTGGTGCGCGGTTCGGCCGTCAACCAGGACGGCGCGTCCAACGGCCTGACCGCCCCCAACGGCCCCTCCCAGCAGCGGGTGATCCGCGCCGCGCTGGCCAACGCCCGCCTGACCTCCGACCAGATCGACGTGGTCGAGGCGCACGGCACCGGCACGACCCTCGGTGACCCGATCGAGGCCCAGGCCCTGCTCGCCACCTACGGCCGCGAGCGCGACGCCGCGAACCCGCTGCGGCTCGGCTCGCTGAAGTCCAACATCGGCCACACCCAGGCCGCCTCGGGCGTGGCCAGCGTGATCAAGATGGTCATGGCGATGCAGCACGGCGTGCTGCCGCAGAGCCTGCACGTCGACGCCCCCTCCTCGCACGTCGACTGGACGGCGGGCGCCGTCGAGCTGCTCGCCGAGCGGCAGGACTGGCCGGAGACCGGCCGCCCGCGCCGGGCCGCCGTCTCCTCCTTCGGCGTCAGCGGCACCAACGCCCACACCATCCTGGAGCAGGCCCCGGCGGAGGAGGCCCCGGCGGAGGAGCAGGACGGCCTCTCCACGGCCCGGCTGCCCGATGTGCTGCCGTACCTGGTCTCCGGCCGCGGTGAGGCCGCGCTGCGCGCGCAGGCCGACCGGCTGGCCGGCTTCCTGCGCGGGCGCCCCGAGGCGGACGCGCTGGACACCGCCTTCTCGCTCGCCACCAGCCGTGGCGCGCTGGAGCAGCGGGCCGTGGTCCTCGCGGGCGACCGCGAGGAGCTGCTGGCAGGCCTGACCGCCCTCGGGCGCGGCGAGCCGGCCGCCTCGGTGAGCCGGTCGAGCGTGGTGGCCGAGGCCGGGACGGCGTTCCTGTTCTCGGGGCAGGGGAGTCAGCGGGCGGGGATGGGGCGCGAACTGTACGACGCGTTCCCGGTGTTCGCGGCCGCGCTGGACGAGGTGTGCGCGCAGTTCGACCTCGGCCGTCCGCTGCGTGAGGTGATGTTCGACGCCTCGACGGATCTGCTGGACCAGACCGTCTGGACTCAGGCCGGGCTGTTCGCCTTCGAGGTGGCGCTGTACCGGCTGGTGGAGTCCTGGGGCGTCACGCCCGACTACCTGGGCGGGCACTCGATCGGTGAGCTGGCGGCGGCGTACGTGGCAGGTGTCTGGTCGCTGCCCGACGCCTGCAAGCTGGTCGCCGCCCGTGGCCGGCTGATGCAGGCGCTGCCGAGCGGCGGCGCGATGCTCGCGGTGCAGGCCTCGGAGGAGGTCGTACGGGCGGCGCTGGCCGGTGCGGTGGACATCGCGGCGGTCAACGGGCCTTCGTCCGTGGTGGTTTCGGGCGCCGAGGCGGACGTCGCCGCGCTGGAGGCGGCCTGGCGGGAGGAGGGCCGGAAGGTCAAGCGGCTCACCGTCAGCCACGCCTTCCACTCGCCGCTGATGGAGCCGATGCTGGCCGAATTCCGTTCCGTGGCCGAGTCGTTGACGTACGCGGCACCGAGTGTCCCGGTGGTCTCCAACCTCACCGGCGGCTTCGCCGAGCTCACCACCGCCGAGTACTGGGTGCGGCACGTCCGCGAGGCGGTGCGCTTCGCGGATGCGGTCACCAGCCTGCGTGAGCAGGGTGTCCGCAGTTTCCTGGAGATCGGCCCCGACGGGGTCCTCTCCGCGATGGCGGCAGGCGCGGGCTTCGTGCCGGCCCAGCGGGGCGGCCGGGCCGAGGTGCCGACCCTGGTCGCCGCGCTGGCCGGGCTGCACGTACAGGGCGTCGGCATCGACTGGGCGGCGTACTTCGCCGGGTCCGGTGCCCGGCGGGTCGAGCTGCCGCTGTACGCGTTCCAGCACGAGCAGTACTGGCTGATGCCCTCCGGGAAGACGGCGGCTGCGCAGGTGCCGACGGCTGCTGGTGTGGTGGATGGTGCGGAGTCGCGGTTCTGGGATGCGGTGGAGCGTGGTGATGTTGCCGCGTTGAGTGCTGAGTTGGGGCTGGGTGAGGGGGAGCAGCTTTCGGGTCTGCTGCCTGCGATCTCGTCCTGGCGTCGGGTGCGGCGTGAGCGTTCGGTGGTGGACGGTTGGCGGTATCGGGTGGTGTGGCGGGCGCTGGAGTCGGGTGTTGCGGCCGG
>NZ_JBEOWY010000082.1:0-17988 GCF_040296285.1 Kitasatospora sp. NPDC002227
CAGAATTCATGAAAGAACATTGACGGGCCCGGTGGTGATTCGCCTATGATGAATTCACCGGAACAGCGAGAGACGGAAGAGGTGGAACATGAACACCAGGGAAGCTAGCCGAAGCCGGTCAGGGCGTGGGCTCGACGCACTCTCCGGGCGCCCGGCCACTCACCCGTTCGGTCTCAAGCGCGCTCTGCAGGATGACCACGGCCGCGGCCTGGTCGATCACCGAGCGGCCCTTCTTCGACGAACGCCCCGAGGCACGCATGCCCTGGGCCGCCGTCACCGTGGTCATCCGCTCGTCCACCAGCCGCACCTTCACCGGGTAGACCAGCATCGCCAGCCGGCCCGCGTACTCACGGATCTTGGCGGCCGCCGGGCCCTCCTTGCCGCTCATCGAGCGGGGCAGGCCGACCACGATCTCGATCGCGTCGTACTCCTCGGCGATCGCCTTGATCCGCGCCTGCGAGCGGCCGCCCGCCGGGACGGTCTCCACCGGCGTGGCGATCAGCCCGTCGGGGTCGCAGGACGCGACCCCGATCCGGGCGTCACCCACGTCGACGGCGATCCGGCGCCCCCGGCGGAAGACCTTCTCGTACTCGTCGGACATCAGCTGGCGCGCTCCGCGACCAGGCCGCGGACGGCGGCGATGGCCTCGTCCACGGCACCGGGGTTGGTGCCGCCGCCCTGGGCGACGTCGTCCTTGCCGCCACCGCCGCCACCGAGGGTCTTGGCGGCGACGCGGACCAGCTCACCGGCCTTGATGCCGCGCGAGCGCGCGTCCTCGTTGGTGGCGATCACGGTCAGCGGGCGGTCGTTCGCCACCGTGAAGGCGGCGACCACGGCCGGGCGCGAGCCCAGGCGGGCGCGGACGTCGAGCACCAGCTTGCGCAGCTCGTCCGCGCCGGTGCCGTCGGCGACCCGGGCGGCGACCACGGCCACGCCCTGGACGTCCTCGGCCCCGGAGGCGAGCCCGGCGGCGGCCGCGAGGACCTTCTCCGCCCGGAAGCGCTCGATCTCCTTCTCGGCGTCCTTGAGCTTGGTGAGCATGCCCGAGATCTTCTCCGGCAGCTCCTCCGGGCGGCCCTTGACCAGCTCGGTCAGCTGGGCGACCACGGTGTGCTCACGGGCCAGGAACTTGTACGCGTCGACGCCGACCAGGGCCTCCACGCGGCGCACGCCCGAACCGATCGAGGACTCGCCGAGCAGCTTCACCAGGCCCAGCTGGGCGGTGTTGCCGACGTGCGTGCCACCGCACAGCTCCTTGGAGAAGTCCCCGATGGTGACCACGCGCACCGAGTCGCCGTACTTCTCGCCGAACATCGCGATGGCGCCGGCCTTGCGGGCCTGGTCCATCGTCATGACCTCGGCGGTGACCTCCAGCTCGCGGGTCAGCACGTCGTTGATCTTCTGCTCGACGTCGGTCAGCACGCTGCCGGGCACGGCGGCGGGCGAGCCGAAGTCGAAGCGGAAGCGGCCCGGGGCGTTCTCCGAACCGGCCTGGGCGGCGGTGGGGCCGAGCGCGTCGCGCAGCGCCTGGTGGGTCAGGTGGGTGGCCGAGTGGGCACGGGCGATCGCCCGGCGGCGCTCGACGTCGATGGTGGCGTAGGCGGCGGCGCCGAGCACGACCTCACCGAAGAGCACGCCACCGGAGTGCACCACGACACCCGGCACCGGCTGCTGGACGTCGCGGATCTCGACCACCGCGCCGGAGTCCAGGCGGATCCGGCCGTGGTCGGCGAGCTGGCCACCGCCCTCGGCGTAGAACGGGGTGCGGTCGAGCACGATCTCGACCTCGTCGCCCTCGCTCGCGGCCGGGGCCGGCGAGCCGTTGACGAGCAGGCCGACGACGGTGGCCTCGCCCTCGGTGGCGGTGTAGCCGGTGAAGACGGAGGCACCGGCCTTGTCCGCCACCTCGCGGTAGGCGGCCACGTCGGCGTGGCCCATCTTCTTCGCCTTGGCGTCGGCCTTGGCGCGGTCCCGCTGCTCCTGCATCAGGCGGCGGAAGCCGGCCTCGTCCACCTGGAGGCCCTGCTCCTCGGCCATCTCCAGGGTCAGGTCGATCGGGAAGCCGTAGGTGTCGTGCAGCTTGAACGCCTGCTCGCCCGAGAGCACGGCGCTGCCGGCCTGCTTGGTCTCGGTGACGGCGGTGTCGAGCAGGTTGGTGCCGGCCTTCAGCGTCTGCAGGAAGGCGGCCTCCTCGCCGACGACGACCGTCTCGATCCGCTTGCGGTCGTGCTCCAGCTCCGGGTACTGCGGGGCCATCGCCTTGATGGCGGTGTCGATCAGCACCTGGCCGACCGGCTCGGTGGCGCCCAGCAGGCGCATGTTGCGGATGGCGCGGCGCAGGATGCGGCGCAGCACGTAGCCACGGCCCTCGTTGCCGGGGGTGACGCCGTCGCCGATCAGCATCAGCGCGGTGCGGATGTGGTCGGTGACCACGCGCAGCGAGACGTCCGACTTGTACTCGGCACCGTAGGTGTGGCCGGTGAGCTCGGCGGCGTGGTCGAGGATCATCCGGTTGGTGTCGATCTCGAAGAGGTTGTCGACGCCCTGCAGGATGCAGGCCAGGCGCTCCAGGCCGAGGCCGGTGTCGATGTTCTTGCTCGGCAGGTCGCCGAGGATCTCGAAACCGTCCTTGCCGTCACCGTGGCCGCGCTCGTACTGCATGAAGACCAGGTTCCAGATCTCCATGTACCGCTCGCCGTTGACGGCCGGGCCGCCCTCCTCGCCGTAGGCGGGGCCGCGGTCGTAGTTGATCTCCGAGCACGGGCCGCACGGGCCGGGCACGCCCATCGACCAGAAGTTGTCCTTCATGCCGAGGCGCTGGATGCGCTCGGCCGGCACGCCGATGACGTCGCGCCAGATCTGCTCGGCCTCGTCGTCGTCCTTGTAGACGGTGATCCAGAGCTTCTCGGGCTCAAGGCCGTAGCCACCGTCCGCGACGGAGGTGGTGAGCAGCTCCCACGCGTACTTGATGGCCCCTTCCTTGAAGTAGTCGCCGAAGGAGAAGTTGCCGCACATCTGGAAGAACGAGCCGTGCCGGGTGGTCTTGCCGACCTCCTCGATGTCCAGCGTGCGCACGCACTTCTGGACGGAGGTGGCGCGGGAGAACTGCGGCTTGATCTCACCGAGGAAGTACGGCTTGAAGGGCACCATGCCGGCGTTGACGAGCAGCAGGGTGGGGTCGTCGGCGACCAGCGAGGCCGACGGTACGACGGTGTGGCCGCGCTCCTCGTAGAAGCGCAGCCAGCGGCGGCGGATCTCTGCCGACTCCATTACAGGTCCTCCTGGTTGGTGGTGCCGCCGGGCAGCTCTCGGGGCTGGCGGGGCGTGGGTTCGATGACTCGGGCGGTGCGCTGGGCGCGGGCGGGGGGCAGGGCGGCGGCGGGTGAACCCGGCGCCGCCGAGATAGCTCGGTACCGCGCGTCGCGGCGGGGCGCCCGGCGCGGCTCGACCACGGCGGTGCCGTCCAGACCGAGGTCCGACCGCAGCTGCTCCTCGCGCTCGCTCATCCCGGCGCGCACGTCGGCGGCGAAGCGCTTGGCGGCGTCGCCGAGGTGCAGGGCGCCGCGCGCGGCAGTGCCCGAGAGGCTGTCCGGGGTGAGCCGGTGCACCGCCTCGTTCGCCTTGTTCATCGCCCACACGGTGGCCCCGGCGCCGACGGCCATCCAGAAGATCCGACGCACCATGTCAGCCCCTCACGGCTCGGCGGACGCGGGCCAGCAGCCCGCCGCGCGGCGCGGTCGCCGCGCGCACCTCGGCCCGGACCAGCCGGGCCAGCTCCTCACGCTCGCTGCCCCGCTGGGGCAGCGTCAGGCCGGCCTGCTGGCGGCCGACGGCCTTGCGCACGCCGTAGCTGAACGCGGCGACCTTGACCAGCGGGCCGCCGATGGTGGCGGCGACGGTGGAGGAGAGCGCGTTGGCGTTCGCGGCGGCGTCCTGCACGTTGGCGGTGATCTCGTCGACCCGCTCCAGCTGCTCGTTGGCGCTGCGGACGGCGGCGCCGGCCTCGACCAGCAGCGGGACGGCCTTCTCGGTGACGGCGGAGACCAGCACGGTGGCCTCGCGGAGCACCTTGGAGAGCCGGACCAGGACCACGGCGAGCAGCGTGACCAGGACCGCCCAGAACACGGCGACCAGCAGGCCGGCCAGCTCTCCCACGGACACCTTGCACGCTCCCTCGACATCTCGCCTTACAGGAGGGAACCCTACCGTGACGAGGTGTGCTTTCCCGACCCGATATCCCCGGGTGGGGCGGGTCGCCCGTGCGTAACCTACCGGCCGGTCAGGTCGTTGTCCGCGCGGACCCTCCGACGGCGGGAGGTCGGGGGATCGGCCCAGGGGGAAGCACCGTGTCCAGCGAACCGACCGCAGCAGCCACCGAGGCCCCCGCCACCGCCCCCGGTCACCTCCCCGCCGAACTCACCACCTTCATCGGCCGCGAGCCTGAACTCGCCACCCTCCAGGCCCTGTTGACCCGCTCCCGACTCGTCACCGTCACCGGCCCCGGCGGCGTGGGCAAATCCCGCCTCGCCCTGCGCGCGGCCGCCGGGAGCGACTTCCCCGACGGGGTGCGGCTGGTCGAGGTCTCGGCCGTGCAGCACGAGCTGCTGCTGGGGCACGCCGTGCAGGAGGCGCTGCGGCTGACCGACAGCACCGCCCGGCCGCCGTTGGAGGTGCTGGCCGAGCGCCTGGCCGGGCGGCGGCTGCTGATCGTGCTCGACGGGTGCGAGCACCTGGTGGCGGCCTGTGCCGAGCTGGTCGAGGAGCTGCTGCGGGCGGCGCCGGGGGTACGGGTGCTGGCCACCAGCCGGGAGGCGCTGCAGGCGGCCGGTGAGCACCTGCTGCCCGTCCCGCCGCTCCCGCTGCCGGAGGCGGCCCGGCTGTTCACCGACCGCGCCACCGCGGTACTGCCCGAGTTCAGCGGCGGCGAGGCGGTCGAGCTGCTCTGCCGCCGCCTGGACGGCATCCCGCTCGCCGTCGAGCTGGCCGCCGGCCGCCTGCGCACCCTCTCGGTCGAGCAGATCACCCACCGCCTGGCCGACCGCTTCGCCCTCCTCACCGGAGGTGCCCGCACCGCCCCGCTGCGCCACCAGACCCTGCGCACCACCATCGGTTGGAGCCACGAACTCTGCAGCCCGCCCGAGCGCCTGCTCTGGGCCCGCCTCGCGGTCTTCGCCGGCGCCTTCGACCTGGAGGCCGCCGAGTACGTCTGCGCGGGCGACGGCCTGCCCGCCGACCAGGTGCTCGAGCTCCTCGGCGAGCTGGTCGGCAAGTCCGTCGTCCTGCGTGAGGCCACCGGCCACGAAGTCCGCTTCCGGCTGCTCGACACGCTGCGCGAGTACGGCGGGCAGTGGCTGCGGGCCACCGGCGAGGAGCGGCGGCTGCGCGGGCGCCACCGGGACTGGTACCTGGGTCTCGCCTCCTGGGGCGAGGCCGAGTGGTTCGGCCCGCGCCAGGCCGAGACGGCCGAGCGCACCCGGCTGGCCCACCCGAACCTGCGCGCCGCGCTGGAGTTCAGCCTGGCCGAGCCGGGCGAGGAGCAGCAGGCCCTGCTGCTGGCCGGCACCCTCTGGTACTACTGGGTCGGCTCCGGCCACCTCGGCGAGGGCCGCCACTGGCTGGACCGGGCGCTCGCCCTGGCCCCCGAGCCGACCAAGGCCCGCGCCAAGGCGCTCTGGGTCACCGGCTACATGGCCACCCTCCAGGGCGACCTGGCCCGCGCCCGCCCCGCGCTGGCCGAGTGCCGCCGCCAGGCGCTGACCACGGGCGACGACCGGGCGCTCGCCTACGCGGTGCACCGCCAGGGCTGCGCGGCCCTGATCGGCGACGAGCCGGCCCGGGCCGCCGCGCTCTTCGAGGAGGCCATCGGCCTCTACGAGCGGATCGGCGAGCTCAACAGCAACGTCCTGATGGCGATGTTCGAGCTGGGTGTGGCCTGCCTCTTCCAGGGCGACGAGAACGGCGCCCGGCACTGGCTGGACCGGGTCCGGGAGATCTGCGAGCAGCACGGCGAGCAGTGGGCCTACGCGTACGCGCTCTACGCGCTGGCCTACGCCCGCTGGCAGGAGGGCGACCTGCGCCCGGCCCGGGCCTTCGCCCGCGAGTGCGTGCGGCTCAACCACCTCTTCCGCGACCTGCTCGGCGTGGTCCTCGCGCTGGACGTGCTGGCCCTGCTGCAGACCGAGGAGCCGGAGGCCGACCTGTTCGAGGCCCGGGTGCTGCAGGGCGCGGCGCACCGCCTCTGGCAGGCCGTCGGCACCCCGTTCTTCGGCTCCCGCTCCTTCAACGGCCCCTACCGCGAGTGCGAGTCCCGCGCCCGCATCGGCCTCACCGAACTCGAGTTCGCCGAGGCCTTCACCCGCGGCGCCGCGCTCGACCTGGACGAGGCCGTGGCCCGCGCGCTCCAGCCGTAGCGGGCTCCGGAATGGCCGAGCCCCCGGCCCCCTTCCGAGGAAGGGGGCCGGGGGCTCGTGAGTACTGCTCGCGGGTCAGCGCGAGTAGTACTCGACGACCAGCTGCTCGTCGCAGATCACGGGGACCTCACGACGCTGCGGGGTGCGGTCCAGGCGGAAGGCCAGGGCCTTGAGGTTGACCTCGAGGTACTTCGGGGTCTGGCCCTCACCCGCGTAGCCACCCTCACGGGCGACCTGGAACGGGACCTTCTCCTTGCTACGGTCACGCACGGTGACGACGTAGCCCGGCTTCATCTGGAACGACGGCTTGTTGACCTTGCTGCCGTTGACCTCGATGTGGCCGTGGACGACCATCTGGCGAGCCTGGTAGATGGTGCGGGCGATGCCCGAACGCAGGACCAGGGCGTCGAGGCGGGTCTCCAGCAGGGCGACGAGCGCCTCACCGGTCTTGCCCTCGACCTTCTTGGCCGACTCGAAGGCGCGGGCCATCTGCTTCTCGCTCAGGTCGTACTGGGCGCGCAGACGCTGCTTCTCGGTCAGACGGACCTTGTAGTCAGAGTTCTGCTTGCGGCCACGGCCGTGCTGGCCGGGCGGGTACGGACGCGCCTCGAAGTACTTGACGGACTTCGGGGTCAGCGGAATGCCCAGGGCACGGGCAATCTTGACCTTGGGGCGCTTCTGGTTCGCCATGAACCAAACCTCTCTTGCGTGTGAATACGGCTGTCACCAGGTGTTGACGGAGGTCACCTCTCGCGACCCGGAGAAAACCACCCCTGGGGGTGATCAGCCGCTCTCCGGGGCCGGGCACATAAGTGCTTGTTACACGCGCCGCCCGACGGACGGCCCGCGACACCGAAAACGGTGCGCGACGCTCCTGGAGACCCCCGCGAACGGGAGCCTCGGGCCGTTGCCCCGCTGGTGCGGACGGTCGGCGGGTCTCCCCGCCGCCGTGCCCGGGACATGGCACTCCGAGCAACTATACCCGCTCGCCACCAGCCGCTTTCACTGGCCCTTGAGCTTGCCCCTGGTCCACTCGACGATGTCCGCGTACCGGGCCTCGCCGCCGTGCCTGGTCGGCTGGTAGTACGCCTTGCCGTGCACCGCGTCCGGCGCGTACTGCTGGGCGGCGATCCCGCCGGGCAGGTCGTGCGGGTACTGGTACCCCTTGCCGTGGCCGAGCTTGCCGGCGCCGCCGTAGTGCGCGTCCCGCAGGTGCGGTGGCACGGCCCCGGCCAGGCCCTGGCGGACATCGGCCAGGGCGGCGTCGATCGCCAGGTAGGCGGCGTTGGACTTGGGCGCCAGCGCCAGCGCGATGGCGGCCTGGGAGAGGATGATCCGGGCCTCGGGGAAGCCGATCAGCGCCACCGCCTGGGCGGCCGCGACGGCCGTCTGCAGGGCCGTCGGGTCGGCCAGGCCGATGTCCTCGCTGGCGGAGATCATCAGACGGCGGGCGATGAAGCGCGGGTCCTCCCCTGCCTCGATCATCCGCGCCAGGTAGTGCAGGGTGGCGTCCACATCGCTGCCCCGGATCGACTTGATCAGGGCGCTGGCCACGTCGTAGTGCTGGTCGCCGTCCTTGTCGTAGCGCACGGCGGCCTGGTTGACGGCCGTCTCGGTGATCGCCAGCGTGATCTCCGCCGAACCCTGCTCGAGTGCCGCACCGGCCGCCGCCTCCAGGGTGGTCAGCGAGCGCCGGGCGTCGCCGCCGGCCAGCCGGACCAAGTGGTCCTCCGCCTCCGGGGTCAGCTCGACCGAGCCGCCCAGGCCGCGCTCGTCGGCCACCGCCCGGCGCAGCAGCACCCGGATGTCCTCGTCGGTGAGCGACTGCAGGGTCAGCAGCAGCGAGCGGGAGAGCAGCGGGGAGATCACCGAGAAGTACGGGTTCTCCGTGGTGGCGGCGATCAGGGTGACCCAGCGGTTCTCCACGGCGGGCAGCAGCGAGTCCTGCTGGGCCTTGGAGAAGCGGTGGATCTCGTCCAGGAAGAGGACGGTCTCCTTGCCGCTCATGCCGACGGCCCGGCGGGCGCCGTCGATCACGGCGCGCACCTCCTTGACCCCGGCGGTGATCGCGGAGAGCTCGACGAACCGGCCTTCGACGGCCTGGCTGATCACGTGCGCGAGCGTGGTCTTGCCGGTGCCGGGCGGCCCCCAGAGGATCACCGAGCTGGTCGCGGCCGGGCCGCGCGAGCTCGCGACCAGGCGGCGCAGCGGCGAGCCCTCCTTGAGCAGCTGGCGCTGGCCGGCGACCTCGTCGAGGGTGCGGGGGCGCATCCGGACGGCCAGCGGGGCCCGGCCGGGCTCGGCGGCCTGGCGCTCCTCGGCGGCGGCGGTGAAGAGGTCGGGTTCCACGCCATGAAGCGTATGCGAGCCGGCCGACAGGCCGGGACCACCGGGAGGTTCAAATTCGAACTTGCAGTAGTTCGAATTTGAACAGTACGCTGAAGGGGAACCACCGACCGAGGGAGTTGTCCGAACATGCCTGTCCGCCGTCTCAACCACGCGGTGCTCTGGATCCGTGAGGTCGACCGCTCGGTCGCCTTCTACACCGAGCTGTTCGGCTTCAAGCTGGACCACCTGATCCCCGGCCGGGCCGCCTTCCTCAGCGCCCAGGGGACGCTCAACGACCACGACCTCGGGCTCTTCGCGATCGGCGCCGACGCCCCCGGCCCCGAGCAGGGCCGGGTCGGCCTCTACCACCTGGCCTGGGAGGTCGGCACCCTCGGCGAGCTGGCCGAGATCGGGCAGCAGTTGGCCGAGCGCGGCGCGCTGGTCGGCGCCACCGACCACCTGGTCTCCAAGTCCTTCTACGCCAAGGACCCGGACGGCAACGAGTTCGAGCTGATGTGGCGCGTCCCCCGCGAGGACTGGCCGGCCGCCGACGCCGACGCCAAGCCCGGTGCACTCGACCTCGCGGCCGCCCTGGACCGCTGGGGCCCGGACCTCGCCACCGGCGCGGCCGCCGGCTCGGCGACCTGACGCTCTACGCGGGCCGGTCCAGCAGGGCCACGTCGAACTCCTCCAGCGACCGCACCCGCACTCCGGCGGCCACCGAGGCCTTCGCCCTGATCGCGGCCTGCGGGCCGCGCGAGGCCTCGAGCGCCGCGCGGTCGCGGAAGAGTGCGCCGACGCTGCCCTGCCCGGCCGCCCGGTTGATCAGCAGCGCGCCGCCGACGAACCCGTCGATGCTGCCCAGACCGGGCACCGCCCGGTCCTGGTAGGAGCTCACCAGCCGGTCCGCCCCGGCCGGGTCGAACTCGAGCCGGACCAGCCGGAACCCGCCGGCCGCCGCCGTGCCGCGCTGGGCCGACGCGGCCTCCCAGACGTCGACCGTCACGGTGCCCTCGAACACACCGAGCAGCTCGTCCCGCCGCTCGGTGAGCGCGGCGAAGCTGTCCCGCTCGGCCTCTTCGGTCTCCCACCACGAACCGAGCATGATCGTGCCGAGCTCCCGGTTGGTGAAGATACTGAAACCCCGGTACCCGGGCCGGGCCGAGAGCAGCCCGACGGCGTCGGCCTTCAGCCCGTCGACGGTCTTGTCCACCAGCCCCGGGTCACCGGTCAGATAGATGGTGCGGACATACATGAGAACGCCTCCGTCCCTCACCTTCCATCGGACGCCCGCACCCGGCCCGCGGCAACCCCTACAGCTCGGCCGCGTGGTCCGGCACGTACTTCTGCAGGTCGCGAGGCGGGCGCTGGTAGCCGGTGGCCGGCGGGCGCGGCGGCAGGGAGACGGGCGGCTTGGAGACCTCCCGGTACGGGAGGGTGGAGAGCAGGTGGGCGATCATGTTGATCCGGGCCCGGCGCTTGTCGTCGCTCTCCACCACGTTCCACGGCGACTCGGGCAGGTCGGTGTGGACGAACATCTCGTCCTTGGCCCGGGAGTAGTCCTCCCAGCGGCTGATCGACTCGGTGTCCATCGGGGAGAGCTTCCAGCGGCGCATCGGATCCTCCAGGCGGGAGCGGAAGCGCCGCTCCTGCTCGGTGTCGCTCACCGAGAACCAGTACTTGCGGAGCTGGATGCCCGCCTCGATCAGCATCCGCTCGAAGGTCGGGCACTGGTGCAGGAACTGCTGGTACTCCTGCTCGGTGCAGAAGCCCATCACCCGCTCCACCCCGGCCCGGTTGTACCAGGAGCGGTCGAACAGCACGATCTCCCCGGCGGCGGGCAGCTGCTCGACGTACCGCTGGAAGTACCACTGCCCGCGCTGGCGCTCGGTCGGGGCCGGCAGCGCCGCGATCCGGGCCACGCGCGGGTTGAGGTACTCGGTGACCCGCTTGATCGCCCCGCCCTTGCCGGCCGCGTCCCGCCCCTCGAAGACCACCACCAGCCGCACGCCGTCGGCCCGCACCCACTCCTGGAGCTTCACCAGCTCGCTCTGCAGCCGCAGCAGCTCCCGCTCGTAGGCCTTCTTCGGCAGCCGCCCCGCCTCTTTCGCCATGTGCCCTCCGTCGCGCGCGTGGTGATGATCACTCACGTTAGAGCGGAGAGCGGCGGAACGCAGGTCAGACCGCGCCGAAGGGTTCGGGGTAGCGGCAGTGGCCGCGCGGGACGTCGTCCCGGGCCAGGGCGAGGGCGCCGATGTACTCGGGCGGGAAGTCCGCGGTGATGCCGTGCTCGAAGGCCGGGGTGAAGCCGAACCGGGCGTAGTAGTGCTGGTCGCCGACCACGACCACCAGCCGCTCCCCCGCCGCCTCGGCGGCGGCCAGCGCGGCCCGCACCAGCTGCGCGCCCACCCCCTTGCGCTGCCACTCCGGCGCGACCGCCACCGGCGCCAGCGCCAGGCCCCAGCCCTCGCCGATCTGCAGCCTGGTCAGCAGCGCATGGCCGACCACCAGACCGCTCTCCTCCACCGCGACCACGGACAGGCCCGGCAGCCAGGCCGGGTCGCGCCGCAGCGCGTCCACCAGATCCGCCTCGTCCGGCCCGGGGAAGGCCGCCATGTGCAGCCGTCTGGTGGCGGGGGCGTCCTCGGGCAGCTCGGCTCTCGTGGTGACGGTCATGGTCGGGTCCTTCTGTCTCGCACGCCGTTGTGGAAACGGGCCCCGGCCGGTGCGTCAGCACCGGCCAGGACCCAGGAACTCGCTGATGTTACGTCAGGCCTGCTGCTCCGCCTGCTTCTCCGCCTGCTGCTCCGCCTGCTGCTCCGACTTGGGCTTGGCGTCCACACCGGCCTCGCGGCGCTGGGCCGGGGTGATCGGGGTCGGGGCGCCGGTGAGCGGGTCACCACCGGTGGAGGTCTTCGGGAAGGCGATGACGTCCCGGATGGTGTCGTACCCGCCGAGCAGGGTCACCACGCGGTCCAGGCCGAGCGCGATCCCACCGTGCGGCGGCGGGCCGTAGTTGAAGGCGTCGAGCAGGAAGCCGAACTGCGACTGCGCCTCCTCCTCCGAGAGCCCGATCGCGTCGAAGGCGCGCTTCTGCACCTCGCGCTGGTGGATACGGATCGAACCGCCGCCCAGCTCGGAGCCGTTGAGCACCAGGTCGTACGCGTTGGAGAGCGCGCTGCCCGGGTCGGTGTCGAAGGTGGCCAGCGACTCGGCGGTCGGCGCGGTGAAGGGGTGGTGGACCGCGTGCCAGCCCTGGAACTCGCCCTTGTCGTCCTCGATCGGCTCGAACATCGGGAAGTCCACGACCCACAGGAAGGCCCAGGCGGACTCGTCGATCAGCTCGCAGCGCTTGCCGATCTCCAGACGCGCGGCGCCCAGCAGCTCCTGCGAGGCGGTCTTCTTGCCCGCCGCGAAGAAGATCGCGTCACCGTTCTTGGCGCCGGCGGCGGCCGCGAGGCCCGCCAGGTGCTCCTCGGAGAGGTTCTTGGCGACGGGGCCGCGCAGCTCGCCGGTCTCGGCGTCGATCACGACGTAGGCCAGGCCGCGGGCGCCGCGCGCCTTGGCCCAGTCCTGCCAGGCGTCCAGCGCCTTGCGCGGCTGCGAGGCGCCGCCCGGCATGACCACGGCACCGACGTACGGGGCCTGGAACACGCGGAACTCGGTGCCCTTGAAGTACTCGGTGAGATCGGTCAGCTCCTGGCCGAAGCGCACGTCCGGCTTGTCCGAGCCGTAGCGGTTCATCGCGTCCGCGTAGGACATGCGCGGCAGCGGGTTGGGGATCTCGTAGCCGTGCACCTCCTTCCAGATCCGGCCGACGATCTTCTCGCCGAGCGCCAGGACGTCCTCCTGGTCGACGAAGGAGGCCTCGATGTCGAGCTGGGTGAACTCCGGCTGCCGGTCGGCGCGGAAGTCCTCGTCACGGAAGCAGCGGGCGATCTGGTAGTAGCGCTCCATGCCGGCCACCATCAGCAGCTGCTTGAACAGCTGCGGCGACTGCGGCAGGGCGTACCAGTGGCCCGGCTGCAGGCGGACGGGCACCAGGAAGTCGCGGGCGCCCTCGGGGGTGGAGCGGGTGAGGTACGGCGTCTCGATGTCGAGGTAGTCGTTCTCCTCCATCACCGTGCGGATGATGTGGTTGACCTTCGAGCGCAGGCGCAGCGCGCGGGCCGGGCCCTCGCGGCGCAGGTCCAGGTAGCGGTAGCGCAGCCGGACCTCCTCGTTGACGGTGCCGGGCTCGTACTCGGCGACCTGGAAGGGCAGCGCGGCGGCCTCGGAGAGGACCTCGAGCTCGGCCACGACGACCTCGACGGCGCCGGTGGCGATCTCCGGGTTCTCGTTGCCCTCGGGGCGGACCCGGACCTCGCCGGTGACCTTGACGCAGTACTCGGAGCGCAGGTCGCCGATGGCCTCCAGGTCGCGGGCCACGATCTGCACGGTGCCGGAGGCGTCGCGCAGGTCGATGAACGCCACGCCGCCGTGGTCGCGGCGGCGGGCGACCCAGCCGGCCAGGGTGACGGTGGTGCCGGCGTGCTCCGCGCGGAGCGTGCCCGCGTCGTGCGTGCGGATCACAGCTGCTTCTCCTTCAGGGTGGTGACGAGTGCTTCGAGTTCGACGGGGGTCTGCTCGCCGGTGGTCAGGTCCTTGAGCTGGACGACACCGGCGGCGAGATCGCGGTCCCCGGCGACGAGGGCGAAGCGGGCCCCGGACCGGTCGGCGGACTTCATGGCGTTCTTGATGCTCTTGACGCCGAAGGCGAGGTCGGTGGCGACACCGGCCCGGCGCAGCTCGACGACCTTGGCGAACAGGACGTTCTTGGCCTCCTCGCCGAGCGCCACGGCGTAGACGGAGGTGGCGGCGGGCAGCTCGAGGGTGATGCCCTCGGCCTCCATCGCCAGGAAGGTGCGGTCCACCCCGAGCGCCCACCCGACGGAGGGCAGCGCCGGGCCGCCGATCATCTCGGACAGGCCGTCGTAGCGGCCGCCGCCGCCGATCGCGGACTGCGCGCCGAGACCGTTGTGCACGAACTCGAAGGTGGTGCGGGTGTAGTAGTCCAGGCCGCGGACCAGCTTGGGGTCGTCCGTGAAGGCGACGCCGGCGAGGGTGAGCAGCTCGCGCACCTTCTCGTCGTACGCCTTGCAGTCCTCGCACAGGAAGTCGCGCAGCATCGGGGCGTCGGTCAGCTGGGCCTGCACCGACTCGCGCTTGTCGTCCAGGACGCGCAGCGGGTTGATCTCGGCCCGGCGCATGGTGTCCTCGTCCAGGTCGAGACCGGCGAGGAACTCGACCAGGGCGGTGCGGTAGACCGGGCGGCACTGCTTGTCGCCGAGGCTGTTGAGCAGCAGTGAGTAGCTGCTCAGGCCCAGCGAGCGGAAGGCGTCGTCGGCCAGGATGATCAGCTCGGCGTCCAGCGCCGGGTCCTCGGCCCCGATCGCCTCGGCGCCGACCTGGGAGAACTGGCGGTAACGCCCCTTCTGGGCCCGCTCGTAGCGGTAGTAGCTGCCGGAGTACCAGAGCTTGACCGGCAGGTTGCCCTGCTTGTGCAGGTTGGCCTGGAGGGCCGCACGCAGCACGGAGGCGGTGCCCTCGGGACGCAGCGCGAGCTCGTCGCCGCCGCGCGTGGTCAGGTTGTACATCTCCTTGGAGACGATGTCGGTGGACTCGCCGACACCGCGGGAGAACAGCTTGACGTCCTCGAAGACCGGGGTCTCGATGTAGCCGTAGCCGGCCCGGCGGGCGGGGGCCGCGATGCGCTCGCGGATCGCCAGGAAGGTCGCGGAGCTCGGCGGCAGCAGGTCGTAGGTGCCCTTGGGGGCGGTGAAGGTACTCAACTTCTCTTCCGTCACATTCCTCGTCGCGGGACGGCCGGGGCGCCGAGCGCTCCCGCCGCCTGCTGGAGGTAGGGGTTGGTGGCGCGCTCACGACCGATGGTGGTCTGGCCGCCGTGTCCGGAGAGGACCACGGTGGCGTCGTCGAGGGGCAGGCAGACCCGGGCCAGCGAGGCCATCATGTCCTCGCTGGAGCCGCCCGGGAGGTCCGTGCGCCCGATGGAGCCGGCGAACAGCAGGTCGCCCGAGAAGAACACCGGTGGGATGTCCTTCGAGGCGGGCGTCCGGAACGTCACCGACCCCTTGGTATGGCCCGGCGCATGGTCGACGGTGAGCTCCATCCCGGCGAGCTTCAGCACACTGCCGTCGGTCAGCTCGCGGACGTCGTCCGGCTCGCCGACGGTGATGCTGCCCATCAGTTGCTGCCCGAGCGAGCGGCCGAGGCCCTTCTCCGGGTCGGCCAGCATGTACCGGTCCTCGGGGTGGATCCAGGCTGGGACACCCGTGGCGCCGCAGACCGGCATCACCGAGGCGACGTGGTCGATGTGCCCGTGGGTGAGCAGGACGGCGACGGGCTTGAGCCGGTGCTCGCGGATGAGGTCCTCGACGCCCTTGGCGGCCTCGTGGCCCGGGTCCACGATGACGCACTCCTCACCGGCGGCCGGGGCGACCAGGTAGCAGTTGGTGCCCCAGGCTCCGGCGGGAAATCCGGCGACGAACACGCGAGACCTCGATCGGGTTGAGTGGTGATTAGCTCTGCTAACAGGGCAGCCTACCGGCGGTGCGGCACCGGTAGCTAACCGGATACGCACCCGGCCGGGTAGCCCGGTCCGGTGAAATCGTGACCTAGGGATTTCACCGCTGATCTCGTACTCACACACGAAGTCCCTACACTTGGCCGCCAGTGGGGTGCAATCCGTATCTACCCCCTGAGCATCCACACCCCCAGAGGGTCCAGCACAAGGCATGGAGACACACCCGGTGGTCAGCAGCGAACAGCGACGGCGACAGCTCGCCCGCGAGAAGTACGAGCGGCAGATGAAGAACCGGGCCGAGGCCCAGCGCCGGGCCAAGCGCCGCAACGTCATCGTGGGTGTCTCGCTGGTCACCGCGGCGGCCGTCGTCGTCGGTCTGGCCGTCGGTGGCGTGTTCAGCTCCGACGACAAGAAGAACGACGCCGCCCCGCAGGCCGCGCCCAGCACCTCGTCGGCCGCCGTGACCCCGGTCAAGGGCTGCAACCCGCCCGCCGCGGGCAAGCCGAACGGCAAGCAGTGGAAGGCCGAGCCGGCCATGACGGTCGACTCCAAGGCGAGCTACACCATGGCGATCGACACCTCCTGCGGCAAGGTGACCGTCGCCCTGGACGCGGCCAAGGCCCCGCACACGGTGAACTCCTTCAACTTCCTCGCGGGCGAGCAGTACTTCGACCACGTCAAGTGCCACCGCCTCACCACCGAGGGCATTTACGTGCTCCAGTGCGGTGACCCGACCGGCTCCGGCTCGGGCGGCCCGGGCTACCAGTTCGCCGACGAGAACCTGACCGGCGCGACCTACCCGGCCGGCACCGTGGCGATGGCCAACGCGGGCCCGGGCACCAACGGCAGCCAGTTCTTCCTGGTCTACAAGGACACCCAGCTGCCCCCGAACTACACTCCGTTCGGCAAGATCACCGGCGGCCTGGACGTGGTCCAGAACATCGCCGGCGGCGGTGTCCAGGGCGGCGGCGGGGACGGCGCCCCGAACGCCAACGTGGTGCTGAACTCGGTGACCGTCACCAAGAGTTGACCCGCTGCGGCGGGCCCGGGGCAGCAGCCCCGGGCCCGCCGCGCGAAATCGCCCGGCCCGGATGCGGACAGCACCGGCGCTGGTCGCCTATGTTGCTGTTGTATAGGGTGCCCTGACCGTCGGCCGTCACCCTCGGCACAGAAATCATCGACGGCTCGGACGGCGGACTCGATCGGTCCGCCGCACATCAACTGTGGACGACGTACTTCGCACCGCTGATCGGCGGGCGTGACGTCATGTGGAGGAGGCGCTGTGACCAGCGATCCGTGGGGCCGCGTGGACGAGCAGGGGACGGTCTACGTCAGGACGGCCGAGGGCGAACGCGTCGTCGGCTCCTGGCAGGCAGGCTCGCCCGAGGAGGCCCTCGCGTACTTCGAGCGCAAGTTCGAGGGCCTGGCGGCCGAGATCGGCCTTCTGGAGCACCGCGTCCGCAAGACCGACCTGGCGGCCAAGGACGCCCAGACCGCGCTGGAGCACCTGCGCGCCCAGGTCGCCGAGGGCCACGCGGTGGGTGACCTGGCCTCGCTCGCCAAGCGCCTGGAGACGCTGACCGGCGAGATCGAGTCCCGCCAGGCCGAGCGCAAGGCCGCCCGGGCCAAGGCCCAGGACGAGACCCGCACCGCCAAGGAGAAGCTGGTCGCCGAGGCCGAGCAGCTCGCCGAGTCGACCCAGTGGCGGGAGGCGGGCGACCGTCTGCGCGCCCTGGTGGACGCCTGGAAGGCGCTCCCCCGGCTCGACCGCAAGAGCGACGACGAGTTCTGGCACCGCTTCTCGCACGCCCGCTCGGTCTTCTCCAAGCACCGCAAGGCGCACTTCGCGACCCTGGACGCCGAGCGCGACCAGGCCCGCGCGGCCAAGGAGCGCCTGGTGGCCGAGGCCGAGGCGCTCTCCGGCTCGACCGAGTGGGGCGACACCGCGGCCGCCTACCGCGACCTGATGACGCAGTGGAAGGCCGCCGGGCGCGCCCAGCGGGACGCCGAGGAGGAGCTGTGGGCCCGCTTCCGCGGCGCCCAGGACGTCTTCTTCCAGGCCCGCTCCGCCGTCTTCAGCGAGCGTGACGCCGAGCAGGGCGAGAACCAGAAGCTCAAGGAGGCCCTGCTGGTCGAGGCCGAGGCGATCCTGCCGATCACCGACCTCAAGGCCGCCAAGGCCGCCCTGCGCGAGGTCAACGAGCGCTGGGAGGCCATCGGCCACGTCCCGCGCGACGCCCGCCCCCGCCTGGACGCCCGTCTCAACACGGTCGAGCGCGCCATCCGCGAGGCCGAGGACGCCGAGTGGAAGCGCTCCAACCCGGAGGCCAAGGCCCGCGCCAACGGCATGACCACGCTGCTCCAGGGCGCCGTGGACAAGCTCCAGGGCGAGCTGGACAAGGCCCGCGCGGCCGGCAACGCGAGCAAGGTCGCCAAGCTCGAGTCCGAGCTGGCCGGCCGTCAGGCCCTGCTGGAGCAGGCTCTGAAGAGCCTCGAGGAGTTCAGCGGCTGATCCAAGGCCCAGGACACGCGAGAGGCCCCCCGGCGTCCCGGGGGGCCTCTCGCGTGTCCTGGGTCAGATCTTGTCGGCGGCGATCATCAGGTAGTGGAAGCTGCCCTCCTTGTACGCGGTCAGGAAGGCGTCCTCGATGCCGGAAGCCACTGAGG
>NZ_JBEOWY010000083.1:0-17762 GCF_040296285.1 Kitasatospora sp. NPDC002227
GCGCCGATGGTACTGCAGGGGGGACCCTGTGGGAGAGTAGGACGCCGCCGAACAATTTTTCAGAGAAGCCCCGACCGGGAAACCGGTCGGGGCTTTTCGCATTTCCGGAGAAATTCCGGAGGCGATGACCAGGCTGACGTGGGGCCGTGCATGCCTACCCCGAGGGTGGGGTTCCGGACGAGGCGTGCATGTCGAATGGTGCGGTGGCTTCCTGAGCCCGGACACCTCTGTCGTGGCTGCGGCCGGTGAGGTCGAGGACGGGGAGGAGTGGTTCCTGCACGACTCCGTCGATGCGCGGTCCGGCGAGGTCCTTGGTGGGTTCGATACGCGCGGGGAGAACTCTTACGACTTCTGGCCACTCGGGGACGGCACGTGGCTCACCAGGGAACCGTCCGGGCACCCCGTCCGCTGGGCCGAATCCTGATGGTGCGGCGGGTGCCGCTACAGGCGGCCGGCGGCCTTGAGGGCGAGGTAGGTGTCGGCGAGGGCCGGGGGGAGGGCGTGGGGTGGGGCGTCGAGGACGGTGACGCCGTGGCGGGTGAGGAGGGCGGCGGTGCGGCGGCGGTCGGCGCGGGTCTGTTCGGCAGCGGCTGCGTGGTAGATGTCCGTCACGGTGCCGCGGGTGGTGGCGAGTTCGTCGAGGCGGGGGTCGGCGACGGCGGCCAGGACGACTTCGTGGTGCTTGGTGAGGAGGGGGAGGTGGGGGAGCAGCCCTTCCTCGATCGGGTGGGCGTCCAGGCCGGTGAAGAGGACCACCAGGGAGCGGTGGGGGGCCGTGCGGAGGGTGGTGGAGACCAGGGCGCGCAGGTCGGTCTCGACCAGGGCGGGCTGCAGGCCGGCCATCGCGTTGGTGACGGCGGGGAGGACCTCGCTGGGTGAGCGGCCGAGGACGGCGGCCCGGCGGTGGCGGTCGTGGGCGAGCAGGTCGACCCGGTCGCCCGCCTTGGTGGCGAGGGCGGTGAGCAGCAGGGCGGCGTCGAGTGCGGCGTCGAGCCGTGGCGCGTCGCCGACGCGGCCGGCGGAGGTGCGGCCGGTGTCGAGGACGAGCAGCAGGTGCCGGTCGCGTTCGGGGCGCCAGGTGCGGACGGCCACCGTGTGGCGGCGGGCGCTGGCGCGCCAGTCGATGGAGCGGACGTCGTCGCCGGGCAGGTACTCACGCAGGGAGTCGAACTCGGTGCCCTGGCCCCGGGCGAGCACGGAGGTGCGGCCGTCGAGTTCGCGCAGGCGGGCGAGCCGGGAGGGGAGGTGCTTGCGGCTGAGGAAGGGCGGCAGGGCGCGCAGGGTCCAGGGGGAGTGGTGGGAGCCCTGGCGGGCGGCCAGGCCGAGCGGGCCGGTGGAGCGGATGGTCACGCGGTGGGCGTGGTGGTCGCCCCGGCGGGTGGGGGCGAGTGGGGTGGTGAGGCGGCGGCTCTCCCCGGCGGGGACGGTGAGGGTGTGCCGGGAGGCTTCGTACGAGGTGCCGGGGGCCCAGGCGGACGGGGGCCAGGCGTCGCGGACGGCGGCGCGCAGGGGGCGGTTGGCGGGGTTGGTGAGGAGGAGCTGGACCTCGGCCGGTTCGCCGAGGCGGGTGCTGGTGGCTCCGCCGCGGGTGAGCCGGAGGGAGCGGACCGGGGCGGCCAGGGCGAGGTCGGTGAGGATGCCGAGCAGGAGGACGGCGCTGACCGTGCCGATGCCCGCCCAGGAGGGCAGCAGCAGGCCCACGACCAGGGCGCCGAGGGCGGCGAGGAGGGCGGTGCGGCCGGTCAGGGCCATGGGCTGGGGCTCCTAGGGAGGGGAGGGACGGTTCAAGCGGCGCGAGGGGGCGGGCGGTTCGGGCGGTGAGGCCCCTGCGGGCGGGCGGTGGCTGGTCGCGCAGTTCCCCGCGCCCCTTCCTGGCCCGCCGTCGGCGAGGCCGGAGGCCGGAGGCCCCTGCCCCGGTCGGGCCTGGCGTCGTCGAGGGCGGGTCAGCGCGGGGCGGGGGTCTGGGCGAGGACGGACTGGATGACGGAGTCTGCGGTGATGCCCTCCATCTCCGCCTCGGGGCGGAGTTGGATGCGGTGGCGCAGGGTGGGGAGGGCGAGGGCCTTGACGTCGTCGGGGGTGACGTAGTCGCGGCCGGCCAGCCAGGCCCAGGCGCGGGAGGTGGCGAGCAGGGCGGTGGCGCCGCGGGGGGAGACGCCGTTGGCCAGGGAGGGCGAGGTGCGGGTGGCGCGGCAGAGGTCGACCACGTAGCCGAGGATCTCGGGGGAGACGGTGAGTCCGGCCAGTTCGGCGCGGGCGGCGGCGAGGTCGGCGGGCCCGGCGACCGGGCGGACCCCGGCGGCGGCGAGGTCGCGCGGGTCGAAGCCGGCGGCGTGCCGGGTGAGTACCTGGAACTCCTGCTCGCGGGTGGGCAGCGGGAGGATCAGCTTGAGCAGGAAGCGGTCGAGCTGGGCCTCGGGCAGGGGGTAGGTGCCCTCGTACTCGACCGGGTTCTGGGTGGCGGCGACCAGGAAGGGTTCGGGGAGCGGACGCGGGGTGCCGTCGACGGTGACCTGGTGCTCCTCCATGGCCTCGAGCAGGGAGGCCTGGGTCTTGGGCGGGGTGCGGTTGATCTCGTCGGCGAGCAGCAGGTTGGTGAAGACCGGGCCGGGCTGGAAGGAGAACTCGGCGGTGCGGGCGTCGTAGACCAGGGAGCCGGTGACGTCGCCGGGCATCAGGTCGGGGGTGAACTGGACGCGCTTGGTCTCCAGTGAGAGCGCGGTGGACAGGGTGCGGACCAGGAGGGTCTTGGCGACGCCGGGGACGCCCTCGAGCAGGACGTGGCCGCCGCAGAGCAGGGCGACGACCAGGCCGGTGACGGCGGCGTCCTGGCCGACCACGGCCTTGGCGATCTCGGTGCGCAGGGCGGTCAGCGCCTCGCGCGGGGAGACGGCCGCCTCGCGCGGGGAGGCGACGGTGGTAGCGGGCTCGGTCACGGCTGTCGTACCTGTCTTTCGAGGGCGTCGAGGCTGTCGGCAAGGCGCAGCAGGGCGGTGTCGTCGGTGGGCGCGGGGCCGTAGAGGACGGTGTGGAGTTCGGCGGCGGGCCGGTCGAGGCGGTCGGCGGCAGTGGCGCACAGGGCGGTGGGGTCGGGTTCGCCGGCGGTGAGCGGCAGGCGCAGGGCGCCGGCCAGGCGGTGGCGGGTGGCGGTGCGCAGGGCCTCGGCGGCGCGGCCGCGGGCGTTGGCGCGCCGGTAGAGCCGGGCTCGGCCTTCGGTGGTCTCGGTGGCGCGGACGACGGCGGGGAGCTGCTCGGTGACGACGGGGCCGAGGCGGCGGGCACGCCAGGCGGCGGCGAGCAGGGCGGCGATGCCGAGCTGGAGGGTGGCCCAGAGCCAGCCGCGGGGGAGGTAGTCGGTGAGGGTGTGCTGCTGGGCGGCGGGCCGGGCGGTGGCGGTGTCGGGGAGGTACCAGGCGAGCTTGGGGTGGGCGCCGAGCAGGCCGAGGGCCAGGGCGGCGTTGCCGGTGTGGGCGAGGCGCTCGTTGGTGAGCAGGCGGCCGCTGCCGAGGAGGACGGTGTCGCTGCCGTCGGGGCCGGGGTGCTGGACGAGTGGGTGGTCGCCTTGGCGGGGGTAGCAGCCGAGGTCGTCGGGGCCGGGCCGGTAGAGGAGGCCGCCGAGTTCGGCGCGTCCGGCGCGGCCGGCCTCGGGGAGGGCGCAGCCGGGTGCGGTCTCGGCGGAGGCGAGGGCCCCCGGGAGGCCGTCCTGGTCGGTGGGGAGGGTGACGGTGGGGGCCAGGGCGCGCAGGGCGTTCTGCTGGGCGGCGATGAGCACCAGGCGGGTGCGGGCGGTGCGGGCGGGGGTGCCGAGGCGGTCGAGCTGGGTCTGGGTGAGCAGGTCGGGCTCGGGGAGGACGACGGTGGTGTCGGGGGTGGTGAGGGCGTCGGCGAGGTCGCCGGGGCCGGATATCTCCCGGACGCTGACGCCTTGGTGGCGCAGCAGTTGGACGGCGGCGTGGGCGCCGTCGGGGTCGGTGGAACGGGGGTCGAGCGGCGGGTAGTCCCGGTGGGTGCCGAGCCCGGTGATGAGGAGGGCGGCGAGCAGCAGGGCGGTGGTGAAGGCCAGGTACCAGCGGCCGCGTCGCCAGAGGCCGCGGCCGGTGGGGGCGAGGGTGGTGCCCTCGGTGGTCATGGCGCTCATGCGGGGCCTCCGCCGACGGGGGTGGGGCGGGTGGCGGTGAGGGCCCGGTCGAGGTCGGCCAGGTGCTGGTAGGCGGCCTGGTCGGCGGTGTGCCGCCCGTAGGCGATGGCGTCGAAGCTGCGGGCGGCGGCGGTGAGTGCGGCGGCGTGGGCGGGCAGGGCGCGGCCTGCTTCGGCGGCGGCTTCGTCGGCGGTGCGGCCGGGGCGGGGCTCGAGCAGGGCGCGCTCCTCGAGGGAGCGGACCAGGGCGCGCATCTGTTCGCGGACGGCCTCGGACCAGGCGCCGGCGGTGGCGTGGGCGGCGGCCGCGGCCCGGTGCTGTGCGGCGGTGCGGGGGCCGGTGGTGGTGAAGAGGGCGGCCGAGCGGGCCTCGCGGCGGGGCGCGCCGAGGCGTCCGCGCAGGGCGAGGATCAGTACGGTGGCGGCGATCAGGGCGAGGACGACGCCGGTGGTGCCGCTGTGGCTCGCGGAGCCGAGGCCGCTGAGGGCGTGGTCGAGCTGTTCGCCGAGCCAGTTCATGACGCGTTGCGGCAGGCTCGGGTCGTGCCGGTGGTAGGCCGGGTTGAGCAGTTCCTGCTGGGCGGCGTCCCGCGCGGTGTCCCGGTCGACCGTGACCGGGACACCGCTCGCGAGCGATGCCCACCCCCCGTGGTTCGGCATCCGGTTCAGGCTCCCGGCGCTGCTGGGTGGGGGATGGTGGCGCCGGGGAGGCCGGCGGCGCGGGCGAGCTCGAGGTCGAGGGCCTCGCGGCGGATGCGCTGGTCCACGTAGAGCAGCACGTTGATCGCGGCGGTGACCGGGGTGGTGACGGTGGAGGAGATGATGCCGCCGATGGCGGAGCACAGGATGACGGCGGGGCCGAGGCTGTTGCCGTCCCAGTTGTCGGTCTGGCTGAAGGCGACGGCCACGCCGATCATGGTGAACGGCGCCAGGATGATCATGCTGACGATGGCCAGCAGGACCTGGCCGAGCACCGTGATTCCGAAGATCCGCCACCAGGAGCCCTTCACCAGGCGCCGGGAGCGGGCCAGTGCGGCGCGTACGCCCTGCTTCTCGAGCATCAGGGCGGGGGCGGCCAGGCTCAGCCGGACGGCGAGCCAGAGGGCGACGGGGAGGGCGGCGAGGACGGGCAGGGCGAGCAGCGTGATGGTGCCCGGGTCGTGGTTCTTGTACAGCAGGGTGAGGATCAGCGGCAGGCCGCCGAGCAGCATGGTGCCCGCGGTGATCAGCAGGACGAGCGCGGTGACGCCGAGCAGCCGGAGCAGCTGGGGCCGGGCGGCGGTCCAGGCGCCGGCCAGCGAGATGGGCTGGCCGAGCACGGCCTTGCTGACCACGATGGTGAGCAGGCCCGCGACGAAGACCCCGATCAGCAGGTCCAGCGGGACGGTCACGACGTAGGCGATCTGCGGCAGGGTGTCGTCCGGGCGCGCGTACTGCCAGAGCGAGACGAGCGCGTTGAGGGTCTGGACGACCACGGCGACGCCGAAGGAGAGGCCGAACGCGGCGCGCCAGTGCGAGCGGACCGAGGAGACGGCGCCGTCCAGGATCTCGCCGAGGCCGAGCGGCCGCAGCGGGATGACGCCGGGCCTGGGGCTGGGCGGTGCGGTCCAGCCGGGGTGGCCGCCCCAGCCGGGCTGCTGGCCCCAGCCGGGTTGCTGGCCCCAGCCCGGCTGCGGACCCCAGCCCGGCTGGGGTCCGGGCGGCGGGCCGACGGGCGTTACGGCGTCCTGCGGGGCGCCGGGGGCGGGTGGTGCCGACGACCCGGCGGCCTCGTGGGGTGGCTCGGGCGAGCTGGGCGGTGCCCAGCCCGGGGTGTCGGTCATCACTGCTCCTGAAGTGCCGGCTGCTGAGGTGCCTGAGGTGCCTGAGGGGCGGACGTGCGGGCACCGGCCCGTACGTGCGCCCATCGTGCCATGGTGGGTCCGGGCTGCCGAGGGCCGCTGCCCGGCTGGGTGCGCGGCCGGGGGGTTTGCGCCGGTATGACCGACTGGGTGGCCGCTTCCACGCCGAAATGGCACGGCTGTGCGGCAGGTCACAAACCGGTAATGAGAGGATGGAGCCATGAAGGGACGCGTCCTCGTCGTTGATGACGACACCGCACTGGCCGAGATGTTGGGCATCGTGCTGCGTGGTGAGGGTTTTGAGCCGTTTTTCGTCGCGGATGGGGACAAGGCACTAGCCGCGTTCCGGGAGACCAAGCCTGACCTGGTCCTCCTCGACCTGATGCTGCCGGGGCGGGACGGTATCGACGTCTGCCGCCAGATCCGGTCGGAGTCGGGGGTGCCGATCGTGATGCTGACGGCCAAGACCGACACCGTCGACATCGTGGTGGGTCTGGAGTCCGGTGCCGACGACTATGTCGTGAAGCCGTTCAAGCCCAAGGAGCTGGTGGCCCGGGTCCGGGCGCGGCTGCGCCGCGCCGAGGAGCCGACGCCGGAGCAGCTGACCATCGGTGACCTGGTGATCGATGTGGCGGGGCACTCCGTCAAGCGCGAGGGCCGGGGCATCCCGCTGACCCCGCTGGAGTTCGACCTGCTGGTCGCGCTGGCCCGCAAGCCCTGGCAGGTGTTCACCCGCGAGGTGCTGCTCGAGCAGGTCTGGGGCTACCGGCACGCGGCGGACACCCGCCTGGTCAACGTCCACGTGCAGCGCCTGCGCTCGAAGATCGAGAAGGACCCGGAGCGCCCGGAGATCGTCGTGACCGTCCGCGGCGTCGGCTACAAGGCCGGGCCCAGCTGACGTGAGGCACCAGACTGACGACTCCCCGTCGGGCCCGGCCGCCGACGGGGAGGCCGCTGTGCGCGGGGACGTGCTGAGCTCGACCACCCAGGGCCGTGCGCCCCGGCGTGGGCCGGCCGCGCTGCTCGCGCTGGTGGCCCGTCAGCTGCGCCGCCCGCTGCACCGGGTGCGGGCGCTCTACCAGCGCTCGATCCAGGTGCGGGTGGTGGCTGCGACGCTGCTGCTCTCGCTGGCCGTGGTGCTGGTGCTCGGCGTGGTGGTCGTCGCCCAGGTGCGGGCCGGGCTGCTCGGCACCAAGCGGGCGGCGGCGGAGAGCCAGGCCAACGGCGGCTTCCAGATCGAGCAGGAGAAGATCAACGAAGCCGTCAACCTGCAGGCCAAGGCGGGCGGGGCCACCGACCCGACCAAGGACGAGCTCAGCACTTGGCTGATCAAGCAGGTCTCCGACCTGGCCAGCGGCGGCGCCGGGGTGTACTCGGTGATCGCGCTGGTGCCGCAGACCGACCAGCAGGCGAGCGCCTCCAGCGCGGGCCTGCGCGGCGCCTGGTACTCGGGCAACATCCTGCCCAGCTCCATCTCGCCCAAGCTGCGCCAGCAGGTCGCGGCGGATCCGAGCCGCCCGCACGAGCAGACCAGCGAGATCCAGCGCGGCGCGGAGAACGGCAAGGGCCCGCACAGCGAGCCCGGTCTGGTGGTCGGCAAGCAGTTCACCGGGCCGGGGCAGAGCAAGGACGACCGGTACCAGCTGTACTACGTCTTCTCCTTCGGGCAGGAGACCGACACCCTGGGCCTGGTGACCGGCACGCTGGCCACGGCCGGGGTGTTCGTGGTGATCCTGCTCGGCGGCATCGCCTGGGTGGTGGTGCGCCAGGTCGTCACACCGGTGCGGATGGCCGCCGGGATCTCCGAGCGGGTGGCCGCGGGCCACCTCGAGGAGCGGATGAAGGTCACCGGCACCGACGACATCGCCCGCCTGGGCGACGCGTTCAACCGGATGGCCAACGGCCTGCAGGCGCAGATCCGCCAGCTGGAGGAGCTCTCCCGGGTGCAGCGGCGGTTCGTCTCGGACGTCTCGCACGAGCTGCGCACCCCACTGACCACCGTCCGGATGGCGGCGGACCTGATCTACGACAGCCGCGAGGACCTGGACCCGATGGCGGCCCGCTCGGCGGAGCTGCTGCAGGGCCAGCTGGACCGCTTCGAGTCGCTGCTCGCCGACCTGCTGGAGATCAGCCGGTTCGACGCGGGCGCCGCGATCCTGGACGCCGAGCCGGTGGACCTGCGCGACATCGTGCAGCGGGTGATCGAGGCGGCCGACCCGCTGGCGCAGGCCAAGGGCAGCGCCGTGATCGTGCGGGGCGCCGAGGAGCCGGTGGTGGCCGAGGTCGACCCGCGCCGGATCGAGCGCATCCTGCGCAACCTGGTGGTCAACGCCCTGGAGCACGGCGAGGGCCGGGACGTGGTGGTCCAACTCGGCTCGCGCGACGGCGCCGTGGCGGTCGGCGTCCGGGACTACGGCATCGGGCTCAAGCCCGGCGAGGCCTCCCGGGTCTTCCACCGATTCTGGCGGGCCGACCCCTCCCGGGTGCGGACCACCGGCGGCACCGGCCTCGGGCTGTCCATCGCGGTGGAGGACGCGCACCTGCACGGCGGCTGGCTGCAGGCCTGGGGCGAGCCCGGCGGCGGCTCGCACTTCCGCCTCACCCTGCCGCGCACCCGTGGCGGCGAGATCTCCCGGGCGCCGTTCCGGCTGGAGCCGGAGGACTCCCGGCACAACCGGGGCCTCGGCTCGCCCGGCACCCCGTACCGGCGGATGAACCGCCCGGCCGGGGCGACGGCGATCACGGCGGGCGGCGAGAGCGGCCGGCCGGTGGAGAGCCCGGAGACGCCGGACACCCCGCAGCCGGGCTTCGGCAGCGGGCTGGGCGGCGTACTGAGCATCGGCCCGGGGCTGGGCAAGCTGCCCCCGACGCCGGTCTCCGACCCCTCGGACGTCCGCGCCGCGGCGGCGGGGTACGGTGCCACCGGCGCGCAGGTCGTGGTGGGGCCGGCCGCCGGCCCGGTGGCGGACAGCGAGACGGAGGGGGCCCACGATGGCGAGGACGAGCCGCAAGGCTGACCGGCGGCTGCTCCTGGCCGCGTGGACGGGGCTGGTCACGCTGCTCGCCTCGGGCTGCGCGGCCATGCCCTCCGACGGCGCGCCGCAGGCGGTCAACCTGCCGCAGAACGCCGGCGCGGAGAACCTGCAGGTACGGGTCTTCCCGGTCGAACCGCACCCGGGCGCGGACCCGGGCGACGTGCTGACCGGCTTCCTCACCGCCTCCAACGCGGACGAGCCCGACTTCGGCACCGCGCTGAAGTACCTCACCCAGGGGGCCCGCGACCGCTGGAAGCCGGACGCCGGTGTGGTCGTGCTCGACCACACCGTGACCAGCCCGGTGCACACCCCCGAACCGGCGGACGTGACGGAGGACTACACCGTCCTGGGCAACCAGGTCGCCAGGCTGGACGACAAGCACACCTACCGGGACTCGGTGCCCGCGGTGAGCTACCCCCAGTCCTTCACCCTGGTGAAGGAGACCGAGGGCCGGGACAAGGGCGAGTGGCGGATCTCCAAGCTGCCGGACGGCCTGATCATCGACCTGACCAACTTCAAGAACGGCTACCGGCAGGTCCACCGCTACTTCTACGCGGCGCCGGACAGCTCCGGGCCCGACCAGAACCGGCCGCTGGTGCCGGACCCGATCTACGTGCGGCGGCGAATAGACCCGCTCACGGCCGCCGCGCAGGCCCTCCTCGACGGGCCGTCGAAGTGGCTGGCGCCCGCCGTGGAGACCTACTTCCACGGCGTGGGGCTGGTCGGGCCGGTGTCGGTGAACGACAGTCAGGCGGCCGCGGTGAGGGTGAACATCGCCGACTTCAACGCCCAGTCCGGACTGTGCGTCAAGATGGCGGACCAGCTCTTCTACACCCTGGCCGACCAGCTGAAGCGTCAGCTGGACCGGCTCACGCTCTCCGGGGCCAGGGGCAGCTGCACGGTGGACTCCTCCGAGGCCCAGAAGCACGCCCCCGGGATGCTGGCCGGCTCGGCCGCGGCCGACCCGTACTACCTGCTGGACAACGGCCAGCTGATGCAGCCCCAGGCCGACGGCGGCGGCAAGCAGGTGCCCGGGCCGCTCGGCAAGGCGCTGGCCCCGGCGGCGGCGCCGGCCGTGCTGGCGGTGCGCCGGGACGGCCAGGTGGCGGCCGTGGTGAACTCCGACCGCACCAAGCTGGCCGTGACCGCGCTGGACCGGGACGCCAAGCCCGGGACGCCGGTGGTCACTTCGCACGACGGCGGGAGTGCCCGGGACCGCGGCCTGTCCACCCCGAGCTGGGACGGCCGGCAGAACCTGTGGGTGATCGACCGCGACCCCGCCGCCCGGCGGGTGCTGATGGTCCGGGACCGGACGGTCGTTCCGGTGACGGTGAACGGGCTGGGCGGCAAGCTGCCGACGGAGCTGCGGATCTCCTCCGACGGCACCCGGCTGGCGCTGCTCACCGAGGACGGCTCCGGCGCGCCCTCGCTCCTGCTCGGCCTGGTGGTGCACGGGGGCACGGCGGAGGACCCGGAGCTGACCGTCACCGGACTGCGCCCGCTGGCACCGCAGTTGACCGACATCCTCTCCTTCAGCTGGGCGGACACCGACCAGCTGCTGGTGCTCGGCAAGGAGCGGGACAAGCTGCGCCAGCTGTACTACGTGGGCACGGACGGCTCGCAGAGCAGCGACGCCCTGCAGTCCGGTGGCGACTCGATGAGCTCCGTCTCCGCCACCGAGGCGGCCGGCGGCACCGACACTCCGCCGGCGGTGCTCGGCACCTCCTCGACCAAGCAGATCTACCGTCTGGTCGGCGGCCAGTGGCAGGAACTGATCACCCAGGGCCAGGGGCGGCTCTTCACCTACCCGGGCTGACGGCCCCTCCGGCGGCGGGTCGCGGCCACCGTCGCGGCGGCGGCCGGCGGGCGGCCGTGGGCCCGCAGCGCGCGGGCGGCCTCGGCCAGGCTGGCGCCCGCGGTCACCAGGTCGTCGACCAGGACGAGCGGGTACGGGGGCAGCCGCGCGGCGCGGACGGCGAGCGCGCCGGACAGATTGCGCCGCCGCTGCTCGGCGCCCAGACCCGCCTGGTCGGCCACGGCGCGGTTGTGCCGCAGCACCGGGGCGACCCTGGCCGGGCACCCGGAGCGCCGCAGCTCACGGGCGGCGGCGCGGGCCAGCCGCAGCGTCGCGTCGTGCCCCCGGGCCCGGACGGCCCGCCGCGCCGAGGGCATCGGCACCAGCACCACCGGCCCCGCCGCCCCCTGCTCCCGCAGCGCCGACCGCACGGCCCCCGCCAGCGCCCGCCCCAGCGGCCCGGCCAGGCGCACCGCCCCCCGCTCCTTGTGCGCGAGCAGCAGCTGCCGCACCGGATCGGCGTACTCGCCCGCGGCGTGCAACGGCGGCAGCCCGCCTGGCGCCGGCCGCGGCCCGGCCGGCCCCGCCCGCAGCGTAGCGAGCACCCCGGCACAGCGCGCGCAGAGCTGACTGCGCCCGGCACGGCACCCCGCGCAGGGCGTGGGGAGCAGCAGGTCGAGCAGGGCGGGCACGGCTCCTCCGGGGGGTCGGACGGGTACGGAGAGTGAGCCAAACGGTGGGCCGTCTGGGGTGTGTTGTCCAGATCTTTACTGGTATTTCACCCGCAGGAGGGTAAACAGTGGGGAACAGCCGGAGGCTCCGCCCAGCTTCGCCAGCTCGTTCGACTGGGGAGGCGAAAACCTCGCGTGAGGTGTTCCATAAGGCCACAAGGGGTTTCCCGCGTCCCTGGTGGGGAGGAAGTGAGGTGAGGGCCGGCGGGCTGGTCCGGCTGGGTCTCAGCCGTACCCGGTGATCCGGGTCGGCGTCAGCACGAGGGATCGGAGTTCTGCGTGGACATCGTCGTCAAGGGCCGCAAGACCGAGGTGCCCAAGAGGTTCCGCGAGCACGTGGCCGAGAAGCTGGAGAAGGTCCAGAAGTTCGACGGCAAGGTGATCAGCCTCGACGTCGAGGTGTCCAAGGAGCACAACCCGCGCCAGGCCGACCGGTCCGAGCGGGTGGAGATCACTCTTCGTACCCGCGGTCCGGTGATCCGAGCCGAGGCCGCCGCCGCGGACCCGTACGCGGCACTCGACCTGGCCTCGGCCAAGCTCGACGCGCAGCTGCGCAAGTCGGCCGACCGTCGCCGGGTGCACAAGGGCGCCACCGGCAGCCACGCTCCCATCAGTGTCGGGGAGGCCACGGCCGCGCTGGCCGGCCTGCCCGAGGGTGAGCGGCCCGCCGGCGTGAACGGCGCCGTCAAGAAGATCAAGATGGGTTCCCTGGAGGTGGAGGGCGACGGCCCGCTCGTCGTCCGCGAGAAGACGCACCACGCCGGGCCGATGGCGCTGGACCAGGCGCTGTACGAGATGGAGCTCGTCGGCCACGACTTCTACCTGTTCGTGGAGAAGGACAGCGGTCTGCCCAGCGTGGTCTACCGCCGCCACGGCTACCACTACGGCGTCATCCACCTGGCGACCGACGGCACGATCACCGATGAGGCGAGCGGCGCCGGTGGCGCGATCGGGGAGACCGACGCGAGCTGACGGCACCGACAGTTGACGAGTGACCCCGGAGGCCAGGAGACTCCGGGGTCACCCAGCTGGGCGGGTTGACGCCGGAGGGTGATCGGGGGACGGGTCGGCCGTGGAATGATGGGCCGACAGCGACCGGTGACCGGGAGGGGCGGAGTGGGGGAGAACACGCGGGGCCTGCGGCCAGGGGCCGGGGAGGGCGAGGACGGCTACGAGCGGTCCGGCCACTTGGCGCACCGCGGCGAGCCGATCCGCGTCCTGGTGGTCGACGATCACGCGCTCTTCCGCCGCGGCCTGGAGATCGTCCTCGCCGAGGAGGAGGACATCAAGGTCGTCGGCGAGGCGGGGGACGGCGCGGAGGCGGTGCTCAAGGCGGCCGACCTGCTGCCGGACATCATCCTGATGGACGTGCGGATGCCCCGGCGCAGCGGGATCGAGGCCTGTACCGCGATCAAGGACGTGGCCCCGAGCGCGAAGATCATCATGCTGACGATAAGCGACGAGGAAGCCGACCTCTACGAGGCGATCAAGGCCGGGGCGACCGGCTACCTGCTCAAGGAGATCTCCACCGACGAGGTGGCCACCGCGATCCGGGCGGTGGCCGACGGCCAGTCGCAGATCAGCCCCTCGATGGCCTCCAAACTGCTCACCGAGTTCAAGTCGATGATCCAGCGCCGCTCCGACGACCGGGACTTGGTGCCCGCGCCGCGGCTGACGGACCGTGAGCTGGAGGTGCTCAAGCTGGTCGCGACCGGGATGAACAACCGGGAGATCGCCAAGGAGCTGTTCATCAGCGAGAACACCGTGAAGAACCACGTCCGCAACATCCTGGAGAAGCTGCAGCTGCACTCCCGGATGGAGGCCGTGGTCTACGCGATGCGGGAGAAGATCCTCGAAATAGGGTGATCAGCCCGGATCAGCCCGGATCAGCCCAGGAGTTCCGCCAGCGCCGGGCGGAGCGACTCGTCGGTGAGGCGCTCCACGCGCACGCTCTCGCAGCCGACCCACTCGGCGGCCTCACGCAGTGCCCGGGCGAGGGCGGGCAGGTGGGCGGCGCCGTGCTCGGGGCCGTGCAGGGAGACCTGACGGGCCACCAGGGTCTTGCCCTCGCGGGCCGGGTCGACCCGGCCGACCAGGCGGCCACCCGCCAGCAGCGGCATCGCGAAGTAGCCGTGCTCGCGCTTGTGCTTGGGGGTGTAGGCCTCCAGCCGGTGCGTCATGCCGAAGATCCGCTCGGTGCGCGGCCGCTCCCAGACCAGCGAGTCGAAGGGCGAGAGCAGCGTGGTGCGGTGGCGCCCGCGCGGGGCGGCGGCCAGCGCGGCCGGATCGGCCCAGGCCGGGGCCGCCCAGCCCTCGACCTCGACCGGCACCAGGCCCGAGTCGGGCAGCGCCTGGTCGAACAGCCGGGCCCCCAGGCGGTAGTAGTCCATCAGGTCGGACCGGGTGGCCACCCCGAGGGCGCTGCCGGCCTGCGCGATCAGCTGCCGGGCGCACTCGGCGTCGCCCGGCTCCTGCCCGTACAGCTCGGCGGGGACGGCCCGCTCGGCCAGGTCGTAGACCCGCTTCCAGCTGCGCCGCTCGGTGCAGACCACGTCGCCGAAGGCGAGCGCCCGCTCGACGGCGATCTTGGCGTCCGACCAGTCCCACCACTCGCCGGTGCGCTTGGCGCCGCCCAGGTCGGTCGAGGTCAGCGGGCCCTCGGCGCGCAGGCGCGCCAGCACTCCCTCGTACGCCTCGGCGCTGACCCGGTGGTCCCAGACGCCGCCCTTGGCGCGGTAGGCCCGGCGGCGGAAGGCGAACAGCGGCCACTCGCCCATCGGCAGCACGCAGGCCGCGTGCGACCAGTACTCGAAGGTCTCACCCGACCCCCAGAGCGCCCGCTCCACGGCCGGGCGGCCGACGGCGCCCAGACGTGCGTACGGCACCAGCTCGTGCGAGCGGGCCAGCACCGAGATGGTGTCGAGCTGGACGGCGCCCAGCGCGCGCAGCACCCCGGGCACGCCGGCCCGCCGGTCGGGTGCGCCCAGCAGCCCCTGCGCGCGCAGCGCGATCAGGCGGGCTTCGTCGGCGGAGAGGGTCAGAGCTGTCATGGCGGGCAGGCTACGCGGCGGTACTGACAGCGCGGCCGGGAACCAACCGGGGGTGCCGGTCGTACAAGGCAGCACGAGGGGTCCGAACGGTGACCGTTTTGCCCCACCCGGCGCTGCTATCTGCGCATGTGCACTCAGGGGTGACACGGGAATACCGTGCTGACGCACCTCCCGGCGCGTCGGCCTCCTCGCATACGATGACCCGTACGGTGGGGTAACCCCACCCGCAGTCGTCCAGAGCCGACCCAGGCAAGGAGCTAGCCCTAGTGTCCGTCTTCGACAAGATCCTGCGCGCAGGCGAGGGCAAGATCCTCCGCAAGCTGCAGCGGATTGCCGCCCAGGTCAACTCCATCGAAGAGGACTTCGTCAACCTCACCGACGACGAGCTGCGCGCGCTGACCGACGAGTTCCGCGGCCGCCTGGCCGACGGGCAGACGCTTGACGACATCCTCCCCGAGGCCTTCGCCGCCGTCCGTGAGGCGGCCAAGCGGGTGCTCGGCCAGCGCCACTACGACGTCCAGCTGATGGGTGGTGCCGCGCTGCACCACGGCTACGTCGCCGAGATGCGCACCGGCGAGGGCAAGACCCTGGTCGGCACCCTGCCCGCGTACCTGAACGCGCTCACCGGCAAGGGCGTCCACCTGATCACCGTCAACGACTACCTCGCCGAGCGCGACTCGGAGTGGATGGGCCGGGTGCACCGCTTCCTCGGCCTCAAGGTCGGCTGCATCCTGGCCAACATGTCGCCCGCCGAGCGCCGCGAGCAGTACGCCTGCGACATCACGTACGGCACCAACAACGAGTTCGGCTTCGACTACCTGCGCGACAACATGGCCTGGTCGCAGGAGGAGCTCGTCCAGCGCGGCCACAACTTCGCCGTGGTCGACGAGGTCGACTCGATCCTGATCGACGAGGCCCGTACCCCGCTGATCATCTCCGGCCCGGCCGACCAGGCCACCAAGTGGTACAGCGACTTCGCCAAGCTGGTGCTGCGCCTCAAGATCGACCGCGACTACGAGGTCGACGAGAAGAAGCGCACCGTCGGCGTGCTCGAGGAGGGCGTCAGCCGGGTCGAGGACTACCTCGGCATCGACAACCTCTACGAGTCGGTCAACACCCCTCTCGTCGGGTTCCTGAACAACGCCATCAAGGCGAAGGAGCTCTACAAGAAGGACAAGGACTACGTCGTGATGAACGGCGAGGTCATGATCGTCGACGAGCACACCGGCCGTATCCTGGCCGGCCGTCGCTACAACGAGGGCATGCACCAGGCCATCGAGGCGAAGGAGGGGGTGGAGGTCCAGAACGAGAACCAGACGCTGGCCACCATCACCCTGCAGAACTTCTTCCGCCTGTACGACAAGCTCTCCGGCATGACCGGTACCGCCACCACCGAGGCGGCCGAGTTCCACCAGATCTACAAGCTCGGTGTCGTCCCGATCCCGACCAACAAGACGCCGCTGCGCATCGACCAGCCGGACCTGATCTACAAGTCCGAGCCGGCCAAGTTCGCGGCCGTGGTCGAGGACATCGTGGAGAAGCACGAGAAGGGCCAGCCGGTGCTGGTCGGCACCGTGTCGGTCGAGAAGTCCGAGTACCTCTCGCAGGAGCTGCGCAAGCGCGGCGTGCCGCACGAGGTGCTCAACGCCAAGCACCACGAGCGCGAGGCGCAGATCGTCGCCCAGGCCGGGCGCAAGGGCGCCGTCACCGTCGCCACCAACATGGCCGGCCGTGGCACCGACATCATGCTGGGCGGCAACGCCGAGCACCTGGCCGCCGCCGAGCTGGCCCAGCGCGGTCTGACCGCGCTGGACACCCCGGAGGAGTACGAGGCCGCGTTCCCGTCCGCCCTGGAGAAGGCCAAGGCCTCCGTCAAGGCGGAGCAGCTGGAGGTCCAGGAGCTGGGCGGCCTGTACGTGCTCGGCACCGAGCGCCACGAGTCCCGCCGGATCGACAACCAGCTGCGCGGCCGCTCCGGCCGTCAGGGTGACCCGGGCGAGTCCCGCTTCTACCTGTCGCTGGGCGACGACCTGATGCGCCTGTTCAAGGCCGGCATGGTCGAGCGCGTGCTCTCGATGGCCAACGTGCCCGAGGACGTGCCGATCGAGTCCAAGATGGTCACCCGCGCGATCGCCTCGGCGCAGACCCAGGTCGAGCAGCAGAACTTCGAGATCCGCAAGAACGTCCTCAAGTACGACGAGGTCCTCAACCGCCAGCGCGAGGTCATCTACGGCGAGCGCCGCCGCGTCCTCGAGGGCGAGGACCTGCAGGAGCAGGTCGGCCACTTCATGGACGACACCGTCGAGGCGTACGTCACCGCGGCGACCGGCGAGGGCTTCGAGGACGACTGGGACCTCGAGAAGCTCTGGACGGCGCTCAAGCAGCTCTACCCCGTGACCGTCGAGCTGGACGCGCTGGAGGAGGAGGCCGGCGGCTCGGCCGGCCTGACCCCCGAGTTCCTGGTCAAGACCGTCCAGGAGGACATCCAGGCGCAGTACGGCGCCCGCGAGGACCAGCTGGGCGCGGAGATCATGCGCGAGCTGGAGCGGCGCGTGGTGCTCTCGGTGCTCGACCGCCGCTGGCGTGAGCACCTCTACGAGATGGACTACCTCCAGGAGGGCATCGGCCTGCGGGCGATGGCCCAGCGCGACCCGCTGGTCGAGTACCAGCGTGAGGGCTTCGACATGTTCGGGGCCATGATGGAGGGCATCAAGGAGGAGTCCGTCGGCTACCTGTTCAACCTGGAGGTCCAGGTCGAGCAGCAGGTCGAGGAGGTCCCGGTGGTCGAGGGCGCTCTCGGGGACGCCTCGCAGGACGCCCGTCCGGAGATCAAGGCCAAGGGCCTGGAGGCTCCCAAGCCGCAGCGCCTGCACTACACCGCTCCGTCGGTGGACGGCGACGAGACGGTCGTCGAGGGCGACTTCTCGGAGGACGAGGGTGACGGGATGACCCGCGCCGAGCGCCGCAAGGCCGGGAAGCTCCGCAAGAAGAAGTAACCCTTCAGGAGTGCACCACCTGTAGTCGCACTGTCAGGGGCGCGGGGAACCGCGCGACCGACCAGCCACCTCCGTGGCGGGCCTCCTCGGCCACCAGGTCGAGCAGCCGCTGCTCGGCCTCGGCCTTGGTGTCCTTGGTGACCGGCAGGTGGTGGAACGGGATGCCGTACGACTCGG
>NZ_JBEOWY010000084.1:0-17619 GCF_040296285.1 Kitasatospora sp. NPDC002227
TCGATGGCCGTGGCGGCGATCACCTCCGCCGCCTCCTGGGCGGGGAAGGGGCAGGAGTGCGGCCCGTAGGAGAAGCTCAGGTAGGCTCGGTTGCCGCGTCCGACGGCCCGCCCGGACGCGATGACGACCAGCACGCCGATCAGTAGCCGACGGTGAAGCGCATCTTGAGGTGCTCGGCGTTCTCGATCTCGTCGACGAACGCGACGGCGTAGTCCTCGGCGGAGATCCGGCTCCGGCCGTCCTCGCCGATGACCAGGTCGTCGAGGCCCAGGCGGTAGCTGCCGGTGCGCTCGCCGGGCTCGATCAGGGCGGCCGGGCAGAAGTGGGTCCACCGCACGTCGGTGACGGTCTCCAGGTAGGCGAGGGTGTCGCCCTGGCCGTGCATGACGGTGGTGACCAGCTCGGGCAGGCCCGGGGTGTCCCAGACCTTCTTGCCGTCGGGGGTGTTGAGCGAGCCGGCGCCGCCGACGGAGATGAAGCGCGGGGCCTGGTCGCCCAGCCGGCGCAGGCCCTCGACCAGGCTCTTGGCGGCGTCCTGGACGAACTTGGCGTGCGCGGCACCGTCGGTGTAGCCGCCGCCCACGGCGCTGGCGACGGCGTCCACACCCTTGGCGGCGGTGGCGACGCTGTTCGGGTCGAGCACGCTGCCCTCGGCGACGGTCAGGTTGTCATGCGCCGGGAGCCTGCCGGGGTCGCCGTGAACGACGGCGGTGACCTCGTGGCCGCGGGACAGGGCCTCGGCGAGGATGCGGCTGCCGAAGGTGCCGGTGGCGCCGAAGAGGGCAATCTTGGCCATGGTGGTATATCGCCAATCATCAATGAGCGGGCCCCTGTTGGGGCTCCTTTGTGGCTCTGCTCCTATTCAACTACGAACGCCAGGAGAATGATTGCACCAGAGAATAAGCACTTTAAAGTGCTATTGTTTCCTGGTGGATACTCAGGTGAACCGCCCAGCTGCTGGATCGAGTTCGCGGGCCGGAGCACCGGTGGGGGACGGTGCACCGGACTGCCGTGCCCGGGATCTGCTCGACCGGCTGGGCAGCAAATGGAGTGTGCCGATCATCCTGACCCTCGCGGCGGGCACCCAGCGGTTCAGTGAACTGCGCGACGGCATCGGCGGGATCACCCCGAAGGTGCTCACGGCCAACCTTCGCGAGTTGGAGCGCGACGGTCTGCTGGTCCGTCAGGTGTACGCGGAGGTGCCGCCGCGCACCGAATACACATTGACCCCCCTGGGGGAGACGCTGATCGGCACCTACCGGGTGCTCCAGTCCTGGACGGAGCAGCACCTGGACGAGGTGATCCGGCACCGGGAGCGCTACGACCAGGCCCGCAAGTAGCCGGTGGCACAACGCCGAAGGGGCGTGCTCGCAACCGAACGGTGCGAGCACGCCCCTTCGGCGCCGTTGTTCACCACCCGACCGCGCGGGGGGCAGGGGTCAGGCTCCGGCGGCCCTGGGCCAGCGACTGCGCCGCCGTGACGAAGGCCGCCACGGTGGGGGAGTTGCGGGCGACGGTGCGCACCCCGATCCCGAGGTGGCGGTGGATCCGGGGCGTGAACGGGATCACCCGCAGCCCCTCGGGCAGCACGGCGGGCAGCGCGAGCTCCGGCACCACCGTCACTCCGTGGCCCTCGGCCACCATCGCCAGCAGCGCGTTGACCTCCTGCACCCGGTAGCGGACCACGGGCTCCCGCCCCACGGTGCGGAAGACCGTGCGCAGGATCGGCTCGCTGTCGCCGACCGGCATGATGAAGTGCTTGTCCAGCAGCTCGTGCACCTCCAGCTCGGTGCTCCCGGCCAGCGGGTGGCCGCCGGGGAGCACCGCGAACATCTCGTCCCGCAGCAGCGGAATGGTGGTCAGGTTCTCCTTGGGCAGGGTGACGATGCCGATATCGACCGCGTAGCCGCGCAGCCAGTCGGTGATCTGCCGGTCCGTGCCCTCGCGCAGCGAGATCTCCACGTGCGGCAGCCGGGCCCGGTACTCCGTCAGCAGCCGGGGCAGCAGCCGGGCCGCGAAGCTCTGGCTGGTGCCGATCCGGATCGAGGCGCTCGCCGGGACCGGCTGGACGCTCGCGGCCTGCCGCATCTGCTCGGCGTGCAGCAGCAGCGCCCGGGCGTGGGTGAGCACCCGGCGGCCGGCCTCGGTGAGCCGCACCCCGCCGCGGTCCCGGGTCATCAGGGCCACTCCGAGGGAGGACTCGAGTCCGGCGATCGAATGGCTGACCGCGGACTGGCTGATCGCCAGGGCCTTGGCGGCGTTGGTGAAGCTGCCGGTGTCGGCGATCGCCACGAAGACGGTGCACTGGGAGATTTTCATCGCGCGAACCCTTCCGCGTCTCTGGTGGTGCCACGGGCGGGACCGGCTCCCCAGGGCGGGAGCCGGTCCGTGGGCAGAGGACGGGTGGTGCTCAGGTGGTGGGCGGGGCGGACGCGGTCGGCCCGGCGGTCGTCGAAGGCCTGCGGAGTGTTGACCTCGTGCAGCAGGTGGAGGCCGACGTGGAGCAGGCCGTCCCTGCTCCGGCCGCGCCGCACCACGTGCGCGTCCCAGGTCCTCTGTGCCAGCGTCGAGCCCATGTGGTTCAAAAGCCCCTTGGTGCCGTGGGTGGTTCGGATTTCTGCCGGGCGCGTACGGTCAATTCCATGGCGCTTTTCGGAACTTACCTTTGCCTACCCACGCGGTGAAGTTCTTTTCTCCGTCAGAGAGGGTTGACCGAGGACAATCCCGGTCGCTCACCACGGGGTCGGCCCGACCTGACTCATTCACGGCCAGGCTGTTGCCGGTCGACCGGGGAGCGTGCTGCGGGAGCTGACGCTGCGTACGTTGGGCCGAAAGACTGACTTGTCATCACTCACACGAGTGCAGAACCCACCCTGACGAGCTATTACGCTGGCGAGCCGCCCCGGCCGCTCCCTAGCGTGATGGCCCCGGGAGGGCGACGGCGCCGACCCCGGCCAGTGGGGAGGCAGGCAGTGCGCAACCGAACAGCCCGAAGGCTGACCAGGATCGGCGTCGGTCTCGCCCTGCTCGCGGGCCCCGCTCTGCCGGCCGCCACCGCGCCCGCCCAGGCGGCGGCCCAGGCCCGCGGCACCGCCCCGGAGAGCGTGCTGCTCGAGCTCGACACCGAGGCGGCCGCCCCCGCCTGGCGCCGCGCGGGCGACGGCGCCCGCCGCGCCCTGCGCTCCCCCGAGGAGGTGCGCCGCACCGCCGCCCGGGCCGGGGCCGACCAGCGGCGGCTGGCCGACCAGGCGCTGGACCGGCTCGCCGCCGCCGTCCGCCGCAGCGCCCCCGAGGCGCTCGAGCTCTACCGCACCCGCACCCTGCTCACCGGCCTCGCCGTCTCGGCCCCGGCCGGCCGGCTGCCCGGGCTGCGCACCCTGCCCGGGGTGCGGGCGGTGCACCCGATCACCCGCAAGCAGCGCGGCAACTCCTTCTCCGTGCCGCTCACCGGCGCACCCGGCGTCTGGTCCGGCGCCACCGGCCTGCCGGGCGAGACCGGTGCGGGGGTGCGGATCGGCATCATCGATTCCGGCATCGACTACACCCACGCCGACTTCGGCGGCCCCGGCACCGACCAGGCCTTCCGGTCGGTGGACGGCGCCAAGCCGGCCCCGGCCGGCCTCTTCCCCAACGCCAAGGTGATCGGCGGCAAGGACCTGGTCGGCGACGACTACAGCCCCGATCCGGCCGCCGCCCACTACCAGCCGGTGCCGCACCCGGACGCCAACCCGATCGACTGCGCGCTCAACGGCCACGGCAGCCATGTCGCGGGCACCGCCGCCGGGTACGGCGTCACCGCCGCGGGCAGGACGTACACCGGCCCGTACCACCCCGGGCTCGACCCGGCCGCCTTCAAGGTCGGCCCGGGAGCCGCGCCCGGCGCGCAGCTGTACGCGATCCGGGTCTTCGGCTGCGACGGCTCCACCGACCAGCTCGCCCAGGCCCTCGACCTGGCGGCCGACCCGGACGGGGACGGCGACCCCTCCGACCGCCTCGACGTGGTCAACCTCTCGCTCGGCAGCCGCTTCGGCTCCCCGGACGACGCCGACGCGCTGGCCGCCGACCACCTCGCCGAGCTCGGCACCGTGGTGGTCGCCGCGGCCGGCAACGAGGGCGACCTGTACGGCATCGGCGGCAGCCCCGGCACCGCCCCGCGCGCCATCGCGGTGGCCGCCTCGGTGGACTCGCACGGCGACGCCGACGGCATCCGGGTGCTGAGCCCGGCCACCCTGGCCGGGCCGGTGCCCGCGCACTGGAGCGCCAAGTACCAGGGCTGGGCCACCAAGGAGGTGAACGGCGAGCTGGTGCTTCCCGCCGACCAGTCCGACGGCTGCGCCGCCTTCTCCGCCGCCGACGCCCAGCGGCTCAAGGGCAAGGTGGCGGTGCTCGCCTGGCACACCAAGGACCCGGACCGCGCCTGCGGCTCCGCCCCCCGGGCCGACCACGCCGCCGACGCGGGCGCCGTCGGCGTGCTGTACGCGGCCGACGGCGACCACCTCGGCGAGATCGCCGGGGACGACCGCATCCCGGCCGCGATCCTGGCCGCGGCCGACGGGCAGCGCCTGGTCGACGCGGTGGCGGCGGGCCCGGTCAAGGTCCAGCTCGCCACCCCGGGCAACACGCTGCACGGCTCGGTCTCCCAGGACCAGCCCCAGCGGGTGGACACCCTGACCGGCTTCACCTCGCGCGGCATCGGTGTGCCCGGCATCGTCAAGCCGGATCTGGCCGCCCCCGGCGAGACCATCTGGTCGGCCAAGGCGGGCAGCGGCTCCGGCGGGATGCGCGAGGACGGCACCTCGATGGCCGCCCCGCACGTCACGGGCCTGGTCGCACTCGTCCGGGCCGCGCACCCCGAGTGGAGCCCCGCCGAGGTCAAGGCGGCCCTGATGGACACGGCGGCCGACACCTGGCTCGGCGACGGGCGCACCGGCCCGGTCTACGGGCCCGAGCGGGCCGGGGCGGGCCGGGCCCAGGTCGACCAGGCGGTGCGCACCCCGGTGCTCGCCTACGCGGCGGGCGAGGGCGCGGTGGAGGGGGCGGTCGGCGTCTCCTTCGGGCCGGTGCCGGTCACCGGCCCGACCGAGCTGACCAGGCAGGTCGAGCTGCACAACCGGGCCGACCAGCCGCTCGAGTACGCCACCGGCTACCAGCCCTCGACCGAGGTGCCCGGCGCCTCCTTCGAGCTGACCCCGGCCAGGGTCACCGTGCCGCCCGGCGGCACCGCGCGGGTCACCGTCACCCTGCGGGTGCCCGGCCCCCTCGACCGCGCGCCGGATCCGACGATCGACCTCACCCAGGGCGGCCGGGCCCGCAGCTTCCGGTCCGAGCTCTCCGGCCGGCTGGTGCTCACCCCGGCCGACGGCGACCTGCCGGCCCTGCGGGTGCCGCTGTTCGCCGCCCCGCGCGCGGCCTCCCGGCTCTCGGCGGGCCCGCAGGTGCGGGCCACCCCGGGCAGCTCCCTGCTCGGCCTCGCCGGCTCCGCCGCCCCGGGCCCCCAGGGCGGGCTGGTCAGCGCCTTCGCCCTCGGCGGCACGGAGGGCCCCCGCTGGCCGGACTGCCCGCCGGGTGCCCGCGGGGACAGCCTGAAGGAGGAGAGCCTGTGCGTCTCCCGCGCGGGGGACCGCGAGGCTGACCTGCGCTGGGCGGGCGCGGCGAGCGACGCCCCCACCACCGACCCGGCCGACGCCACCCTCTACCTGGCCGCCGCCTTCTGGGCACCCGGCGCCACCCCGGTGGGCAACTTCGCGCTGAACGCCTCGATCGACACCGACGGGGACGGCGTGACCGACGTGATCGTCACCACCGACCGGCTGACCAACAGCGACGTCCTGGTGGCCCGCGCCCGGGACGCCCGCACCGGGGAACTGCTCGGTGTCGAACCGCTCAACGCCCGCTGGGGCGACACCGACACCGACCTGCTCGACAGCGACGCCCGGGTGCTCCCGGTCAAGCTCTCCGTCCTCAACGGCGCCGGCCTGGTCCACTACGCGCTCTGGACCAGCTACGCCGAGCCCGGACTGCCGGACGTGAAGGACGCACTGGCCGGCATCGGCCTGGACGGTGAGCGCCCGACCATCGCCTTCGACACCGCGCACCCGCCGCTGGACGTCCGGACGGCTTCCGGTGAGGCCGCCCTGCTGGCCCCGGCCGGGCCGGGCACCCTGTTGCGGGTCGGCCGCCCCGGGGGCGATCGGGTCAGGCTGCTACTGCTGCACCATCTCAACCTGGACGGCGCCCGCGCCGAGGTCGTCGACCTTCGGTGAACGGTCGGTCAGCACCAGCTTGGAGAGCACGAAGGTGACCGGGATGGCGACCACCGATACCAGCAGCAGTGCCAGGATGTGGTTGAAGTGCCACCACTGGACCAGCGCGACCATGCCGCCGCTCTGCACCAGGTAGTTGGTGATGTTCGGTATCGGGAAGAGTGCGAACTTCTTCCAGGTCGGCGGCGTGCGGTAGGTGAAGCGGCAGTTCAGGAAGAACGAGCCGACCATGGCCAGCAGGAAGGAGAGCGTGAAGGCCGCGAAGTACGGCATCAGGTGGTCGAAGATCGCGAACAGCACGAAGGAGTTCGCGGTGTTCACCAACCCGACCAGCCCGAACCTGACGAGCTGCCAGAACTGCGGCCTCACCGTGTCTCCTCACCACTGCCGTGAAGGCCGCCTCGATAGCCTTCCGAGCGGAAGGTAGCACGCGGCGTGTTGGTCTCCTTCACCAGGAAGTGCGGCCGCCGCTTCGTCTCGTAGTAGATCCGGCCGATGTACTCGCCGATCAGGCCGAGCATCACCATCTGCAGCCCGCCGAGCCCCACGATCGCGACGATCAGCGTGACGTACCCGGGGGAGTCGATCCCGTCCACCAGGGCCACCCCGGTGATCCAGGCCGCGTACAGCGCGGCCACCCCGACCAGGGCCAGGCCCAGGTAGATGGCGATCCGCAGCGGGCGGTTGTTGAAGGAGATCAGCCCGTCCATGCCGTAGTTCAGCAGCGCACCGAAGCGCCACTTGGTCTCCCCCGCCTCCCGGGCGGCGTTCTGGTAGTCGAAGGTGACGGTGTCGAAGCCGATCCAGGAGAACAGGCCCTTGGAGAAGCGGTTGTACTCCGGCAGCGAGAGGAGCGCGTCCACGGCCCGCCGCGACAGCAGCCGGAAGTCGCCGACGCCGTCCTTGAGCTCGACGTCCACCCACTTGTTGACCAGCCGGTAGTACAGCCGGCTGACCGCGCTGCGGACGGGCTTGTCGCCCTCCCGGCTGCGCCGGGCGATCACCTGGTCATGGCCGCGGTCGTAGAGCTCGAGCATCCGCTCGATCAGCTCCGGCGGGTGCTGCAGGTCGGCGTCCATCAGCACCACGGCGTCCCCGGTGGCCTCGCGCAGGCCGGCCAGCATGCCCGCCTCCTTGCCGAAGTTACGGCTGAAGGAGACGTACCGGGTGGTGCCCGGGTGCTTGGCGGCCAGTGCGCGCAGCGCGTCCAGGGTGCCGTCGGAGCTGCCGTCGTCCACGTAGCAGAGCTCGTAGTCGAGGGGCAGGGCGTCCAGGTTCTCCCGGATCTCCGCATCGAAGAGCTCGATCACGGCCTCTTCGTTGAAACAGGGCACGACGATGGACAGGAGCACCAGTTCACCTCCGGTCGGGGGGACGCAGAGGGCTGCCGGTCGCTCTACCACGTATCACCAGATATCCCGTAGATCCTACCGGTCTGCCCCTGCCTGACCCCGGGAACGGCGCAGCCGAGTGACCAGCGCGACACCCGCGACCACCGCCAGCGCACCGCCCGAGACGGCCAGCCCGGGGTTCAGCCCGGGTGTGCGGAAGGTACAGGAGAAGCGCCCGGCGCCCTGGCCCAGCGGTACCCCGATCAGGCCCTGCACCGACTGCGGCGCGGCCCAGGAGCCGCCGTCCACCGAGCAGACCCAGCCCTGGGTGGCGGGCACCGAGACCAGCGCGGTGCCGCTCGCCCCGGCGGGCAGCACGGCGTCCAGACCGTGCCCGGAGCTGCGAACCTGGCTCACGCCCTTGAGCTGCGCGAGCGCCTTCGGCAGCGCGCCCGGCAGCAGGCAGCCGACCGGCTGTGCGGGCACCTGGGAGCCCTTGTCGGTCTGCAGCGCCACCTTGATCTGCCCGTCGGCCGGCACGGTTCCCAGCTCGCGGATCGGCATCGCCGTCATCGGCTGGCGGCCGTAGCTGGCGTACTTGGCGCCCAGGCCCAGCACGTTCCCGTTGAACCACGGGCCGTACAGGTAGGCGGTCGAGCCGGGGGTGCAGCTGCCGGTGAAGGTGGTCCACACGCCGCCGCGGGGGGTGGGCGGGACGGACCAGCCGCTGGTGCCGTGCAGGGTGGGCGCCGGCCCGGCCACCGGGGTCAGCTTCGGCACCTCGTAGACCGTGCTGCCGAGCAGCGACTGCTGCCGGGCCCAGACCGAGGAGGTGTCCGGCTTGGCGTTCGGCCGCAGGGTGACCAGCGGCGCGGCCTCGGCCCGCTTGGGGGTGAAGCCGGCCGGGGCCGAGCTGCTGTCCAGGTAGGTGGTCACCCCGAACAGCGCCTTGCCGACCGGATCGCCCGGGCTGAGCGTGTGCCGGCCCTCGATGAACCAGCCCGCGCCCAGGTCGTGCAGCAGCTGGGCGGTCACGGCGGGCAGGTAGGAGCTGTAGTACGAGCCGCCCTCACCGCCGAGCAGCAGCGGGTCGTTGGAGGCGAACTCGTGCGGACCGGGGTCGGTCCGCACGTGCGGCCAGTCCTCGGCGCCCCGGATCACCCGGTACGCCTCCGTCGAGCTCGCGCTGATCGTCTCGCGCGGCTTGAAGAAGTCCAGCCTGTCCCGCAGCACGGTCGCCCAGTACGCGGCGTACGTCGACCCGGCCAGCACCCCGAGGGTCAGCACCACCGCGACGCCCTGCCGAAGGCGCCGGTCGTCCTTCTGCAGCGCCCAGAGCGCCCCGACCACCAGGGCGCCCCCGGCGAGCACCAGCAGGTACGTCGAGGGGCGCACCGAGCTGTGGTGCCCGCGGCCGAGCACCAGCACCAGGGCGGTCAGCCCGGCGCCGCCGAGCAGTGCCGGGGTGTCGGGCCGCCGGGCCAGCGAGACCCAGGCGGCCATGGTGAGCAGCCCGCTCAGCACGAACGCCGCGCGGTAGGGGCTGCCGTTCGGGATGGCCAGGCCGTGCCAGAGCAGGATCGTCGGGGTCCACACGAAGCTCAGGCCGACCAGCACCAGCAGGGTGTACCAGCCGACCCGCTCCCACACCCGCACCCGGCGGTTGAACGGCAGCGAGGCGACCAGCACCAGGCCCAGCACCCCGATGAAGATGTTCGGCACCGAGTGGTCCGAGCGCCCGCCGGGCAGCAGCTGCGCCAGGTAGTCGGTCAGCCCGGGCGCCCCTTCGTACCGCGCCACCGGCGCCGGCTGGGAGGCCCGGCTCGCCTTCAGACTGACCAGGATCACCGGTGCGGTGACCAGCACCCCGACCACCACCATGGACGCGGCCCGCCCCAGCACCCGCAGCGCCGCGCGCCACCCGGTCCAGGTCAGGGCCACCCGCAGCAGCAGCACCAGCCCGGCCCCGATGGTGGCCATCGCCCCGGTGTAGAAGTTCCCCGCCCAGGCCACCGCCACCACCAGCGTGCCCAGCACCCACCGCTTCTCCCGCAGGCACCAGTCACAGGCCAGCGACACCAGCGGCAGCGAGACCAGCCCCCACATCCACATCGGATCCGGCGACCCGTCGTTCAGCACCCAGGCGCACAGCCCGTACCCGGCCCCCAGCAACCCCCGCAGCCAGGCCGCCCCCGGGTGCAGCCGCTGGAGGAACACCGTCATCACGGCCGCCCCGAGCCCGATGCTCAGCAGCGTCACCAGGAACACCGGGAAGTTCACCGCCTCCCGCGGGAACAGCCCCACCAGCCAGGAGAACGGGTTCATCAGATAGGCCATGAAGTCCGCCAGGAACGGCGCCCCGTACCCGCTGTTCCAGTTGAACAGCAGGTCACCGGTGGTGTTGCCGTGCATCAGGTCCCACAGATGCGCGTGGTACGGCACGAACTGGTTCCCCAGGTCGTTGACCGCCCGCGACCGCCCCCCGAACGGATACGTCCCGTGGATCGCCAGCGCGAGACAGTACGCGCCCATGGACAACCCCGCCGCGAGCGAGGGCCCGCCGAGGCGGCGGCGAAGGTCGGCGAAGGTCACAGGACTCCAATCAGAAATGCACTCACGGCGCGTTGCACTATCCAGGGGCGCGGGGCTCTGCTTATTAACTGCGTGCGCGACTCGGAAGGCACCACGCCGCACGCCCGCGCAAACGACCCGCTTGCACTACCCCGCCGGCTCCCAGCCCCCGAAAGCCCCGCCGACCGCGCCCTGCCGCGCCGAGTACAGCCTCCCGTCACACCCGAGCGCCACCGCGACAGCGACCCCCTTCGCGTCGGCCCCGACCGAAGGCGTCCCCGCCAGCAGCGGCCCCCCGTGCGCCCACTTCCCCGAGGAGGTGAGCAGCCCCACGTGCCCCTGCCGGTCCCGCACCGCGACGGCCCCGTCCACCGCGGACACCCGCCCGAACCCGCCGGGCGGAGCGCTCTCGGCGGCGACCTTCCACCCCGAGCCTGACGCTCGCCGGGCCGTGAGCACCTTCGCCGACTTGGGCTCCCGGAAGTCCACCCGCAGTCCGCCGTCGGCCGAGACCGAAGCGCTGACCGGCCCCCCGGGCGTCGGCAGCCCCGTCGGCCCGGCCGGCCGGAGTGCCCCGCCCGGCTGGTCGGAAGCCCAGTGCACCACCGTCTTCCCTGGCGCGAACACATGCGTGCGCCCGGCGGAGTCCACCACCGCGCCCAGGCCCTCGTGCACCGCGGGCCCGGCCTCCGGCGGGAGGGTGAGCAGCTGCCAGTCGTCGTCCAGCGTCCGCACCGCGACCGTCCCGGCCCAGCTCCGCGCGAACACCTGCACCGTGCCGTCGGCCAGTGCCACGGCCACCGGGTACCCGGCCTCCATCGACTTCACCGGGTCGTCGCCGTCCGGGGCGCCGAGCCCGATCCACTCCCCGAAGCCGTCGCCCTGCTGCTCGCAGGTGACGATCTCCCGCCGGTGCTTGGCGGTCTCGTACTCCAGCGTCGTCCGCACGCCGAACAGGCGCAGCTGCCCGCTCGCCTGCCGGACGACCTGCAGCTGGCCCTCCAGGCCGTCCCCCTCGATCTGCCGGGGGCCGCTCCAGCGGCCGTCGGCGCCGCTGCGCCACCAGTGGGCCGAGCCGCCGAGCAGGGCGAAGGCGGCGAAGCCGTTGCCGGTGGCCACCAGCCACTCCCCGCTGCCGGGGGCGCGGTAGCGGGTGCTCTGCGCCCAGCCGTTGCGCAGCGCGCCGCCGCCCACCTTGCGGTCGCCGCAGCCGGCCGGGTCGCCGCAGTCGCGGTCGTCGGTCCAGCCGTAGACGTCGAGCAGCTTGGCCTTGCGGTCCACGGCAGGCGCGTCGAGGTTGTGCGGCAGCCCGGCGTTCACATAGCCGAGGTAGCTCTCCACGCTGGCGGTCCGGCCCCGGCCGGAGGCGAAGTGCCGGGCCAGCGCGGCCTGCGCGAAGTACGCGGAGTAGGTGTGGTCCTGGTGGTCCAGGTACAGCGGCCCGCCGGGTGCACCGGGCTTGCCGTCGGGCTTCTGCGGCGAGTGGTCCGGGTTCGGGTCCAGGGTCCGCACCACGGTGGGGCGGTAGTGGTCGAGGATCGCGGTCAGGGTGGCCGTCACCTGCTCGCGGGTGTACGTCACGCCCGGCGCCAGCCTGCTGCGGGCCGGCGGCAGGGTCGGCAGCCGGTCGGACTGGCCGAGCCAGAGCCCGCGCAGGCTCTCCGGCCGGAACAGGCTGACGGCCCGGGCCTCGACCAGCGCGGGGAAGATCAGCTGGATCTGCGGGGCGGCCCGCAGGGTGTGCCGCTCGACCTGGAGGCCGGGCAGGTAGGAGACCAGCTCGACGTCCCAGGGGCTGTTCTCGTCGCCGGTGGCCATCACGGCGTAGGAGGCGGCCAGGCCGTTGATCCGGGCCCGGGTGTAGGCGGGCCGGTCGGCGGGCACCTGCTGCCGCTCGGCGTGCAGGACGTTGCGCCCGTCGGACTCGCCGTCGGTGAGGCAGACCGTCACGCACGTGGCCCCGGACGCGACCGCCTGGTCGAGGTCCGGGTTCATGAAGTACAGGTTGTCGTCCGGATGCGCGATCACGTGCACGAACGCCAGGTTGGCGGTGCCCCCCGCGATGCCGATGCCGACGACCGGCTCGTCCCCCTGCCCCTGGCCCGGGGCGTGCTGCGACCCCGGCCGGGTGAACTCCCAGATGCCGTACCCGGCGGCCGGGGCCGCCAGCAGGCCGCCGGTCACCCAGAGCGCCCGGCGCCTGGTGATCGGGTTGCCCATTCCTTGATCCCCCGTGAAGAAAACATGAATACCGACGGATATTACCGAATGGTCCTTCTCGGCTCGAACGCTCGTCGCCGCCGTGAGTCCGAATGGCGGACACCGGATGTCAGCCAATGGGATGCGGGAGTACCGTCTCGGACATGTCTCGCAGCCTTCGTCTCGCAGTGATCCCCGGTGACGGCATCGGCCAGGAAGTCGTGGCCGAGGGCCTCAAGGTGCTCGCCGCCGCCCTCCCCGCCGACGTCAAGGTGGAGACCACCGAGTACGACCTCGGTGCCCGCCGCTACAACCGCACCGGGGAGACCCTCCCCGACTCGGTGCTGGCGGAGCTCAAGTCCCACGACGCCATCCTGCTGGGCGCCATCGGCGACCCGAGCGTGCCGTCCGGCGTGCTGGAGCGCGGCCTGCTGCTCAAGCTGAGGTTCGCGTTCGACCACTACCTCAACCTGCGCCCGGGCAAGCTCTTCCCCGGGGTCCAGGGGCCGCTGGCCGGTGCCCCGGCGATCGACTTCGTGGTGGTCCGCGAGGGCACCGAGGGTCCCTACGTCGGCAACGGCGGCACCCTGCGCGCCGGCACCCCCGCCGAGGTGGCCACCGAGGTGAGCCTCAACACCGCGTACGGCATCGAGCGGGTGGTCCGCGACGCGTACCGCCGCGCCGCCGCCCGGCCGCGCAAGAAGCTGACCCTGGTCCACAAGAACAACGTGCTGGTGCACGCCGGCCACCTCTGGGCCCGGATCTTCGCCGAGGTCGGCGCCGAGTACCCCGAGGTCACCACCGACTACCTGCACGTGGACGCGGCGACCATCTTCTTCGTCACCGACCCGGGCCGCTTCGACGTGATCGTCACCGACAACCTGTTCGGCGACATCCTGACCGACCTGGCCGCGGCCGTCACCGGCGGCATCGGCCTCGCGGCGAGCGGCAACATCAACCCGAGCGGCGAGTTCCCCTCGATGTTCGAGCCCGTGCACGGCTCGGCCCCGGACATCGCGGGCCAGGGCAAGGCGGACCCGACGGCCACCGTGCTCTCGGTCGCCATGCTGCTCGAGCACCTCGGCTTCGCGGCCGAGGCCGCCAGGGTCGAGGCGGCCGTCGCGGCCGACCTCGCCGCCCGCACCGGCACCCGCTCCACCACCGAGGTCGGCGACGCGCTCGCCGCTCTCGTAGCCGGGTAGCGGCCGGCTCCAGATCCACGGGGACCCGGCCGAGCGGCCGGAAGACCTCGTCACAACAGCCTTCCGGCTGTTCGGCACGGCCCATGAGATGCGACTATCGACAGTGGGCCGTGCCTTTCGTGTGTCCTTTCACCGACCGGCGGCGGCCCCGACCAACCCCACGGTGAAGGACAGACAGTCATGAGTACGCCCACCCAGGCGCCCATCACGTTCGACCTCAAGCCCTCCGCGCACCCGCTCTCGGACGCGGAGCGCCAGGCCCGGCTGACGAACCCCGGCTTCGGCCGCGTCTTCACCGACCACATGGTCACCATCCGCTGGACGGAGGGCCGCGGCTGGCACGACGCCCAGCTGGTGCCGTACGCCCCGCTGGAGATCGACCCGGCGAACATGACGCTGCACTACGGCCAGGCGATCTTCGAGGGCCTCAAGGCCTACCGCCAGCCCGACGGCTCGGTCGCCACCTTCCGCCCGACGGCCAACGCCGAGCGGCTGCGCGCCTCGGCCCGCCGCCTGGCGATGCCGGAGCTGCCGGTGGAGACCTTCGTCGAGGCCGTCGAGCTGCTGGTCCAGCAGGACGAGGCCTGGGTGCCGAACGAGCCCGAGCAGAGCCTCTACCTGCGGCCGTTCATGTTCGCCACCGAGGTCGGCCTGGGCGTGCGCCCGGCCAACGAGTACCTCTTCATGATCATCGCCTCGCCGGCCGGCGCCTACTTCTCCGGCGGCGTCAAGCCGGTCTCGGTCTGGCTCTCCGAGGACTACGTCCGGGCCGCCCCCGGCGGCACCGGCGCCGCCAAGTGCGCGGGCAACTACGCCGCCTCGCTGGTCGCCCAGGCCGAGGCCGCCGCCAAGGGCTGCGACCAGGTCGTCTGGCTCGACGCCGCCGAGCACCGGTGGATCGAGGAGATGGGCGGCATGAACCTGTACTTCGTCTTCGGCGAGGGCGAGGACGCCAAGGTCGTCACCCCCGAGCTGTCCGGCGCCCTGCTGCCGGGCATCACCCGGGACTCCCTCCTCACGGTGGCCGCCGACCTCGGCTACGCCGTCGAGGAGCGGAAGATCTCCACCGAGGAGTGGCGCGAGGGCAACGCCACGGGCACCCTCACCGAGGTCTTCGCCTGCGGCACCGCCGCCGCCATCACCCCGGTCGGCTCGGTCAAGTCCAAGGGCGGCGACTGGCTGGTCGGCGACGGCACCCCGGGCCCCGTCACCATGGAGCTCCGCCGGCGCCTGCTCTCCCTCCAGGCCGGCCAGTCCCCGGACACCCACCACTGGCTCCACAAGATCGTCTGACGTACCCCGGCCGGGCGCTTCTTGCGGGGCGCCCGGCTGAGTAACCTCGGAGTACTCGACTCGTTGAGCGGCGAGGATCGGAGGGAGGGACCATGAGCGCTGCGACGCACGACTACACGGAACCCCGGCAGGAGTCGGACGACGACCTTCTCGAAGCCTTCCTGGCCCTTGACACCCCTGAGGGGTTCAAGGCGGAGCTCATCGAGGGAGAGATTGTCGTGACTCCACCACCGGACGGCGACCACGAGACCGCGATCGGTTGGATCATCAAGAGGATCATGCGGTTGTGCGGCGACGACATCCACGTGGCCGGCACCAAGGGCCTCGTACTGGCGTCCGACCGCTACATCCCGGACCTGACCTTCTACTGGGAGGGTGCATTCGAAGGTCAGCCCTCCTGGATGGTCCCGAACGGCGTCGTGATGGTCGTCGAGGTCACCTCCGGCCGTGCGAACAAGGATCGTGAGGCCAAGCGCAGGGGCTACGCCTCGGCCGAGGTCCCGCTCTACCTTCTGGTGGACCGTCAGCGCAACGAGGTCGTCCTTCACAGCGAACCCCAACAGGGCGACTACCTCGCCACCGTCCGCGTCCCCGTCGGCAAGCCCCTCCCACTCCCGGCTCCGTTCGGGTTCGAGCTGTCCACCGACCGGCTGACCTGAGGCGTTTCGCATCGCGAGACACGCCGACCGGATGCCGGAGGATGTGCCAGACTCCGAGTGTGTCCTCGCTTTCGCTGATTATTAGCAGCAGGCGCGCCGGTCCGCAGTGACCGCTCCGCAGAAGACCCATCTGTCAGGAGCGTTCACCAGCGTCCAGACCCGCGCGCAGACCTCTCGCACCCGCGAGGGGTCTTTTTGTTTCCCCCGGACCGGCCAGGGCCCCCCACGAAGGGGCCCGGGGACACCGGGCGGCGCGCGGGACGCTGGACAGTGGAGCCGGAGGCAAGTCCGCCCGGCAACAGCAGCAGTACCTCCCCGAAACGGAGAACCCAGGTCATGACCGAGGTCAGCCGACCCAACGACAGCTTCCACGTCTTCGACACCACGCTGCGCGACGGCGCCCAGCGCGAGGGCATCAACCTCACCGTCGCCGACAAGCTGACCATCGCCCGCCACCTGGACGACTTCGGGGTCGGCTTCATCGAGGGCGGCTGGCCCGGCGCCAACCCCCGGGACACCGAGTTCTTCGCCCGCGCCGCCGCCGAGCTCGAGCTGCGCCACGCCCAGCTGGTCGCCTTCGGCGCCACCCGCCGCGCGGGCGGCAAGGCCGCCGACGACCCCCAGCTGGCCGCCCTGGTCAACTCGGGGGCGCCGGTGATCACCCTGGTCGCCAAGTCGCACGACCGCCACGTCGAGCTGGCTCTGCGCACCACCCTCGACGAGAACCTGGAGATGGTCCGGGACAGCGTCACCCACCTGCGCGCCCAGGGCCGCCGGGTCTTCATCGACTGCGAGCACTTCTTCGACGGGTACAAGGCCAACCGCGAGTACGCGCTGAGCGTCGTCCGCACCGCCCACGAAGCCGGCGCCGACGTGGTGGTGCTCTGCGACACCAACGGCGGCATGCTCCCCGCCGAGGTCCGCGAGATCGTCGCGGACGTCATCGAGCGGACCGGCGCCCGGCTCGGCATCCACGCCCAGGACGACACCGGCTGCGCGGTGGCCAACTCGCTGGCCGCCGTGGACGCCGGCGCCACCCACGTGCAGTGCACCGCCAACGGCTACGGCGAGCGGGTCGGCAACGCCAACCTCTTCCCCGTGGTCGGCGCGCTGGAGCTCAAGTACGGCAAGCGGGTGCTCCCCGAGGGGCACCTGGCCGAGATGACCAGGATCTCGCACGCGATCGCCGAGGTGGTCAACCTCAGCCCCTCCACCCACCAGCCGTACGTCGGCTTCTCGGCCTTCGCCCACAAGGCCGGCCTGCACGCCTCCGCGATCAAGGTCGACCCGGACCTGTACCAGCACATCGACCCCGAGCTGGTCGGCAACACCATGCGGATGCTGGTCTCGGACATGGCCGGCCGGGCCTCGATCGAGCTCAAGGGCAAGGAGCTCGGCTACGACCTCTCCGCCGACCGCGACCTGCTCGGCCGGGTGGTCGCCAAGGTCAAGGAGCAGGAGAACCTCGGCTACACCTACGAAGCCGCCGACGCCTCCTTCGAGCTGCTGCTCCGCGACGAGGTGCGCGGCAGCCGGGACAGGTTCTTCACGCTGGAGTCCTGGCGGACCATCAGCGAGCAGGGCCCGAGCGGCCTGGCGGGCAACGAGGCGACGGTCAAGGTCTGGGCCCAGGGCGAGCGGCGGATCGCGGTCGGCGAGGGCAACGGCCCGGTCGACGCGCTGGACCGCGCGCTGCGCACGGCCCTCGAGCACATCTACCCGCAGCTGGCCGGCCTCGAGCTGGTCGACTACAAGGTCCGCATCCTGGAGGGCCAGCACGGCACCGGCTCCAAGACCCGGGTCCTGGTCGAGAGCACCGACGGCACCAGCACCTGGTCCACCGTGGGCGTCGCGGACAACGTCATCGCGGCCTCCTGGGTGGCCCTGGACGACGCCTACACCTACGGCCTGCTCCGGGCCGGCCTCGACCCTATGGCCTGACCCTGCCAAGGCCGAAAGGGGCGTGCGGCCGTTGGCTGCACGCCCCTTTCGGTGCCCTGAACTACCGCAGTCGGGCGAGGAGTGCGTGTTCGACGAGGGTGATGAGGGCGCTCTTGGCGCTGTCGCGTCGGCGGGCGTCGAGGGTGATGACGGGGGTGTC
>NZ_JBEOWY010000085.1:0-15474 GCF_040296285.1 Kitasatospora sp. NPDC002227
ACCGCACAGAGCCGAGCACCCGCCCGCGCGTCCAACACCCCGGGGACGTCCACCAGACCGCCCCAACGCTCCGGGAACTCCAACGCAGCAACCCGGCCAAGACCCCACACCGGCGCAGCACCCGGACCGCTCAGCACATCCGAACGACCCACCGACACCGCACCCGAGGTCACACACCACAACCGCGCCTCGACACCCAACCCACCCAGCGCCTGCAACAACTCCAACTGCGCAGCCGGAGCCACCGGAGCCACCGCACCGACAGCAGCCACGGACAGCACACCGGCGAACTCCCGGCCGGTCACCGCCTCGGCCAGGTCCGCCGCCCGCTCGACCGCCACCACCTCGGCACCACCAGCACGCAGCGCGGCAACAACCTCCGAAGCATCCTGCCCGTGCGTCACCACCAGCCAACTACCGCTCAGCGAAGCCGCGTTCTCCACCGACACCGGACGCCAGACCACCCGGTAACGCCAGTCGTCCACCACCGAAGCCTCACGACGACCACGCCGCCACGCCGCGATCGCCGGCACCACCTCACCGAACGGCGCAGCACCGTCCACGCCCAGGGCCTCCGACAGACGCACCAGGTCGCCACCGTCCACCGCCGCCCAGAACCCGGCCTCCGCCGGATCGGCACCGGCGACAGCAGCGGCACCGGCCGCCGACTCCAGCCAGAGCCGCTCACGCTGGAAGGGGTAGGTGGGCAGGTCGACCTGGACGTCAGAGGCGGCCACCACTCGGGTCCAGTCCACAGCCGCGCCGTGGACGAAGGCCTCCGCCAGCGAACTCAGGAACCGGCGCGCATCGCCCTGCTCCCGCCGCAGGGTGCCCAGGGCGACGCCGCTGTCCCCCAGGGTGTCCTGCACACCAACCGTCAGCACCGGATGCGGGCTCGACTCCACGAACAACCGGTGTCCGGCCTTCGCCAACTCCTCCACCGCCAACTGCAGACGGACCGGGTGGCGTAGGTTCTCGTACCAGTAACGTGCCCCCAGCTCACCGGGCTTGACCCACTCACCCGTATACGTCGAGAACATCGGAATGCTCGGCGCCAAGCCAACCACCGAGGCGAGCGCCTCGACGATCTCCGCCTCCAGCACCTCCATCTGAGCGGAGTGCGAGGCGTAGTCCACGTTCACCCGACGGGCATCCACACCCGCCGCAGCACACACCGCCATGAACTCGTCCAGCCCGGCAGCCTCACCCGAAACCACCACCGACTCGGGCCCGTTCACAGCCGCGACACCCACCCGGCTTTCGAAGCCCGCGAGGAGCTCCTCCGCCCTACCGGCCGAGGCGAACAGCGAGACCATCCCGCCCGAACCCGCCACCCGCGCCAGCGCCTTCGCCCGCAGCGCAACCACCCGCGCCGCGTCCTCCAGCGACAACGCCCCAGCGACACACGCGGCGGCGATCTCACCCTGCGAGTGACCCACCACCGCCGACACCGTGACACCCATCGAACGCCACAACGCCGCCAGCGACACCATCACCGAGAACAACACCGGCTGCACGACGTCGACCCGCTCCAGCAGCGCCGCATCAGTCAGCGCCTCCTCGAGCGACCAGTCCACAAACGGCCGCAGCGCAGCCGAACAAGCAGCGATCGACTCAGCGAACACCGGCGAAGCCGCCAGCAACCCCGAAGCCATCCCCACCCACTGCGACCCCTGCCCCGGGAAGACCAGCACCACCCCACCGTTGCCGTCGGCGTGTCCGGTCAGCCCGCCGCCAGCGGCGACCTCGCCCAGCCCGGCCCGGAGTTCGGCGCGGTCGGTGCCGAGCACCACCGCACGGTCCTCGAACACCGAACGCCCGCGCACCAGCGCAGCGGCGACGTCACCAGGCTCGCCGTCGACCGTGCCCAGCCGCTCGGCCTGCGCCCGCAGCGCGGCCGCGCCGCGCCCCGACAGCACCCACGGCACCACCAGCGACGTGAGGACCGGCACCTCAGCAGCAGCACCGCCATCGCCCTCGACCTCCACCGGCTCCTCGGCGACCACCGGCGCCTGTTCCAGGATCACGTGCGCGTTGGTGCCGCTGATGCCGAAGGAGGAGACCCCGGCCCGGTGCGGCTCACCGGTCTTCGGCCACTCCACCGCCTCGGTGAGCAGCTCGACCGCGCCGGCTGCCCAGTCCACGTGCGGGGTCGGCGCGTCGACGTGCAGGGTCTTCGGAACCAGGCCGCCCTGCATCGCCAGCACCATCTTGATCACACCCGCCACACCGGCAGCCGCCTGCGTGTGGCCGATGTTCGACTTCACCGACCCGAGCAGCAGCGGGTGCTCCCGCTCCTGCCCGTACGTCGCCAGCAGCGCCTGGGCCTCGATCGGGTCACCGAGCGCGGTGCCCGTGCCGTGCGCCTCGACCACGTCGACCTGGTCGGCCGTCAGGCGGGCGTTCTCCAGGGCCTGCCGGATCACCCGCTGCTGCGACGGGCCGTTCGGCGCGGTCAGACCGTTCGAGGCGCCGTCCTGGTTGACGGCCGAACCCCGCACCACCGCGAGCACCTTGTGCCCCAGCCGGACGGCGTCCGACAGCCGCTCGACCAGCAGCATGCCGACGCCCTCGGAGCTGCCGAAGCCGTCCGCCGCGGCCGCGAAGGCCTTGCAGCGGCCGTCGGTGGAAAGTCCGCGCTGCTTGGAGAACTCGGTGAGCGTGCTCGGGTTGGTCATCACCGTCACGCCGCCGGCCAGGGCCATCGTGCACTCGCCGCCGCGCAGCGCGCGCACCGCGAGGTGGAGGGCCACCAGTGAGGAGGAGCAGGCGGTGTCGACGGTGACGGCCGGGCCCTCCAGGCCCAGGGTGTAGGAGATGCGGCCGGAGGCGGCGCTGGTCACGTTGCCGGTGAGCAGGTGGCCTTCGAGGCCCTCGGGCATCGGGTACACGCCGCTGGTGTAGCCGCTGTAGGCGGCGCCGACGAAGACGCCGGTCCGGCTGCCGCGCAGTACGGCCGGGTCGATCCCGGCCCGTTCAACGGCCTCCCAGGCGGTCTCCAGGACCAGGCGCTGCTGGGGGTCCATCGCGAGGGCTTCGCGCGGGGAGATCCCGAAGAAGCCGGGGTCGAAGTCCGCGGCGCCGGTGAGGAAGCCGCCACCGCGGACGTAGCTGGTGCCGGGGCCGGTGGCGTCCGGGTCGTACAGGGCGGCCAAGTCCCAGCCGCGGTCCTCGGGGAAGCCGCCGATGGCGTCCCCCTCCTCACGGACCAGCTGCCACAGCGCCTCGGGTGAAGAGATGCCCCCGGGGAACCGGCAGGCCATCCCCACGATGGCGATGGGCTCCTGCTCGGCTGCCTCGATCTCGCGCAGTCGCTGCCGACTGCGACGCAGATCGGCGGTGACGCGCTTCAGGTACTCCCGGAGCTTTTCTTCGTTCTCCACGTGAATCACCTATCGAGGCAGCCAAGCATGACGTGAGGTCAGCTCAGGACAGCCCGAACTCTTCGTCGATCAGATCGAAGAGGTCGTCGTCCGTCGCTGTGTCGATCTCCCGAACTTCGGCCTCCGGGCCGGAGTTGGTGTCCTGGACGGCGCGCCACTTGGAGAGCAGGGTCTCCAGGCGGGCGGTGACCGCCGCTCCCGTGCCAATCCCGGGGGCGATGGCCGCCAACGCGGCCTCCAGGGCGTCGAGTTCGCGCAGGGCGGGCGCCGGAGCGGCGGTGTCGTCCAGCTTGAGTTCGACGCGGAGGTACTCCACCAGGGCCTTGGGGCTCGGGTGGTCGAAAACGGTGGTGGCGGGCAGGCGCAGGCCGGTGGCCGCCCCCAGGCGGTTGCGGAACTCCACCGCCGTGAGCGAGTCGAAACCGAGCTCCTTGAACGGCCGCTCGACGTTGACCGCGCTCGCCGACTCGTGGCCGAGCACCACCGCCACCTGGCCGCAGACCAGGTCGAGCAGCGCCTTGTCGCGCTCGGCGGGGGCCAGCCCCGCCAGGCGCTCGGCGACGCTCGCCTCGCCCGCGCCGGCCGCCGCACCCGCCGTGGCGCTGCGCCGGACCGGGCCCCGGACCAGGCCGCGGAACAGCGGCGACAGGCCGCCGCTGCCCGCCATGGTCCGCAGCGCGGCCAGGTCCAGCTCGATCGGGACGAGCAGCGGTTCGGGCCGCGCGAGTGCGGCGTCGAACAGGGCGAGCCCGTTCTCGGTGGCCAGTCGGTGCAGGCCGCCGCGCGAGGTGCGGCTGAGGTCGGCCCGGTCGAGATGGCCGGTCATCGTGCTGGACTGCTCCCACAGGCCCCAGGCCAGCGAGGCGCCGGGCAGGCCGAGGGCCTGCCGATGCTGCGCGAGACCGTCGAGGTAGGCGTTGGCCGCCGCGTAGTTGCCCTGCCCGGCCGCCCCGAAGGTGGAGGCGGCGGAGGAGAAGAGCACGAAGGCGGCCAGGTCCAGGTGGGCCGTGAGACGGTGCAGCTGCCACGCGGCGTCGGCCTTGGGCCGCAGCACGGTGTCCAGCCGCTCCGGCGTCTGCGAGCCGAGCACGCCGTCGTCCAGCACGCCCGCCGCGTGGACCACGGCGGTCAGCGGGTGCTCGGCCGGGATCGCACCGAGTACGGCGGCCAGTTCGTCCGCGTCCGCGACATCGCAGGCCTCCAGCTGCACGGTGGCGCCCAACTCCTGGAGTTCGTCCACGAGTTCCGGCGCACCGGCGGCCTTGAGCCCGCTGCGGCTGAGCAGCAGCAGGTGCTTGACACCGTGCTCGGTGACCAGTCGGCGGGCCACCAGGGCACCGAGGGTTCCGGTGGCGCCGGTGATCAGCGCGGTGCCCTCGGTGTCGAGCGCCTGCGGCACGGTGAGGACCACCTTGCCGATGTGCTTGGCCTGGCTGACGAAGCGGAAGGCCTCGCGGGCCTCGCGGACGTTCCAGGTGCGCACCGGCAGGGTCGTGATCTCCCCGGCGGCGAACAGGCGCAGCAGCTCGGCGAGCAGCTCGGCCGTGCGCTCCGGCCCGGCCTCGGCCAGATCGAAGGCGCGGTAGCGGATGCCTTCGGGGGCGTCGGTACGGATGTCGGTCTTGCCCATCTCCACGAACCGGCCGCCGCGCGGCAGCAGGGCGAAGGAGGCGTCGACGTACTCGCGGGCCAGCGAGTTGAGCACCACGTCCACACCCTCACCGCCGGTCACCGCGAGGAACTTCTCGCGGAAGCCGAGGTCGCGGGAGGAGGCGATGTGGTCGTCATCGAGGCCGAGCGAGCGCAGGGTGTCCCACTTGCTCTCACTCGCTGTCGCGAAGACCTCCGCGCCCAGGTGCTTGGCCAGCTGGATCGCGGCCATGCCGACGCCACCGGCACCGGCGTGCACCAGGACTCGCTCACCGGCACGCAGGCCCGCCAGGTCGTCGAAGGCGTACAGCGCGGTGAGGAAGACGATCGGCACCGAGGCGGCCTGCGCGAAGGTCCAGCCCTCGGGCATCCTGGCCACCGTGCGGTGGTCGGTGACCGCCAGCGGGCCGAAGCCGCCGGTGACCATGCCGAGCACCCTGTCCCCGACCGTGAGGCCGGTGACGGCGGAGCCGGTCTCCACGACCACGCCCGCGCCCTCGCTGCCGAGCAGCGACGGGTCGGGGTACATCCCGAGCCCGATCAGCACGTCACGGAAGTTGAGACCGCCGGCCCGCATCGCCAGGCGCACCTGGTGCGGCTCGAGGGCCCGCTCGGTGTCGGGGGCCGCCTGCAGGGCGAGGCCCTCCAGGGTGCCTTCCTCCACCACGGCCAGGCGCCACTGAGTGGTTGCCGGGACGGTCAGAGCCGAAGCGGTCGCCGTCCGGGCCAGGCGCGGGCTGAGCACCGCACCACCGCGGACCGCGAGCTGCGGTTCGACGGAGGCGAGGGCGGCGGCCAGCGCCTCGGCGGAGGCGGCCGTGCCGTCGGTGTCGACCAGCTGCAGGCGCAGCGGGTTCTCCGACTGGGCGGAGCGGACCAGGCCCCAGACGGCGGCGGCCGCCAGGTCGGTGACGTCCTCCCCGGCCGCCGTGGCGACGGCGCCACGGGTGATCACGGTCAGGCGCAGTTCCTCGAGCGCGGGCTCGGCCAGCCAGGCCTGGAGCATTTCCAGGGCCCGGTGGGTGCCGGTGTGGACGTCCCCGCCGCCCAGGTGGACGACGACCGGGCGTCCGGCGACGGTCTCGGCGGTCAGCCCGTCGAGGTCGGCCGGGCCGGTGAGGGTCCAGGGCTCGGTGGCGCTCTCCGCCGGGTCGGCGGCCGCCGGCCACTCCATCCGGAACAGGGACTGCGCGGTGGGCCCGTCCTGGGCCGCGTCGAGCAGCTCGGCGGCGAGCGGACGCAGGGTCAGCGCGTCGGCCAGGGCGACCGCGGCGCCGGTGGCGTCCGCCACCTCGACTGAGACCGCGTCCGAGCCGGCGGGGGCCAGCTTGACCCGCAGCGCGCTCGCGCCGCCGGCCAGCAGTGAGACGCCCGACCAGGCGAAGGGCAGCAGAGCCCGGGGCCCGGCGTTCTCGTCCACCAGGCCGACCTTGGCGCCCAGGCCGATGGTGTGCAGGGCGGCGTCCAGCAGCGCGGGGTGCAGACCGAAGGTGGCCGCCTGCGGCCGCTCGGACTCGGGCAGCTGGACCTCGGCGAAGACCTCGGTGCGGCGCTTCCAGACGGCCCGCAGGCCCTGGAAGGACGGGCCGTAGCCGTAGCCGCGCTCGGCGAGGCCTTCGTACAGGCCCTCGATGTCGATCCGCTCGGCGCCGGCCGGCGGCCAGACCGTCAGGTCGGCGGAGGCCGCCGCCGGGGTGCCCTGGGCGAGCACGCCGCTGGCGTGACGGGTCCAGATCTCCTCGGTCAGCCCGGCCTCCGCGCCGCCCTCGCGGCAGGAGTGCACCTCGAGGGTGCGCCGCCCCTCGGCGTCCGCGGCGCCGACCCGGGCCTGGAGACGGACGCCTCCGCGCTCGGGCAGCACCAGCGGGGCCTCCAGGGTGAGCTCCTCGATCAGGTCGCAGCCGACCTGATCGCCCACGTGCACGGCCAGCTCGACGAACGCGGTGCCGGGCAGCAGCAGGGTGCCCAGCACGGCGTGGTCGGCGATCCAGGCGTGCGTCTGGGTGGAGAGGCGGCCGGTGAAGAGCAGGCCGTCGCCGTCGGCGAGCGCGATCGCCGCGCCGAGCAGCGGGTGCCCGGCGGTGCCGAGGCCGGCGGTGGTCACGTCGCCCGTGCGGGCGGCGAACATCGGCGGCCAGTACCGGCGGCGCTGGAAGGCGTAGGTGGGCAGGTCGACGTGGGTGGTCTCCTGGTGGAGCAGGGTCCAGTCGACCGTGGCGCCGTTGACGAAGGCCTCGGCGAGGGAGGTCAGGTACCTGGTCGCGTCGCCCTTCTCGCGGCGCAGCGTGCCGAGGGCGACGCCGCCGCCGTTGTCCTCCAGGGTGTCCTGGACGCCGACGGTGAGCACCGGGTGCGGGCTGGACTCCACGAAGACGCGGTGCCCGGCCTTCGCCAGCTCGGCGATCGCCTGCTGGAGACGCACCGGGTGGCGCAGGTTCTCGTACCAGTAACGGCCGCCCAGCTCACCGGGCTTGACCCAGTCGCAGGTGTAGGTGGAGAACATCGGGATGCTGGGGGCCAGACCCTTGACCGGCGCGAGCGCCGCCAGGATCTCGTCCTCCAGGATCTCCATCTGCGGGGAGTGCGAGGCGTAGTCCACGTTGACGCGGCGGGCGTCGACGTTGACCGAAGCGCACAGCGCCATGAACTCGTCCAGCGCGGCGGCCTCACCGGAGACGACCACCGAACCGGGGCCGTTGACGGCCGCGACGCCGACCCGGCCCGCGAAGTCCGCCAGCAGCTCCTCGGCCTTCTCGGCGGAGGCGAACAGCGACACCATGCCGCCCGAACCGGCCACCCGTGCCAGGGCCTTGGCCCGCAGCGCGACCACCCGGGCCGCATCCTCCAACGAGAGCGCACCGGCGACACACGCGGCGGCGATCTCACCCTGGGAGTGGCCGACCACGGCCGAGACCGTGACGCCCATCGAGCGCCACAGCGCGGCCAGCGAGACCATCACCGCGAACAGCACCGGCTGGACGACGTCGACGCGCTCAAGCAACTCGCGACTCTCCAGGGCCTCTTCGAGATCCCAGTCCACGAAGGGCTGCAGCGCGGCCGAGCAAGCCGCGATCGAGCGAGCGAACACCGGGGAGGCCTGCAGCAGCCCCGCCGCCATGCCCACCCACTGCGAACCCTGGCCCGGGAAGACCAGCACCACTCCCCCGCTGCCGAGCGCCCGCCCGGTCACCGCGTGCTCGAAGTCGCCGTCCAGCACGACCATCCGGTCCTCGAAGACCGAGCGCCCGCGCACCAGCGCCGCGCCCACCTCGGCCGGCTCCGCGTCGGTGCTGAACACGGCCAGTCGCTCGGCCTGCGCGCTCAGCGCCGCCTCGCCCTTGCCGGAGAGCACCCACGGCACCACCGAGGCTTCGATCGGCCGGTCAGCCCGGACGACTGACGGGGCGTCAGTCGGCGGAGCCTGCTCCAGAATCGTGTGCACGTTGGTGCCGCTGACGCCGAAGGAGGAGACCGCCGCGCGGCGCGGACCGCCGGTCCGCGGCCACTCCACGGCCTCGGTGAGCAGCTCCACCGCGCCGGCCGTCCAGTCCACGTGCGGGGTCGGCTCGTCGACGTGCAGGGACTTCGGCAGCAGGCCGTGCCGCATCGCCAGCACCATCTTCATCACGCCGGCGACTCCCGAAGCCGCCTGGGTGTGACCGATGTTGGACTTCACCGAGCCGAGCCGCAGCGGGTTCGCCGCGTCCCGCCCGCGACCGTACGTGGCGAGCAGGGCCTGCGCCTCGATCGGGTCACCGAGCGTGGTGCCGGTGCCGTGCGCCTCGACCACGTCGACCTGGTCGGCGCCCAGGCCGGCGCTGGCCAGCGCGGCGCGGATCACCCGCTGCTGCGAGGGGCCGTTGGGGGCCGTGAGCCCGTTGGAGGCACCGTCCTGGTTGATCGCCGAGCCGCGCACCACCGCGAGGACGGGGTGGCCCAGGCGCTGGGCGTCGCTCAGGCGCTCCACCAGGAGCATGCCGACGCCCTCGCCCCAGCCGGTGCCGTCGGCGGCAGCGGCGAAGGGCTTGCAGCGGCCGTCGGCGGCAAGTCCCCGCTGGCGGCTGAACTCGATGAAGGCACCCGGGGTGGTCATGATCGTCACACCGCCGGCCAGGGCCAGCGAGCACTCGCCGCCCCGCAGCGCCTGGACGGCCAGGTGCAGCGCGACCGAGGAGGAGGAGCAGGCGGTGTCGACGCTGACGGCCGGGCCCTCCAACCCGAAGGTGTAGGACAGGCGGCCGGAGACCACGCTGGCCGCCGCGCCGGTGCTGCCGTAGCCCTCGGCCGTCTCCGGCGCCCCCAGGAAGAGGGCCGGGTAGTCCTGGCCGTTGGTGCCGACGAACACGCCCGTCCGGGAGCCGCGCACCGACTGCGGGTCCAGGCCCGCCCGCTCGAAGGCCTCCCAGGAGGTTTCGAGCAGCAGGCGCTGCTGCGGGTCCATCGCGAGGGCCTCGCGCGGCGAGATCCCGAAGAACTCGGCGTCGAACTCACCGGGCGCGGTCAGGAACCCGCCGGTGTTGACGTACGAGGTGCCCCGGTTGTCCGGGTCCGGGTGGTAGAGCCGCTCCAAGTCCCAGCTGCGGTCGGTCGGGAACTCGGAGATCGCGTCCCGCTCGGCCACCACCAGGTCCCACAGGCCTTCGGGGGTGGTGATCCCGCCGGGGAAGCGGCAGCTCATCGAGACGATCGCGATCGGCTCGTCGTTGGCGGCGGTCACCGTGCCGGTGACCTGCTCGTCGCCCGGGTCACCGAGCAGTTCGGTGCGCAGCAGGGCGGCCAGGTGCTCGGCGGTCGGGTAGTCGTAGATCAGCGTGCTGGGCAGGGAGAGCCCGGTCACCGCGTTCAGGCGGTTGCGCAGCTCGACGGCGGTCAGCGAGTCGAAGCCCAGGTCCTTGAAGGCGCGGCCGGGGTCGACCGACTCGAAGGACGGGTGGCCGAGCGCGATCGCCACCTGGTTGCGGACCAGGGTGAGCAGGACGCGGGTGCGCTCCTCCTCCGGCCGGCCGGTCAGGTCGCGGAGCAGGCCGTGGGACTGCTCGTTCTCGGCGGCGGCCGCCTTCTCCAGCTCGGCGATCGCCTCGCGGGCCTCGGGGATGCGGCGCAGCAGGCGGCTGGGCCGGGCCGACACCTGGGCGGAGACCAGCCGGCTCCAGTCGATGTCGGCGACGGTCAGCAGCGTGTCGCCCTGGTCCAGGGCCTGCTGCAGCGCGTTGATCGCGGCCTCGGGCGCCATCGGCGACACGGCGCCGCGGCGCATCCGCTCCTCGGCCGCGCCCTGGGCCGCCATGCCGCCCTCGGCCCAGGGGCCCCAGGCGATCGAGGTGGCGGGCCGTCCGGCCGTCCGCCGCCGGGCGGCGAGGGCGTCCAGGTGGGCGTTGGCCGCGGCGTAGTTGCCCTGGCCGGGGCCGCCGAGCGTGCCGGCGGTCGAGGAGAAGAGCACGAAGGCGTCGATCTCCAGATCCGCCGTCAGCTCGTCGAGGTGGTCCGCGGCGGTCGCCTTGGCGGCGAGGACGGTACGGAACCGCTCGGGGGTGAGGGTGGCGAGGATGCCGTCGTCCAGCACCCCGGCCGCGTGGAAGACCGAGCTGACCGGGTGCTCGGCGAGCAGCGCCCGCACGGCCTCGCGGTCGGCCATGTCGCAGGCCGCCACCAGCGCCTCGGTGCCCGACTCGGCCAGTTCGGCGACGAGTTCGGCGGCGCCGGGGGCCTCGATGCCGCGGCGGCTGGTGAGCAGGAGCCGCTCGGCGCCGTTGCGGGCCAGCCAGCGGGCCACCTGGGCGCCCAGGGCGCCGGTGCCGCCGGTCAGCAGCACGGTGCCGCGCGGGCGCCACGGGCCGGCGTCCGGCGTGGCGGCGGGCAGCGCCCGCTCCAGCCGGGCCCCGTAGAGGCCGGTGGCGCGCACGGCCAGCTGGTCCTCGGCGCCCTGCAGCAGGGCGGTGGCGATCCGGGCGGCTGCGCCCTCCAGCGTCTGCGGCAGGTCGAGCAGACCGCCCCAGCGGTCCGGGTGCTCAAGGGCGGCGACCCGGCCGAAGCCCCACAGCTGCGCCTGGGCGGGCACCGGGGCGGCGTCGGCCGCGTTGACCGCGACCGCGCCACGGGTGGCGCACCAGAGCGGCGCGGCGAGCTCGGCGTCGCCGAGAGCCTGCAGCAGGAGCAGCGTTGCGGTGACCGGCTCGGCCTCGGTGAGCGCCAGCAGGGAGAGCACCCCGGCGGGGGCGCCGCTCTCGGCGGCCTCGCGGGTCAGGAGCTCGGTCAGCGCGGCCCGGTCGGCGGCGCCGTCGACCAGCAGCTCACGGACGGTGAAACCGGCGGCCACCAGGGCCCGGCCGATCTCCCCGTCCTGCTCGGTGGTGGCCAGCCACCAGGTGCCCGTCGGCGCTGCCGGGGCGGCGCCTGCCAGGGACTCCCAGCGCAGCGCGTACCGCCAGCCCTCCAACGCCCGCTCGCCCTTGCGGGAGCGGCGCCAGGCGGAGAGCGCGGGCAGCACCTCGCCCAGCGATCCCTCGCCGTCGAGCTGCAGCGCGGCGGCGACGGACTCGAGGTCCTCCCGCTCGACCGCCTGCCAGAACAGCGCGTCCACGCTGTCCTGGTCCTCGGCCGCGCCGGGGCGCCACGCGTCGGCCGAGATCTCCGGCCAGTAGCGGGCGTTCTGGAAGGCGTAGGTCGGCAGGTCGCAGGCGGCGGCGCCGGTGCCGGCGAAGACCGCCGACCAGTCCAGCTCCACGCCGCGCACGTACGCACCGGCCAGGCCGGTGAACAGCGCCTCGACCTCGGCGCGGCCCGAGCGGGCCACCGGCAGCGCGGCGGCGGGCACGAGTGCGGAGAGGACCCCGTCGGGGCCGAGCTCCAGGAAGGTGCTCACGCCCTGCTCCCGCAGGGTGGCCACGCCGTCGGCGAAGCGGACGGCCTCGCGGACGTGCCGCACCCAGTACTCGGGGTCGGTGAGGTCGGCGTCCAGCGAGCCGGTCAGGTTGGAGACCACCGGGACGCGCGGCGCGTGGTAGGTCAACTCCTGTGCCACCGCGCGGAACCCGTCGAGCATCGGGTCCATCAGGGCGGAGTGGAACGCGTGGCTGACGGTGAGCCGCTTGACCTTCCGGCCCGCCGCCCGCCAGGCGGCCTCGAGCTCGTTGACGGCAGCCTCGGAGCCGGAGACGACGATCGAGTCGGTGCCGTTGACGGCGGCGATGTCGACGCCCTCGGTGAGCTCGGCCCGGGACTCGCCCTCCGTCGCCTGCACGGCGAGCATCGCACCACCGGCCGGCAGCGCCTGCATCAGCCGGCCACGGGCCGCCACCAGCTTGCAGGCGTCCGCCAGCGACCAGACGCCGGCCACGTGGGCGGCGGCCAGTTCACCGATCGAGTGGCCGGTCAGGTAGTCGGGGGTGAGACCCCAGGACTCGAGGAGGCGGTAGTAGGCGACCTCGATCGCGAACAGGCCGGCCTGGGTGTACACGGTCTGGTCAAGCAGGCCGGATTCCCCGAACAGGACCTCGCGCAGCGGGCGCTCCAGCTCGGCGTCGAACTGGGCGCAGACGGCGTCGAGCGCGTCGGCGAAGACCGGGAACACGGCGGACAGCTCGCGGCCCATACCCGCACGCTGGCTTCCCTGACCGGACATCATCACCGCCACCCTGCCCCCAGAAGTAACCCCGCGCACCACTCCCGGTGCCTCACCGCCGGCGGCGAGCGCACCCAGGCCGGAACGGAACCCGTCCTGGTCTGCCGCGATCACCACCGCACGGTGTTCGAACCTAGAGCGGCCCCGGGCCAGCGAGAACCCCACATCCGCCGGGCTCGACCCCGCACCGTCCCCTAGCGCCGCCGCCAGCCGCCCGGCCTGGGCGGCGAGGGCGGCAGCTCCACGGCCCGCGAGCACCCACGGGACGACGGGCAGGGTGACCCCTGCCGCCCGCTCGGGGGCCGGGGCCGCCACCGGCTGCTCGAGGATCACGTGGGCGTTGGTGCCGCTGATGCCGAAGGCCGAGACGGCGGCCCGGCGCGGGCCCTCGTGGGCCGGCCACTCCCGGCGCTCCGTCAGCAGCTCGACCGCACCAGCCGTCCAGTCCACGTGTGTGGAGGGCTGGTCGACGTGCAGGGTCTGCGGCAGCACGCCGTGGCGCATCGCCATGACCATCTTGATCACGCCCGCCACACCGGCGGCGGCCTGGGTGTGGCCGATGTTCGACTTGACCGAGCCCAGGAGCAGCGGAGTCTCCCGGTCCTTGCCGTAGGTGGCGAGCAGGGCCTGGGCCTCGATCGGGTCGCCGAGCGCCGTGCCGGTGCCGTGCGCCTCGACGGCGTCGACCTGGTCGGCCGTCAGGCCGGCGCTGGCCAGCGCCTGGCGGATCACCCGCTGCTGCGAGGGCCCGTTCGGGGCGGTGAGGCCGTTACTGGCGCCGTCCTGGTTGACGGCGGAGCCGCGGACCACGGCCAGCACCGGGTGGCCCAGGCGCTGCGCGTCGCTCAGCCGCTCGACGAGCAGCATGCCGACGCCCTCGCCCCAGCCCGTACCGTCGGCCGCCTCGGCGAACGCCTTGCAGCGGCCGTCGACGGCCAGGCCGCGCTGGCGGCTGAAGTCGATGAACACACCGGGGGTGGACATCACGGTCACACCACCGGCCAGCGCCATCGTGCACTCGCCGGTGCGCAGCGCCTGCATGGCGAGGTGCAGCGCGACCAGCGAGGAGGAGCAGGCCGTGTCGACCGTCAGGGTCGGGCCCTCCAGACCGAGGGTGTACGCCACCCGGCCCGAGACCACGGCGGCCGCGTTGCCGGTGCCGGAGTGACCCTCGGTGGACTCCACCGCGGCCATCAGCAGGGCGGGGTAGTCCTGGCCGTTGGTGCCGACGAAGACACCGGTCCGGGAGCCGCGCACCGACTGCGGGTCCACACCCGCCCGCTCGAACGCCTCCCAGGAGGTCTCGAGCAGCAGCCGCTGCTGCGGGTCCATCGCCAGCGCCTCACGCGGCGAGATCCCGAAGAACCCGGGGTCGAAACCGCCCGGCTCCTGCAAGAACGCACCGACCCGGACGTACGACGTCCCGGGGTGGTCGGCGTCCGGGTGGTACAGGCGCTCCAGATCCCAGCCACGGTCGTCGGGGAACTCCCCGACCGCGTCCGTGCCGGAGGCCAGCAGCGACCAGAGGCCCTCGGGCGAGTCCACCCCGCCCGGGAACCGGCAGGCCATCCCGACGATCGCGATCGCGTCGTCCGCAGCAGCAACAGTCACCGAAGCCTCGACCGCGCCCTCGGTCCGCGCACCCAGCAGCTCCTCGGCGAGGAACTCTGCCAGGACGGCCGCGGTCGGGTAGTCGTAGACCAGGGTGGTCGGCAGCCGAAGGCCGGTCATGCCGTTCAGGCGGTTGCGCAGGTCGACCGCGGTGAGCGAGTCGAAGCCCAGGTCGTGGAAGGGCCGTTCGGCGTCCACGGCCTCCGCCGAGGCGTGGCCCAGCGCGAGCGCGGCCGACAGCCGGACCGCCTCCAGAAGCGCGGCCGAGCGGTCGGCGGGCGAGAGCCCGGCGAGCTTGGCGGCGAAGCCGGACTGGGCAGTGGCCTCCCGCTCGGTGCCGCTCTCCAGGGCCTGCACGGCCTCCGGCACACCGTCCAGGACGGGGAGCCGGCGAGCGGCGGTCAGGCCGGGGGCGTAGCGCGACCAGTCGATGTCGGCCACGACGGCCGTGGGCTCGCCCTTGGCCAGCAGCAGCTCAAGCGTCCGGAAGGCGCCGTCGGCGGCCAGCGGGGTGAGCCCGCCGCGCCGCATCCGTTCCTCCACCACGGACTCGTCGGCTGCCATCCCGGCGCCGGCCCACGGGCCCCAGGCCACCGAGGTGGCGGGCAGGCCCAGCGAACGGCGGTGCAGCGCAAGGGCGTCCAGGTAGGCGTTGGCAGCCGCGTAGTTGCCCTGACCGGCCGCACCCAGCGTGCCGGCGAGGGAGGAGAAGAGCACGAAGGCGTCCAGCTCCTGCCCAAGCGTCAGCTCGTGCAGGTAGCGCGCCGCGTCGGCCTTGGCGGCCACCACCGAGCGCAGCCGCTCGGCCGTCATGCCCTCCAGCACGCCGTCGTCCAGCACACCGGCGGCGTGCACGACGGCCGACAGCTCCAGGCCCTCAAGGGCCCGGGCCAGCGAGACGCGGTCCGACACGTCGGCGGCGACCAGCGACACCTCGACGCCCAGCTCCTCAGCCAGCTCCACCGCCCCCGGGGCCTCCGGCCCACGGCGGCTGAGCAGCACCAGGCGCTCAGCACCCCGCGCAGCCAGCCAACGCGCCACCCGAACACCCAGCGCACCGGTACCACCCGTCACCAGCACCGTGCCACGCGGCATCCACTCACCGCCACCCAGGGCCGCACGCTCCAACCGGGCCACGAACACACCCGAAGCCCGCACCGCCACCTGATCCTCGACCGACTGGCCGAGCACCGCACACAGACGGGCAGC
>NZ_JBEOWY010000086.1:0-15219 GCF_040296285.1 Kitasatospora sp. NPDC002227
TGCGGATGAGCAGGTGAAGATCCGTGGGTTCCGGGTGGAGCCGGCCGAGGTGGAGTCGGTGGTGGCCGCGCACCCGCAGGTGGCGCAGGCCGCGGTGATCGCACGTGAGGACGTGCCGGGTGACAAGCGCCTGGTCGCGTATGTCGTCGGGGACGGCGACAGCACCGAACTGGCCACCGCCGTCCGTGAGTTCATTGCCGGTCAGCTGCCGTCCTACATGGTTCCGTCGGCGGTGGTGGTGCTGGACACGCTGCCGCTGACGGGGAACGGCAAGCTGGACCGCAAGGCCCTGCCCGCCCCCGAGTACGCCGCCGGCGCGGGCCGGGAGCCGGCCACCGTGCAGGAGGAGCTCCTCTGCCAGGCGTTCGCGCAGGTGCTGGGGCTCGACCGGGTCGGCGTGGAGGACGACTTCTTCGCCATGGGCGGCCACTCCCTGCTGGCCACCCGACTGGTCAGTGAAGTACGGGAGTTGCTGCAGACCGAACTGCCGATCCGGGCGGTGTTCGAGGCGCGGACGCCGGCGGGGATCGCCGGCTGGCTCGCCAGTCAGATCGAGACCCGGAGCACGTCCAGGCCCACTCTGCGGCCGATGCGTCAGCAGGAGGACTCCTGATGACTCCGATGTCTTTCGCGCAGCCCGCAAGTCAGATCGAGACCCACAGCATAGCTAGGCCCACTCTGCGGCCGATGCGTAAGCAGGAGGACTACTGATGTTTCCGTTGTCGTTTGCGCAGCGTCGGCTGTGGTTCCTGAGCCAGTTGGAGGGGCCGAGCGCGACCTACAACATCCCGATGGCCCTGCGGCTGACCGGGGAGGTGGACCGGGAGGCCCTCGCCGAGGCGCTGCGGGACGTGGTGGGTCGGCACGAGGTGCTGCGCACGGTCTTCCTGGCCGAGAACGGGGAGCCGTACCAGCAGATCCTCAAGCTCGAGGACAGCGGGTTCGAGCTCGCGGTCGAGACGGTCTCCCAGGAGTCGCTGTCCGGTGCCGTGAGCGGGGCGGTCGCCTACGCTTTCGATCTCTCCGCCGAAATCCCCGTGCGGGCAACGCTGTTCACGGTGAGCGAGGACGACCACGCGCTGGTGGTGGTGGTTCATCACATCGCCGGTGACGGCTGGTCCACGGCGCCGCTGGCGCGGGACGTGTCGGTGGCGTACGCGGCGCGGGCCGCGGGCCGGGCACCGGAGTGGGAGCCGCTGCCGGTGCAGTACGCGGACTACGTGCTGTGGCAGCGGGAGCTGCTCGGCGACGAGCAGGACCCGGACAGCGTGCTCTCCCGGCAGCTGGGGTACTGGCGCAGGACACTGGCCGGGGCGCCGGCCGAACTGGAGCTGCCGACCGATCGGCCGCGTCCCGACGTGGCCAGTCATGAGGGCCACGCGGTGGCGGTCGAGCTGCCGGCCGGCCTGCACGAGTGTCTGGTGAAGGTGACCAGGGAGCGGGGGGTGACCCTGTTCATGGTGGTGCAGGCCGCGCTGGCGGTCGCTCTCAACCGGCTGGGTGCGGGGAACGACATCCCGATCGGGGCGGCGATCGCCGGACGCACCGAGAAGGCCTTGGAGGACCTGGTCGGGTTCTTCGTGAACACACTGGTGATGCGCACGGACCTGTCCGGTGACCCGACTTTCGACGAGGTCCTGGAGCGGGTGCGGGAGGCCAGCCTGAGCGCGTTCGAGCATCAGGACGTGCCGTTCGAGAAGCTGGTGGAGGAGCTGGCGCCGGTCCGGTCGATGGCCCGGAACCCGCTGTTCCAGGTCATGCTCACGGTGCAGAACACGGCTTCGGCGGCTCTGGATCTGTCCGGGGCGGGCTCGCTGCCTTCGGGGCTGGCGTCCTCGGCGGGTCTGGGGGCGTCGAAGTTCGACCTGGAGGTGAGCCTTGGCGAGGTCTTCGACGCGCAGGGCAAGCCGGCGGGCATCCGGGGGAAGTTGATCGCCGCTGCGGACCTGTTCGATGCCGGGACGGCGGAGCGTTTCGCGGGTTGGCTGCTGCGAGTCGTCGAATCGGTTCTCGCCGAGCCGCAGACGCGGCTGTCGGCGGTGGAGGTGCTCGATCCGGCCGAGCGTCGCCTGCTCCTGGAGGAGTGGACCGACACGGCGGTCGGGGTCGAGCCGTCGACGCTGCCGGCGTTGTTCGCGGCGCGGGTGGCTGCGACGCCGGATGCGGTGGCGGTGGTGGCCGATGGCCTCGAGCTGACGTACGCGGAGCTGGACGCTCGGGCGAATGCGGTGGCGTGGCGACTGGTCGAGCACGGTGTGCGCGCGGAGTCGGGTGTCGCGGTGCTGATGGAGCGCTCGGCGGATCTGGTGGTGGCGCTGCTGGGTGTGGTGAAGGCGGGCGGTTACTACGTTCCGCTGGACACCCGGTATCCGCTGGCGCACCGGCAGGCGATCGTGTCCGAGACGGGCGCGCAGGTGGTGCTCACCGACGCCGAGCTGCGGAGCCAGGCGGCCGAGCTGGGTCTGGCGGTGCTGGAGGCGTCCGGCGCGGGTTCGGCGGAGCCGTTGGACCTCTCCGGTGACGTGGAGGGCCTGGCCTATGTGATGTACACCTCCGGCTCGACGGGTCGGGCCAAGGGCGTGGCGGTGACGCATGCCGATGTGGCGGCGCTGGCGCTTGACCGGCGGTTCGCGGGTGCGGGGTTCGAGCGGGTGCTGCTGCACTCGCCGCACTCCTTCGACGCGTCGACGATGGAGCTGTGGGTCCCACTGCTGACGGGGCGTCAGGTCGTGGTGATGCCGGCCGGAGAGGTCACGGCGGTCTCGCTCGGCGAGGTGGTGTCCTCGTTCGGGGTCACGGCGCTGTGGCTGACGGCGGGGCTGTTCGCCCTGGTGGTCGAGGAGGACCCGGGGTGCCTGGCCGGGGTGCGTGAGGTGTGGGCCGGTGGTGACGTGGTGTCGCCGGCGGCCGTGGCCCGGGTGCGGGCGGCCTGCCCGGACATCGTGGTGGTGAACGGGTACGGGCCGACCGAGGCCACCACGTTCGTCGCCACGCACACCGCGGTGGACGGCGAGGGCGCGCTCCCGATCGGGCGTCCGCTCGACAACATGCGCGCCTACGTGCTGGACGCCGCACTGCGCCCGGTGCCGGTGGGTGTGGCCGGCGAGCTGTACGTGGCGGGTGCGGGACTGGCACGTGGCTACCTGGGCCGTCCGGGGCTGACCGGTGAGCGGTTCGTCGCCGATCCGTACGGGCCGGCGGGTGGCCGGCTGTACCGCACGGGTGACCGGGTGAAGTGGTCGGGCGACGGCGAGTTGGTGTTCGCGGGTCGTGCGGACGAGCAGGTGAAGATCCGTGGTTTCCGGATCGAGCCGGGTGAGGTGCAGGCCGTCCTGGCCGCCCACCCGGGCCTGGAGCAGGCCGTGGTGGTGGTCCGCGAGGACGTGCCGGGCGACAAGCGCCTGGTGGCGTACGTCGTGGCGGACGGCGACAGTGCCGAACTCACCGTATCCGTCCGCGAGTTCGCTGGTGAGCGGCTGCCCGCGTACATGGTGCCGTCGGCTGTGGTGGTGCTGGAGGAGCTGCCGCTGACGGTGAACGGCAAGGTGGACCGCAGGGCCCTGCCGGCGCCGGAGTACGCGTCGGGTGCGGGCCGGGCGCCGGCGACGGTGCAGGAGGAGCTGCTGTGCCAGGCCTTCGCCGAGGTCCTGGGACTCGAGCGAGTCGGCGTCGATGACGACTTCTTCACCCTGGGCGGGCACTCGCTCCTGGTGGTCTCCCTGGTGGCGAACCTCCGTGCGCGGGGAGTCTCCGTCTCGGTGAAGGCGCTGTTCCAGACGCCGACGCCGGCCGGGCTGGCCGGCGCTGCCGGGCCGGTCCAGGTGGTGGTGCCGCCGAACCTGATTCCCGTCGACGCGCGGGAGATCACGCCTCAGATGCTGCCGCTGGTGGAGCTCACCGAGGCGGAGATCGAGTCGGTCGTGGCCACGGTCGAGGGCGGCGCGGCCAATGTGGCCGACGTCTACCCGCTGGCCCCGCTCCAGGAGGGCCTCCTTTTCCACCACCTGATGGCGGACGAGAGCGCCGGGGCGGACGTCTACGTACTGCCGTCGGTGCTGGGATTCGACTCGCGGGAGCGGGTGGACGCGTTCCTGGCGGCACTGCAGCAGGTGATCGACCGGCATGACATCTGCCGCACGGCTTTCGTGTGGGAGGGCCTGGCCGAGCCGGTACAGGTGGTCTCGCGCCGGGTGGAGCTGCCCGTCCAGGAGGTCGTGCTGGACCCGCAGGGCGCCGACCCGAAGGAGCAGCTGGCAGCCGTCGGCGGCTCCTGGATGGATCTGACCCGGGCGCCCCTGATGACGGTCCACATCGCGGCGGAGCCCGGCGGCGACCGCTGGCTGGCACTGCTGCGCACCCACCACCTGGTGCAGGACCACACCTCGCTGGACGTGCTGTTCGGTGAGGTGCGGGAGTTCATGTCCGGCCGTGCCGACACGCTGCCGGAGCCGCTGCCCTTCCGCGACTTCGTGGCGCAGACCCGCCTGGGTACGCCGCGCGAGGAGCACGAGCGGTACTTCACCGAGCTGCTCGGTGACGTCACCGAGACGACGGCGCCCTTCGGTGTGCTGGACCTGCACGGTGACGGCACCGCCGCGGCGCGCTGCCAGCTTCCCCTCGATGCCGAGGTGGCCGGCCGGGTGCGTGAGGTGGCGCGGCGGCAGGGCGTGAGTGCGGCGACGGTGTTCCACCTGGCGTGGGCGCGGGTGCTGGCCGCGGTCAGCGGCCGGGAGGACGTGGTGTTCGGCACGGTGCTGTTCGGCCGGATGAACGCCGGCGCCGGTTCGGACCGGGTGCCGGGTCTGTTCATGAACACCCTGCCGGTGCGCGTGCGGCTGGACTCGCGGAGCGCGGGCGAGGCGCTGGACGGCATGCGGGGCCAGCTGGCCGAGCTGCTGGTGCACGAGCACGCGCCGCTCTCGCTGGCGCAGCAGGCGAGCGGGGTGGCGGGCGGCAGCCCGCTGTTCACCTCGATCCTCAACTACCGCCACGGCCAGGCCCCGGCGGAGGGGACTGGTCCCCGCCTCGAGGGCGTCGGACTGCTGGCCGTGAGCGACCACACCAACTACCCCGTGAGCGTGGCCGTCGACGACCTCGGGAGTGGCTTCAGCCTGATCGTCGAAGCGGTGGCACCGGCCGACGCGGAGCAGATCTGCGCGCTGCTGCAGGCCGCCGTCACCAACCTGACCGCCGTCCTGGAGGAGGCTCCGCAGTCGCGGTTCGCGGCGGTGGGGGTGCTGGGCGAGGCCGAGCGCCGTCAGGTGGTCGAGGAGTGGAACGACACGGCGCTCGAGGTGGCGTCCTCGACGCTGCCGGGGCTCTTCGAGGCGCAGGTGGCGCGGACGCCGGACGCGGTGGCGCTGGCCTTCGAGGGCGTCGAGCTGTCGTACGCGGAGGTGGACGCGCGGGCGAACCGGCTGGCGCGGCTGCTGATCGGGCGCGGTGTGGGCCCGGAGTCGATGGTCGCGGTGGTGATGGAGCGCGGCGTCGACCTGGTGGTGTCGCTGCTGGCGGTGGCGAAGGCCGGCGGCACGTACATGCCGGTGGATCCGGAGTACCCGGTGGAGCGGATCGCCTATGTGCTGGACGACGCGACGCCGGTGTGCGTCCTGACGACGGAGCAGTGTGCCCGGGTGCTGCCGGACTCGGTCGACCGGCCGGTGCTGGTGCTGGACTCCGCCGAGCTGCGCGCCGAGTGCGCGGGCTTCGAGGAGGCGCGGCTGACGGACGCCGAGCTGGTGGCGCCGCTGCGGCCGGCCCACCCGGTGTACGTGATCCACACCTCGGGTTCGACCGGGCGTCCCAAGGGGGTCGTGGTCACTCACGAGGCGCTGGTGAACCATCTGCGGGCGGCCGGGCAGCGGGTCCCGCTGGGGGCCGGCGACCGTCTGCTGGCGGTGACGACGGTGTCCTTCGACATCGCGGCGCTGGAGCTGTTCCTGCCGCTGGTGCGCGGGGCGGCCGTGGTGCTGGCCGAGCGGGAGACGGTCCGTGACGTGACGGCCTTGCGGGAGCTGGTCGACGCGGCCGGGGTGACCGCTGTGCAGGCTGTTCCGTCGCTGTGGCGGGCGCTGCTGTCCGGCGAGGCCGGCTGGCCGCGCGGGGTGCGGGTGCTGGTCGGCGGTGAGGCGCTGCCCGAGGAGTTGGCGGGCCGGATGCGGGAGCTCGGCCTGTGGGCGGTGAACCTGTACGGTCCGACGGAGGCCACGGTCTGGGCGACCTCGGCCGAGGTCGCCGAGGGTCCGGTGACCATCGGGCGGCCGTTCGCCAACATGCGTGCCTACGTGCTGGACGGGTTCCTGCAGCTGGTCCCGGCAGGTGTGGCGGGCGAGCTGTACCTGGCGGGTGCGCAGTTGGCCCGGGGGTACCTGGGCCGGCCCGGGCTGAGTGCTGAGCGGTTCACCGCCGCGCCGTTCGGGCCGAGCGGTGAGCGGATGTACCGCACGGGCGACCTGGCCCGCTGGCGCGAGGACGGGACGCTGGAGTGCCTGGGCCGGGTCGACACCCAGGTCAAGGTGCGTGGCTACCGGATCGAGCTGGGTGAGATCGAGGCCGCGCTGGAGCGTCACGGGCTGGTGGCGCAGGCGGCGGTGACGGTCAACGGGACCGGTGCGGGGGATCAGCGGCTCGCCGGGTACGTCGTGCCCCGGGCCGGGATGCAGGTGGACGTGGCGGACCTGCAGGCCCACCTCGCCCGGAGCCTGCCGGAGTACATGGTTCCGTCGGTGGTGCTGGTGCTGGCGGAGATGCCGCTGACGGCGAACGGCAAGGTGGACCGCAAGGCGCTGCCCGCGCCGGACTTCGCGGCGGCGGGCGGGGTGTCGAGCCGTGGACCGGCCTCGGTGCAGGAGGAGTTGCTGTGCCAGGCGTTCGCGCACGTGCTGCGGCTGCCCGCGGTCGGTGTGGAGGACGACTTCTTCGCGCTGGGCGGTCACTCGCTGCTGGCGATGCGGCTGGTGATCCGGGTGCGCGCGGTGCTGGGCGTGGAGCTTCCCCTGCGGATGCTGTACGAGCGTCCGACGCCGGCCGCGGTCGCGGCGTGGATCGGTGAGGCCGCCGCGGGCCGGGCGGCGTTGGTGCCGGTGGTGCGTCCGGAGCGGGTGCCGCTGTCGTTCGCGCAGCGCCGGCTGTGGTTCCTCGGGCAGTTGGAGGGTCCGAGTGCGACCTACAACATCCCGCTGGCGCTGCGGCTGACCGGGGAGCTGGACCGCGGGGCCATGGCCGCGGCGCTGCGGGACGTGATCGGGCGGCACGAGGTGCTGCGCACGGTCCTGCCGGCCGTGGACGGTGAGCCGTTCCAGCAGGTGCTGTCGCTGGAGGAGTGCGGCTTCGAGCTGTCGGTGGTCGAGGTGGCGCCGCAGGAGCTGGATGCGGCGGTTGCGGAGGCGGTCGGGTACGGGTTCGACCTGACGTCGGAGATCCCGATCCGGGCCGCGCTGTTCGCGCTCGGCGAGGCCGAGCACGTGCTGGTCATGCTGGTCCATCACGTGGCGGCCGACGGCTGGTCGACGGCGCCGCTGGCGCGCGATGTGTCGAGGGCGTACGCGGCGCGGGTCGCGGGCCGGGTGCCGGAGTGGGTGGCGCTGCCGGTGCAGTACGCGGACTACGCGCTGTGGCAGCGGGAGCTGCTCGGGAGCGAGGACGATCCGGACAGTGTGGTGTCCGGGCAGGTGGCTTACTGGCGTGAGGCGTTGGCCGGGGCTCCGGAGGAGCTCGTCCTGCCCACCGACCTCGCGCGGCCCGCGACACCCACCCACCGCGGTCACGCGGTGCGGCTGGAGGTCCCCGCAGGGGTGCACGAGGGCCTGCTGTCGGTGGCCCGGGAGCAGGGGGCGACCCTGTTCATGGTGCTGCAGGCGGCGTTGGCGGTCACCCTGAACCGGATCGGCGGGGGCACGGACATCCCGATCGGTACGGCGATCGCCGGGCGCACCGACGAGGCGCTCAACGAGCTGATCGGGTTCTTCGTCAACACGTTGGTGATCCGGACCGACCTGTCCGGCGACCCGACCTTCGGTGAGGTGGTCGAGCGGGTCCGGGAGACGGGCCTGCGCGCCTACGAGAACCAGGACGTCCCGTTCGAGAAGCTGGTGGAGGAGCTGGCGCCGACCCGGTCGCTGGCCGGTCACCCGCTGTTCCAGGTCATGCTCACCCTGCAGAACACCGCCGCGGCCGCCGGCGACGGCCGGTCCGAGCTGGAGCTGCTGGAGCTGCCGGGGCTGCGGGTCAGCCGGCAGGCCGCCGGACCGGGGGTGGCCAAGTTCGACCTGGGCATGTCGCTCGGGGAGGTCTTCGACGCCCAGGGCGCTCCGGCGGGCCTGCGTGGCGTCATGACCGCGGCAGCCGACCTGTTCGACGCGGACACGGCCGAGCGGATCGCGGTCTGGCTGGTGCGCGTCCTCGAGACGGTCACGGCCGAGCCGGGGACCAGGCTTGCGGCGGTGGCCGTGCTGGGTGAGGACGAGCGGGAGCGGATCCTGACGCCCGGGCGGACCGCGCGTCAGGTGCAGGCCGTGCTGGCCGCGCAGCCCGGCGTGGCTCAGCTGGCGGTCATCGAGCGCGAGCAGGACGCGGAGGACGGACAGGCATCCCGGACGGGAGGCGGCGGGAGCCTTGTCGCCTATGTCGTGCCCGCCGGCTCCGGCGCTGATCGCGCGGCGTTGGCGGCCGCGGTGCGGCAGTTCGCCGGCGACCGCCTGGCGGAGCAGCTGGTGCCCTCCGTGGTGGTGCTGGACGCGCTGCCGCTGACGCCGGACGGGGCGCTGGACCTCGCGGCCCTGCCCGCACCGGACGACTCCGGCACCGCGGACGAGGACGTCCGGGTGAGCCGTGGTCCGGCCACGGTGCAGGAGGAGATCCTGTGCGCCGCGTTCGCACACGCCCTGGGGCTGGAGAGCGTCGGCGTGGAGGACAACTTCTTCGCCCTCGGGGGGCACTCCCTGCTGGCGGTGTCGCTGGTGGAGTACCTGCGGGTCCGGGGTGTGTCGGTCTCCATCCGCACCCTGCTGCGCAACCCCACGCCGGCCGAGCTGGCCGGCGCCGCCGGGCCGGTCCAGGTGGTGGTGCCGCCGAACCTGATCCCTGAGGGTGCCGTCGAGATCACGCCGCAGATGCTGCCGCTGGTGGAGCTCACCGAGGCGGAGATCGAGCGGATCGTGGCCACGGTCGAGGGCGGCGCGGCCAATGTGGCCGACGTCTACCCGCTGGCCCCGCTCCAGGAGGGCCTCCTCTTCCACCACATGATGGCGGATCGGAACACCGAGTCGGACGTCTACATGCGCCCGTCGGTGCTGGGATTCGACTCGCGGGAGCGGGTTGACGCCTTCGTGGACGCGCTGCGGAAGGTGATCGACCGGCATGACGTCTACCGCACGGCTTTCGTGTGGGAGGGGCTGGCCGAGCCGGTGCAGGTGGTGCTGCGCCGGGTGGAGCTGCCGGTCCAGGAGGTCGTGCTGGACCCGCAGGGCGCCGATCCGGTGGAGCAGCTGGCAGCAGTCGACGGCTCGTGGATGGATCTGACCCGGGCGCCCCTGCTGACGCTCCACATCGCGGCGGAGCCCGGCAGTGACCGCTGGCTGGCACTGCTGCGAATGCACCACCTGGTGGGGGACCACACCTCACGGGACGTGCTGCTCGAGGAGCTTCGGGCATTCGTGTCCGGCCGTGCCGACGCGTTGCCGGAGCCGCTGCCGTTCCGCGACTTCGTCGCCCAGGCCCGTCTGGGTACGCCGCGGGAGGAGCACGTCCGGTACTTCACCGAGCTGCTCGGTGACGTCACCGAGACTACGGCGCCCTACGGGTTGCTGGACGTGCACAGTGACGGCACCGGCGCGATGCACTGCCAGGTCCCCCTCGACGCCGAGGTGGCCGGCCGGGTGCGTGAGGTGGCGCGGCGGCAGGGCGTGAGTGCGGCGACGGTGTTCCACCTGGCGTGGGCCCGGGTGCTGGCATCGCTGTCGGGCCGTGACGACGTGGTGTTCGGCACGGTGCTGTTCGGCCGGATGAACGCGGGCGCCGGTTCGGACCGGGTGCCGGGTCTGTTCATGAACACCCTGCCGGTGCGCGTGCGGCTGGACTCGCAGAGTGCGGGCGAGGCGCTGGACGGCATGCGGGGCCAGCTGGCCGAGCTGCTGGTGCACGAGCACGCGCCGCTCTCGCTGGCGCAGCAGGCGAGCGGGGTGGCGGGCGGCAGCCCGCTGTTCACCTCGATCTTCAACTACCGGCACAGCGAGGCCGCTGCACAGGCCAGTGGCCCCGGCCTCGAGGGCGTCGGGGTGCTGGCCGCGAGCGACCCCACCAACTACCCCGTGAGCGTGGCCGTCGACGACATGGGGAGTGGCTTCTTCCTGACCGCCAAATCGATGGCACCGGCCGATGCGGAGCAGATCTGCGCGCTGCTGCAGGCCGCCGTCACCAACCTGACGGCCGCTCTGGAGGAGGCCCCGCAGACGCGGCTGTCGGCGGTGGGGGTGCTGGGCGAGGCCGAGCGCCGCCAGGTGCTCGAGGAGTGGAACGACACGGCGGCCGAGGTGACGTCCTCGACGCTGCCGGGGCTCTTCGAGGCGCAGGTGGCGCGGACGCCGGATGCGCCGGCGGTGGTGGCTGACGGTGTCGAGGTGTCGTACGCGGAGGTGGACGCGCGGGCGAACCGGCTGGCGCGGCTGCTGATCGGGCGCGGTGTGGGCCCGGAGTCGGTGGTCGCGGTGGTGATGGAGCGCGGCGTCGACCTGATGGTCTCCTTGCTCGCGGTGGCGAAGGCCGGCGGCGCGTACATGCCGGTGGATCCGGAGTACCCGGCGGAGCGGATCGCGTACATGCTGCAGGACGCCGCTTCGGTCCTGGCTGTCGCCAGCCGGGCGACGGCCGGGGTGCTGGCGGGGTCGGTGCCGGTGGTGGTGCTGGACGATGCCGCGACGGTCGCGGAGCTGGCCGGGTTGTCGGGCCAGGGGGTGACGGAGACGGAGCGCCGGCTGCCGCTGCTCACGGCGCACCCGGCGTACGTGATCTACACCTCGGGGTCGACGGGGCGTCCGAAGGGCGTACTCGTCTCGCATGCGGGTGTGGCGCACCTGGTGGCGGGTCATGTGCGGTGGCTGGGGGTCGGTGCCGGTTCGCGGGTGGGCCAGTTCGCCTCGGCGGGCTTCGACACCTTCGGGTGGGAGTGGTTCATGGCGCTGCTGACGGGCGCCGCCTCGGTGGTCATCCCGCAGGACCGGCGGCTGGGTGAGGCGCTGCCGGTGTTCCTGGCGGAGCAGCGGGTGACGCATGTGACGCTGCCGCCGGCGGTGCTGGCGACGCTGGACGCGGGTTCGGTGGATCGCGGCGTGGTGGTGGTGACGGCGGGTGAGGCGTGCCCGCCGGAGGTGATGGCGCGCTGGGCCGAGGGCCGCAGGTTGTTCAACTCCTACGGCCCGACCGAGACGACGGTGGATGCCACGCTGTGGCAGTGCGATCCGGCGTCGTCGGTGGTGGCGATCGGCACGCCGGTGGTCAACACCCGGGTGTACGTGCTGGACGAGTCCCTGCAGCCCGTACCGGTCGGTGTGGCGGGCGAGTTGTACGTCGCGGGCGCGGGGCTGGCCCGCGGCTACCTGGGCCGTGCGGGGCTGACCGGAGAGCGGTTCGTGGCGAACCCGTTCGGTGCGCCGGGCGAGCGGTTCTACCGCACGGGTGACCGGGCGCGGTGGACGGCTGAGGGACAGTTGGTGTTCGCGGGCCGTTCGGACCAGCAGGTGAAGATCCGTGGTTTCCGGATCGAGCCGGGCGAGGTCGAGTCGGTGGTGGTCGGGCACCCGCAGGTCGCGCAGGCGGTGGTGGTGGTCCGTGAGGACGAGCCGGGCGACAAGCGCCTGGTCGCGTACGTCGTGGCGGACGGGGACAGCACCGAACTCGGATCGTCCGTCCGCGAGTTCGTTGCCGAGCGGCTGCCGCAGTACATGGTGCCGTCGGCGGTCGTGCTGCTGGACGCCGTGCCGCTGACCGTCAACGGCAAGCTGGACCGCAAGGCCCTGCCGGCCCCCGACCTGGGCTCCGGGGTCGCCCACCGGCCCCCGACCACGCCACGCGAGCAGCAGCTCTGCGAGGCGTTCGAGGAGGTGCTGGGAGTCACCGGAGTCGGGCTGGACGACGACTTCTTCGCCCTGGGCGGTCACTCGCTGCTGGCGGTGCGACTGGCCAGCCGGATCCGGAAGGCACTCAACGTGGAACTGCCCATCCAGGCCCTCTTCGAGGCACCGACGGTCGCCGGTGTGGCGGAGCGGCTCGAATCGGCGAACAAGAAGGCACGGCCGGCGTTCCGGGCGATGCGCGCGAACAAGGAGTCCTGAACGATGATCCCGCTTTCTTTCGCTCAGCAGCGGCTCTGGTTCCTGAGCGAGCTGGAGGGCCCGAACGCCACCTACAACATCCCGATGGGCCTGCGGCTCACCGGCACCGTCGAAATCGAGGCGCTGGACGACGCCCTGCGCGACGTGGTGACCCGCCACGAGGTGCTGAGGACGGTGTTCTCGGCGGTCGCCGGGAAGCCGTGGCAGCACATCCGGGACGCCGAGTCGGTCGGCTCGCTGCTGACCGTGGTCGACGCCACCGCGATGACCGAGCCGGAGTTGACCGCCGCACTGGCCGAAGCCGCCGGCTGCGTCTTCCACCTCGCCGAAGAACTCCCGCTGCGCGCCTGGCTGTTCTCGCGCGGCGAGGCGGAGCACGTGCTGGTGGTGGTGGTGCACCACATCGCCGGGGACGGCTGGTCGATGGGCCCGCTCGCCCGTGACCTCTCCAATGCCTACCGGGCCCGCCTCGCCGGCACCGCGCCCGACTGGGACGAACTTCCCGGCCAGTACGCCGACTACGCGCTCTGGCAGCGCGAGCTGCTCGGCGAGGAGGACGACCCGGAGAGTCTGCTCAACGAGCAACTCGCCTACTGGCGGCAATCGCTGGCCGAGCTTCCCGAGGAGCTCGCGCTGCCCTTCGACCGGCCCCGCCCGCCCACCGCCAGCCACCGCGGCGGCTCCGTGGAGTTCCAGGTGCCCGCCGAGCTCCACCGGGGGATCACCGAACTGGCCCGCGCCGAGGGCTGTACCCCGTTCATGGTGCTGCAGGCGGCGCTGGCCGTGCTGCTGTCCGGGTTCGGCGCCGGCCATGACATTCCGATCGGCACCGCGGTCGCCGGCCGGATGGATGAGGGCCTCAACGACCTGGTGGGCTTCTTCGTCAACACCCTGGTGCTGCGCACCGACTTGGCCGGCGCGCCGAGCTTCGTCAAGCTGCTGGGCCGGGTGCGGGAGGCCAGCCTGCGCGCGTTCGAGCATCAGGACGTGCCGTTCGAGAAGCTGGTGGAGGAGCTGTCGCCGGTCCGGTCGATGGCCCGGCACCCGCTCTTCCAGGTGATGCTCCTCGTGCAGAACAACGCCCAGCCCGTGCTGGACCTCCCGGGCCTCACCGTCAAGCCGGTGGCCGCCAGGCCGGCCCCGGCCAAGTTCGACCTCAACTTCACCTTCTCCGAGAGGTTCGGCACGGCAGGCGCCCCCGCCGGCCTGACGGCCGGCGTGGTCTTCGCCCGCGACCTGTTCGACGAGCAGACCGTCGAGCGGATGGGCAACGGCTTCGTCCGGGTACTGCGGGAGCTGCTGGCGGCACCGGAACGACCGATCATCCACGTCGAGTTGATGACCGAGGAGGAGCGCGAGCTCGTCCTGACGGGCTGGAACGACACGGCGGTCGAGGTCGAGCCGTCGACGCTGCCGGCGTTGTTCGCGGCGCGGGTGGCTGCGACGCCGGATGCGGTGGCGGTGGCGGCCGAGGGCCTCGAGCTGACGTACGCGGAGTTGGACGCTCGGGCGAATGCGGTGGCGCGGCGACTGGTCGAGTACGGCGTGCGCGCGGAGTCGGGTGTCGCGGTGCTGATGGAGCGCTCGGCGGATCTGGTGGTGGCGCTGCTGGGTGTGGTGAAGGCGGGCGGGTGCTACGTTCCGCTGGACAGCCGCTACCCGCTGGCGCATCGGCAGGCGATCGCGTCCGAGACGGGCGCGAAGGTGGTGCTCACCGATGGCGGACTGCGCGAGCAGGCCGAGGAGTTGGGTCTGACCGTGCTGACGGTCGACGCGACGACTGCCGAGCCGGTCGACGTTCCGTGCTCCCCGCGCCAGTCGGCGTACGTGATGTACACCTCCGGCTCGACCGGTCGCCCCAAGGGCGTGACGGTGACGCATGCCGACGTGGCCGCGCTGGCGCTGGACCGGCGGTTCGCGGGTGCGGGGTTCGAGCGGGTGCTGCTGCACTCGCCGCACTCCTTCGACGCGTCGACGATGGAGCTGTGGGTCCCGCTGCTGACGGGTCGTCAGGTCGTGGTGATGCCGGCCGGTGATGTGACGGCGGCCTCCCTGGCCGGGGCGGTGTCCTCGTTCGGGGTCACGGCGCTGTGGCTGACGGCGGGGCTGTTCGCCCTGGTGGCGGAGGAGGACCCGGGGTGCCTGGCCGGGGTGCGTGAGGTGTGGGCCGGCGGTGACGTGGTGTCGCCGGCGGCCGTGGCCCGGGTGCGGGCGGCCTGCCCGGACATCGTGGTGGTGAACGGGTACGGGCCGACCGAGGCCACCACGTTCGTCGCCACGCACACCGCGGTGGACGGCGAGGGCGCGCTCCCGATCGGGCGTCCGCTCGACAACATGCGCGCCTACGTGCTGGACGCCGCACTGCGCCCGGTGCCGGTGGGTGTGGCCGGCGAGCTGTACGTGGGGGGTGCGGGGCTGGCGCGTGGGTACCTGGACCGCGCGGGCCTGACCGGTGAGCGGTTCGTCGCCGATCCGTACGGGCCGGCCGGTGACCGGTTGTACCGCACCGGAGACCTGGCGCGGTGGAACGCCGACGGCGAGCTGGAGTACGTCGGCCGGGCCGATCAGCAGGTGAAGATCCGTGGTTTCCGGATCGAGCCGGGTGAGGTCGAGTCGGTGGTGGTCGGGCACCCGGAGGTCGCGCAGGCTGCTGTGGTGGTGCGTGAGGACGTGCCGGGTGACAAGCGCCTGGTGGCCTACGTGGTGCCGACCGCCGACGGCAAGGCCGAGAAACCGGCCGGCGTGGCGGTCGAGGTGGCGTCGTCGACGCTGCCGGAGCTGTTGGCGGCTCAGGTGGTGCGGACGCCGGATGCGGTGGCGTTGGCCTTCGAGGGTGTCGAGCTGTCGTATGCGGAGCTGGATGCGCGGGCGAACCGGCTGGCGCGGTTGCTGA